>NZ_JBEOTD010000014.1:0-168117 GCF_040426375.1 Streptomyces sp. NPDC096012
GCTCGGTGTGGCTCACGCAATGGACCGACTGACCGCCGTGGCCGCCAGCCTGAGCAACCGCTCCTGAGCCTCTGACATCGGACTTATTCGTCTAGAACGGGCACGTAGGTGCGAATCGGCAGGGATGTGAAGGACTGTCGTGCTGTGGCGACGGCGTCTTCGATCTTCTCGGGGGTGTGGCGGTCGCCGTAGGACGTCTTGAGTTGCTCGGTGACGTGCCGCAGGGCTGCTTCTTCGTCCAGGTCGATCGACACGATTCCCCCTGAGCGTCGGGGCCGTTTTGCCTTGCGTGAGGGGCCGCGGCAGCGCCATGGACATTCCTCGACTCCGTCATCCGGGCGGAGCGGGCGGAGCTGCCGCGGACCCGAGATAGGACGATAGCAAAATACTTCGGTGGCCGATATAACCTTGGAGGTATGGCCACCGACATGAGTCCGCACCCGTCGAGGGGGAGCTGGTCCACTGTGTTCACCGCCGAGCGGCCACGCCCCGAGGGGATACGCTCGCGGCCGAACGCCTGGTGGCTGGCCGTCGGGACGGTGTGCTTCGGGGCGTTCATGGGGCAGCTGGACGCCAGCATCGTGACGCTGACCTACGGCAGTCTGCGCACGGAGTTCCACGCGTCGCTCGCGGCGGTGGAGTGGGTCTCGCTGGCCTACCTGCTGGCACTGGTGGCCCTGCTGGTGCCGGCCGGGCGGCTGGCCGACGCGCACGGCCGCAAGCTGCTGTACCTGTACGGGTTCGCCGTCTTCACCCTGGCCTCCGCCGCCTGCGGCCTCGCCCCCTCTCTGCTCGCACTCGTTGCGTTCCGTGTGGTCCAGGCCGCCGGCGCGGCCATGATGCAGGCCAACAGCGTGGCCCTGGTGACCACCAGTGCACCGCGCGAGCGGATGCGCAGCGCGCTGGGCGTGCAGGCCGCCGCCCAGGCGCTCGGACTGGCACTCGGCCCGACGGTCGGCGGCGCACTGGTCTCGACGCTGGGCTGGCGCTGGGTGTTCTGGGTGAACGTGCCGGTCGGGCTGATCGCGCTGGTCGGCGGGCACTATCTGCTGCCGCGCACGCGTGCCCGTACGGCGGTGGCGCGCTTCGACTGGGCCGGGCTGGGGCTGCTCGCGGTGACGACCACGAGTGCCCTGATGGGGGTATCCGCGGCATCCGGGCTGGTCGTGCCCGGCTGGGGGGTTGCCCTGCTGTTCCTGCTGGCGGTCGGCTCGGGCGGGGGGTTTGTGCGTTGGCAGCGGCGGGCCGCGTCCCGTTGCTGGATCTGGCCCTGCTGCGCAGGCGGACGGTGGCGTTCGGGCTGGTAGGGGCCCTGAGTGGATACCTGGTGCTGTTCGGACCGCTGGTGCTGGTGCCCGTCGTACTCACCACGCGCGGCTCCTCGGACCTGACTGCCGGACTCGTGCTCACGGCGCTGCCGGCCGGATTCGCGCTGGCCGCGACCGGTGGCGACCGGCTGCTGCCCGGCCACCTTCCGGATCGCGGCCGTTGCCTGGCCGGAGCCTGCGTCTTCACGCTGGCGGTGGCCGCGCTGCTCGTCGTCCCGCTGACGATCGGCTGGCTTGTGCCGGTGCTGGCGCTGACCGGGCTGGGGCTGGGGACGTTCACTCCGGCCAACAACACCATGATCATGGGTGCCATACCGGCACGGGCCTCCGGTACCGGAGGAGGACTGGTGAACATGACCCGCGGTCTGGGCACAGCACTCGGCGTCGCCCTGGTCACGCTCGCCCTGCACCTGAGTGGCGGTGACGTACAGGCGGGGGCGCGCTGGGCGGCGGCCGTACTCGTGGCGGCCTCGGTCGTGGCGGTCGCGTCGGCATGGCTGAGCCCGGGCAGGGACCCGAGAGCGTCACAGGCGACGCTTTGACGAGCAGCGTGAAAGGATCGCAGGAGTGATCTGGACCTCGGCTCAGTGGGTACGAGACGCCTGCATGACCGGCCTCGATGCCCTGGTCGCGGCACTCGCTGTGACGGGGGCAGTGGTGCTGCAGGCGCGCTGGATGGCCGCCGCGGCCGGTGTGTGGTCGATCTTGGCCCTGCGCCAGGGCTGGCTGACTGTTCGGGAGTTTCGCCGCCACGGCGGGTAGGCCGGGCGTCCACCTGCTGAGTGCCCGACGAGCGCATAGAACACCGAAGTGTTCGGGAGAACGCCGACAGGGTCCACCAGGCGTTCGCTCCACGGACGAACGGACCATACGTGTGTACGGCCCGGCTACCCTTGCTCCATGTCTGAGCAGCCCAGCACCGAGGCGTCGTCGTCCTCTCCCGGTTCCGCCGGTCAGGAGCCGGAGGCACGCCTGCTCACCGAGGCGGTGACCCGGCTGCGTCGCGCGCTGCGCTCCTCGATCCGCACCGACTACCCGTGGGAGACCCTGCCCATGGCACAGGTCGAGTTGCTCCAGGTGCTGGGGGAGCACTCTCCGGCACGGATCAGCGACCTCGCCGCCCGCCGACGCCTGGCGCCGAGCACGGTCAGCGGGCTGATCGGCCAGATGATCACGACAGGACTGGTCGCGCGCGACGTGGACTCCGCCGACCGCCGGGCCTCGGTCGTCACTCTCACCGACGCCGGCCGCGAGAAGCTCGCCGCCTGGACCACCGCGCACGAACGCCGTATCGACGCCGCTCTTGCCGCGCTGGACGACAGCTCCCGGTCGGCCATCACCAGCGCGCTGCCCGCCCTGTTCCAGCTGGCCGAACACCTCGGTGAGTCGGCCGAGGGCACTGCGGAGCAGTGACCGGCGCATCGACGTGCGGTCGGAAATTCGCGGAAATTCGCGTTACGCGGGTGAGCGTCTGTTGGAGAAGTGCAGCGTCCTCAACGGCGTGACAGGCGGGGTCTGCACTCGGGCGCCTCTGCGTTGAGCGATCGGCCTGGCCTCGCCGCTTGTAGATGGCATTGCGCATTCATGACCGGGGCTTTGTTCGGATACCGAACTATCGCCCATACGCTCGCTTGCGCCGCCTCCCACGCGCACCGGCACGGCGCATCTGCGTGCCTTTGGAACACCGCAAGGACCATCATGAACAACAGGCGCCGACAGCAACTGATGCAGTCCGCCGCTCCTCTGCTCGCCGAGGGCGAGCAGGTGGAACTCACCTCTCTCGCCAAGGTCGGCTCCGTCTCGGTCAAGCGCCGGGTGCTGACCACCGCGCTGGTCGGAGTCCTCACCGCCGGGACGGTGATCGCCACCGTCCAGCCGCGTCCGATGTACTGGGCGCTCACCGACCGGCGACTGCTGTTCTTCGATGCCAAGACCACTACGGGTCGTCCCGGCAAGCTGCTCATGAGCCTGCCGCGTGAATTGATGTCCGCCGCGCCGATGAAGAAGGCGTTGCTGGGGCTGGGAGTGCAGACCCTGCTCACCGTTCAGGGTCAGGAACAGGGTCTGAAGCTCACGTTCCCGCCCGCCTGCAAAGCAGCAGGCAGGGACCTGGCCTCGCGCATCGCAGTGACGGCTTGAGCCGGACCGTCACAGCACTCAATACGTTCACTGCAGTGAGGCGGGCCCCTGCGGGTTACTCGTTCGCCGTGAGTGGCGCCATCTACCCGGTTCAAAGGCACGTCCTGCCAGCGGCGATGGGGCTAGTACGAGTTCGCGGTTCTCAAGGGCCGGCAGCACCACCCCGACCGGCACCGGTGACGTCGAGGCCACCGGCGACAAGCCGGCCGGCAAGCCCGAGACCGACATGAAGCCGCAGGGCGGCTCGGAGCAGCTCCCCGTCACCGGCAGCCCGGCGACACCGGTTCCTCCTCCGCCCTCCCGGTGATCGGTCTCGTCGGCGGTGCCGCCGTCGTCGTCGGCGCGATGTTCGTGGTGCGGCGCCGGAGGGGTATCGGCGCGAACCCCGCCGTGTGAGCACACCCGAGCCCGAAGGGCCTGCGCCTGAAAAGGTGCAGGCCCTCCTCACGTGCTGGCGCCTGTCGCCAAGGCCAACAGGTCAGTTGGGTGCGCGTCCAGCGGGACGAGCGAATCTGAGAAGACGGTAGCGCCGACGGAAATCACTTCGGGCACCGATATATTTGGTCGGCGACACGTTCGGGCAACCGCCTGTTCGGAGTCGTATCACCTCGGTGAGACAGGGGCTGACACACCACGCGCACACCGGTCGGCCCACAGCCCTCGAAGAACCCAGGAGCCACGTCCGGATGTCGACCAGCGCCACCGCGATACGCACCGCAACACACCGCGACCGCCTCCGCTGGTGGACCGAACTTCCACTGCTCGCCGTCGTCTACGCCTTCTACTCCGGGATACGCCTGCTGATCAGGGGCGAGGTGGGCGATGCCGTGAGAAACGGGGTGGGCATCCTGCACGCCGAGCAACTGGCCCACCTGGCCCCGGAGCACTGGTTCAACCGGCTCTTCTCGCACCACGCCCTCCTGGGCATACCCGCCGACTTCGCCTACGCGTCGCTGCACTACATCGTCACGCCCGCCGTCATGGTCTGGCTGTGGCGCCGCCGCGCGGCGCACTACCGGGTGGCCCGCACCTGGTTGATGATCTCCACCCTGATCGGCCTGGTCGGCTTCGCCGTGCTGCCCACCGCTCCGCCCCGCCTGCTGAACGGCGGTCACGGCTTCATCGACACCATGGCCCAGTACAGCTCCTACGGCTGGTGGGGCACCGACGCCAGCGCGCCGCGGGGCCTGGGCCATCTCACCAACCAGTACGCGGCCATGCCCAGCCTGCACGTCGGCTGGTCGCTGTGGTGCGGACTCATGCTCTTCCGTCTGGGGCGGCACTGGCTGGTTCGCACGCTGGGAATCGTCTACCCGGTGGTGACCACGCTCGTGGTCCTGGGCACGGCCAATCACTACCTGATGGACACAGCTGCCGGCGTCATGGTGATGGGTATCGGCTTCGCGCTCGCCAAGCCGGCGCTACGCATTACCGATGCACTGTCCGTCCGCAGGCACGCCGGCAGGCAGGGCGCCCCTGTTTCGGCGCGGGTCATGGCGGAAACGGCAGCAGGGGAAAGCCGGTTGTGACCCGACCCGGCTGGCCACCTCCCCTCAAGCGCGTTGGATTCCCAGCGTTATCACGGGGCCTTTGGCAGTCTCGCCCTCAGCGACATCGAGGGGCACCACTTCGGCGCCCACCTTGTCAGGTTGTGCCTTCAGCCGGTCCCCGCTGCGGATGCCGCGGAGCCGGGACAGGCCGGGCGCGTCCGGTGAGCAACTGCTGGACGAGGAAGTCGGCCGCGTCCCCAGGACGCCCGGGTCAGGCTGGACAGGCAGCCAGGGTCACAGCGCCCAGCCATGACCGCCATTGTTGTGGAGCACTTTCAGGGGGCGGTGGCGCGGCCGTTTGAGACGGCGGTGTGATCAAGATGGCCGCTGCATCGACTGCAGGCCGGCGTTCTTCGGGTCCTCCTTGAACATGGCGACGGAGGTAACCAGTTGGGGGGTGTAGCCGATGAACCAGGCGGATTTGTAGTCGTCGGTGGTGCCGGTCTTGCCGGCCGCCGGGCGGCCCAGGGCCTGGGCGTTGGTGCCTGTGCCGTTCTTGACGACGTTCTGCAGGACGTCGGTGACGGTGTCGGCGGTCGAGGAGGGCATGGCCGTGGTGCCCTTGGGCTTGTCGAAGGCGGCGTACGCGTCGGCCATACGGATCGCGGAGGGGGTGGAGGTGCCGATGTAGAAGCCGGGGGTGTCGTACTGCAGGCTCTTGCGCAGCAGGCCCGCCTTGAGGGCCTCGTTCTCGACATTGGTGTAGCCGACGTACTCGCCGAGCTGGACGTAGGGCGTGTTGACCGACTGCTCCATGGCCTTGCGCAGGGTGATGTAACCCCATTTTGTAGGAACGTCGTTGTGCTGGTGGAGGAACCCGGAGGGATCGCTGGAGTCCGGCATTTCCTGGCCCTGCTGGTTCTTGATGGTGATGCCGTCGTCTCCGTTGAACTTGGAGTCGGGTGTGATCGGTAAGGGCGGCTGGCCAGGGGAGAGTACGGCGCCGTGGTCGAGGGCGGCGGCCAGGTCGATGGGCTTGAAGTGGAGCCGACTGGCACACCGGTGGCGTCGGCGTTGTCGGTCCAGTGGCCCTTGTCCCAGCCCGGCCCGCCGTACAGGGCCGCGACCGCGCCGGTCGACGGATCGATCGACGCCGCGCCGACCTGGACGTCCTTGTCGGCCGAGCGGTGCTTGGGGTCGAGGTGTTTCTTCTCCATCGCGGCGACGGACGCCGACAGTGCGTTCACCTTCTTCTTGTCGAAGGTGGTGTAGACCTGGTAGCCACCGTGGCCGAGTTGCTGGTCGGTGAGGGACGAGTGGGCCTCGACGTACTTCTTCGCGGCGTCCACCAGATAGCCGGTCTGCCCGGACATCCCCGCCGACGGCGTGTACGGCTTGGGCGTGGGGAACCCGGCGGTCAGGTACTGCTGTTCCTGGGCCTGACTGATCTTGTGGATGGTGGCCATGCGGCTCAGCACGTACTTCCATCGTGCCTCGGCCTGGGCCCTGGCGTGCGGGTCGGTGTCGGCGTGCATCAACAGGCTCGGCTCGTTGACCGCAGCGGCGATGAACGCGCCCTGGCTGACGGATAGCTGGGAGGCGTGCACGTGATAGTAGGCGCGGGCCGCGGCCTCGATGCCGTAGGCGTCCCGGCCGTAGTAGCAGATGTTCAGATAGCCCTGCAGGATCTGCTGCTTGGACATCTGACCACCGATCTTGAGGGAGATCATGATCTCCCTCAACTTGCGGGTGACCGACTGGTTCTGGTTGAGGTAGGTGTTCTTCACGAACTGCTGGGTGATGGTGGACCCGGACTGCACCTCGCCGCCCGTGGCCGTGTGGTAGACGGCGCGGAGCATGCCCTGCGTGTCGACGCCGGGGTCGGTGTAGAAGGTGGCGTTCTCTGCGGCGAGGAAGTCCCACTGCGCCAGCTTCGGCACCTGGGCGAGGTCGACGTTCTGCCGGTTGGTCGACCCCTGCGTGGCCATCACCGATGGGTCTGGTGTGCGACGGCAACCGGCCCTGGGTAAAGTCACACGGGCCAGGAGAGGCCGAAGTCGTGGCCGGGCCCGGCTCGGGGGCCGATGTGCCGCCTCAGCGTGGCGACAGTCGACAACGACCGCGAGCTGGGAACCGCACGCACCGAGAGTGTGCCGACCGACGCGAGTACCTCGTCCGCGCAGTACGCACAGCCAGCGGTCTCGCTCCCGTCGGCTTAGGTGCCTCCTCGCTGGGACCGGCGCTGGTCGCGAACGAATGCACCTGACCTGGGCGGTCGAGCGCCCTCCGGCATTGCGGGGGATCACTTCGGTGCCGATCATGTCGGGCTATGCCTTCAGCCGGTGTCCGCTGCGGATGCCGCAGACTCCGGGATAGGCCGGGCGTCCGGTGAGCAGTTGCTGGACGAGGAAGCCGACCGCGAGGGTGGCAGCGCCCGCGACCGCATCGGTGACGAAGTGGTTGGCGGTGGCCAGGATGACGGTGAAGGTGGCCAGCGGATAGCAGAGGCCGAGTACGCGCACCCAGGTGCGGCGGGCCAGGAACGCGAGGGTCAGGCCCGACCAGCTCGACCAGATGATGTGCACCGAGGGCATGGCGGCGTACTGGTTGGACAGCGCGGCCACGTCGCCGGAGGCCCAGGAGCCCCAGGTGTGGTGGACAACCACGGTGTCGATGAAGCCTTGCCCGGGCAGGAAGCGGGGCGGGGCCGTGGCGCAGAACGCGAAGCCGGCCAGGGCCAGCAGGGTGGCGGTGTACAGGGCGGTGCGCACCGGGCGGTAGCGGTCGCCATGGCGGCCGTACAGCCAGAGGAGCACTCCGATGGTCACGATGAAGTGCAGTGTGGCGTAGTAGTAGTTCATCCCCACGATCAGCCAGCCGACTCGGTCGGCGGCGTGGTTGATCGTCAGCTCGATGTTCAGGTGCAGCTCCTGCTCGGCGCGCAGGATGTCCTGCGCGCGGTGCAGGGCGGCGCTGCGGTGGGCGGGCACGGCGTTGCGGGTGAGGGTGTAGGCCCAGTAGAGAAGCCCGGTGCAGACCAGTTCCACCCACAGGCGCGGCCGGTCCGGCGGGCGCAGCCGGGCGGGCAGTAACGGGCCGAGGTGCCAGGTGCGGGAGCTGTCGCAGGATGGGGCCGGGGATGTTTCGGTTTCCGGTGCCGGAGCCGTCGTCACACCTGCTCCCGGTCGGCGGCGTCGTTCGCGCCGACTGCCGTCAGTGCCTCTTCCTCTTTCACGTCCTTGCCGGGCGGGTACGGGGCGTCATCGTCCTGACGCGGTCGCCGGGTGGCGATCAGGTACACCAGCGCGCCGGTGAAGAGGGCAAGGGAGACGTAGTCGTTCAGGCGCAGGCCGAGGAAGTGGTTGGCGTGGTCGATGCGCAGGGCCTCGATCCAGGCCCGGCCGGTGGTGTAGGCGAGTACGTAGCAGGCGAACAGCCGGCCTCTGCGCAGCCGCTGGTGGTGACGGGCGTCCAGCCACAGCAGCAGCGCCATTACACCCAGGTCCCACAGCGACTCGTACAGGAACGTCGGGTGGTAGAGGCCGACCGTGGGCATGTCGGCCGGTCGGTGGGCCGGGTCGATCTGCAGCGCCCACGGCAGGTGGGTGGGGCTGCCGTACAGCTCCTGGTTGAAGTAGTTGCCCCAGCGGCCGATCGCCTGCGCGAGCACCAGACCCGGCGCGACCGCGTCCGCGAAGTCCGACAGCTTGATGCCGCGGCGGCGGCAGCCCAGCCAGGCGCCGACCGCGCCGAGCGCGACGGCACCGGGTATGCCGAGGCCGCCGTCCCAGATGAAGAGGGCGTGGATCGGCTGCTTGCCGGCGGTGAAGTACAGCTCGGGGTCGGTGATCACGTGGTAGAGACGCCCGCCGGCGACGCCGAACGGTACGGCCCAGATCGCGATGTCGGCGATGTCGTCACGGCGCCCGCCCCTGGCCTCCCAGCGGCGGCCGGCGAGCCATACGGCGGTGAAGATGCCGGCCAGGATGCACAGTGCGTACGCCCTGATCGGCAGCGGACCGAGGTGCCACACCCCTTGTGACGGGCTGGGGAGGTACGCCAGGTTCAAGGGTTCGACCGTTTCTCGTACGCACGGAACCCGGCCGTGCGCCGGGAGGGGGACCCACCCGACAATACATCGGACACCGAACCTTTCGGGAGGGTGGAGCGGTGGACGGGTGTCCGAGGCGCGGACGACGCGACCGCACCTGTGTGCGCCCCCGCTACCCTTGATCCATGTCTGTGCTGCCCCGCGCCGAGGCCCCGTCCTCCTCGGTCGCCCTCGGGAAGGAGCCGGAGGCTCGTCTGCTCACCGAGGCCGTGACCCGGCTGCGTCGCGCCCTGCGCTCCTCGATCCGCACCGACTACCCGTGGGAGACCCTGCCCATGGCCCAGGTCGAGCTGCTCCAGGTGCTCGGCGAGCACTCACCCGCGCGGATCAGCGACCTCGCCACCCGCCGGCGCCTTGCCCCGAGCACAGTCAGCGGCCTGATCGGTCAGATGATCGCCGCGGGGCTGGTGGCGCGCGACGTGGACGCAGCCGATCGCCGGGCCTCCGTCGTCACTCTCACCGAGGCGGGCCGCGAGAAGCTCGCGGCCTGGACCACCGCCCACGAACGCCGCATCGACACCGCTCTCGCCGCCCTCGACGACGGCGCCCGGGCGGCCATCACCGGAGCGCTGCCCGCCCTGTTCCAGCTGGCCGAACACCTGGGCGAACCGTCCGACGGCGCGGCGGGCGACTGACAGGAACCAGCGGGTGCACCGGGCGCGCGAGTCTGCCCACCGCTCGCCCGCGATCTTCTCGTGCGGTGACGAATCCGGCTCGGTCGGTGGTCGGTGCGTGCGCGTATGTCCGCCCGCGTGCGGTCCACGCGGGCACCTGTTTGGCATGCATGCGGGCGAGGATCATCGCCATGCTCGAGTCAGGGTGTCGTCGGCCCGCTGCGGCGCGCGAGGATCACCGCCTCGCGCGCGTCGTCGGGCGGATTCGCGCCACTGTCGTACTTCGCCGACCACTCGCACACCATGCCGGCCACCACCAGACCTATGGCCGCGGCGGCGATCAGCCGCCAGCCGCTGCGCTCTCCCCAGCCCAGCCCGACGATCAATCCCGCTGCCGCCAGGCCACCAGCCGCTGCGGCAGCGCCATCGGTCAGCCATGTCCACCAGTGCCGTCTCGTCCAGTGTCGTCTCGTCATGTCGGCGTCCTTTGTGGGTTCACGTCACGCCATTATTCGGTTACAAAATATTTTGGTAGCCGATGTAACCTGAGAGGGCAAGTTTCCCTGCCGAGTCCGAGGACGGAGGCGTCATGGTGGTGGAGGCATGAACACGGCCCCGATACGTACCCGCTCGTGGTCGTCGCTGCTGACCTGGGAACGGCCCCGGCCCGAGGTGATACGCAGTCGGCCGGGTGCTTGGTGGCTGGCGGTGGCGACGGTGTGCTTCGGCGCGTTCATGGGGCAGTTGGACGCCAGCATCGTCACGCTCACCTACGGCAGCCTGCGGAGCGGGTTCGGCACGTCGCTCGCGGCGATCGAGTGGGTGTCGCTTGCCTATCTGCTCACACTCGTCGCGCTCCTGGTCCCGGTGGGGCGGTTGTCGGACGCCCACGGCCGCAAGTTGTTCTATCTCTACGGGTTCGTGGTGTTCACCGGCGCGTCGGCCGCCTGCGGTCTGGCCCCGTCCCTGGTCGCGCTGGTGGTCTTCCGGGTGGTGCAGGCCGTGGGCGCGGCGATGATGCAGGCGAACAGCGTCGCGCTGGTGATCACGAGTGCGCCCAGGGAACGGATGCGCGCCGCGCTGGGTGTACAGGCGGCGGCGCAGGCACTGGGCCTGGCTCTCGGGCCGACGGTGGGCGGGGCGCTGGTGTCGGCGCTCGGCTGGCGGTGGGTGTTCGGCATCAATGTGCCGGTGGGGGTCGTGGCGCTGGTGGCCGGCCACTATCTGCTCCCGCGCACTCGCAGCCGCAACCGGGTGGCCTCCTTCGACTGGCCGGGCCTGGTGCTGCTGGCGGCGGCGACCACGAGCCTGCTGCTGGGGGTCTCGGCGGCCTCGGGTCTGGCGGTGCCGCCCTGGGCGGTCGTGGCGCTCTTCGCGCTCGCGCCGGTGGCGGGCATGGCCTTCGTACGGCGTCAGCGGCGCGCCCCCGTTCCGCTGCTCGACCTCGCCCTGCTACGGGTGAGGGCGGTCTCGTCCGGGCTGGTGGCGGCACTGTGCGGGTACCTGGTGCTGTTCGGGCCACTGGTGCTGGTGCCGCAGATCGTGGTGCGGGCAGGGGGTTCGGAGCTGCTGGCCGGGCTGGTGCTGACCGCGCTGCCGGGCGGGTTCGCGCTGGCGGCCACCGGCGCGGACCGCCTCCTTCCACAGGGCGTGGGTGACCGGGCGCGGTGTCTGCTCGGCGTCCTGGTGTGTACGGGCGCGTTGACGGCGATGCTGGTGCTTCCCGTCACGACCACCTGGATGGCAGTCCAACTGGCCGCGCTGGGTGTCGGGTTGGGGCTGTTCACCCCGGCCAACAACACGCTGGTGATGAGCGCGATACCGGCGAACTGTTCCGGCACCGGCGGCGGTCTGGTCAACATGGCCCGGGGTCTGGGTACCGCCCTCGGCGTCGCTCTGGTCACCCTGCAGCTGCACCTGTCCCGCGCCGGAGGAGTCAGCGACGGGTGGGTCCATGCTGTCGGTGTCCTGCTCGCCGCGGCGTTCGTCGCAGCCGTGATGGCATGGCTCTCCCCGGTCGGCAACCGCGGGCGGGTGCGTTGACGGTCCCGGCCCGGCGTATGGGGGCGTCAGGCTTTGGGGCTCAGGAGCGGCTGATCGCGGCCAAGGGGTTCCGGTAGATGGCACGGACCGGGGGCCGCCGGCCGTGCCGGCGGTGCTGCGGCCAGGGCGACGAGCAGGGACTGGTCGAGCGGTGCCTGCGTGGTGGACAGGAAGGTCGGCAGTATCACCGTGGTGTCGGCCGGGCCGGAATTCAGGGCGCCGCGGATGTCGCGGGTGCGGGCGGCGATGAGTTTGCAGCCGATGACGGTGACGAGGGCGCCGATGACGGGTAGGGGGATGCGGGCGGGGAGTGGGCCGAGGGTGGCCACCAGCGCGGCCAGCAGGAGCCCCGAGAAGATGCCTGCCCAGCGAGTGCAGGCTCCTGCCGCCTGGGCCACACCGGTTCGGGAGGGCGAGCTGTCGGCCGGCAGTGCCTGGAAGAACGTGCCACTGATGTTGGCCGCGCTATGGCAGGGATGTCCGCCGCCGCTGAGCCCTTCTGGCCGGCCTGGATAGGGCTACCGACCGAAATTCGCTGACCTGCAGGAATGTGACCCGTGTTGTGTGGATCTCTCGTGCTGGGGGGTGAAGGTTCCCGGGTGTACCTTCACCCGCTGACCTGTCACCAGCCAGGCCATGCTGGGAGCTCGGCTGCTGCAGTCGACGACACATACCACCGGGTCGGACGCCCTTGGCCACCCGCCGATTCAACCCAGCGGAGCACGATGTCCACGGCGCCGCCTCGAACTAGTCCCCCGCTGGCCTGGGCGAGTGGCCCAGCGGTAATGGGCGGGTACTCGCGTCTGCGCTCACATGCAGCGCCGCGAGCCGTACCGAGCTCGACAGGAAACCGACGCGGAGAGCATGCACGGCCGAAGACGGCGTAGAAAGGGCATATGGGTCCACGAGGTACATCAGGGAACCGTCTCCTGGAGCAGCGTGCGGGGCGCGGGCTGCTGGTGATCGCGCTTGCCTTGATCGTGGCCATCACTGTGGCGGACGTCGGTATCGGCACCAGTGTTCATCTGGGCCCGTTGCTGGTCATCGCGCCGACTCTGACCGCCTCTTTCGCCGGTCCGCGGCTGACCGCTCTGGTCGGGGCTCTGGCGCAGGCAGCCCTGGTGATCATCTCCATATTCCACGGCGGGCTGACCACGACCAACCACGTGGCGCAGCTCGTCGCCCTGGCCGTGCTGTCAGCTCTGGTGGTCTTCATTACCTATGTGCGGGAGCGGCGTGCCCGGGAGCTGAGCCGGGTGCGGTCGGTGGCCGAGACGGCACAGCGGATTCTGCTGCGGCCTCCACCTCGCCGGATCGGACCCCTCCGGGTGGCCTGGCTGTATCTGGCCGCCGAGGATGAGACCCAGATCGGGGGCGACCTGTTGGCGGTCGCCCGCGCCGATCACCCCTGCACCCGGGTACTCATCGGCGACGTACGAGGCCATGGGCTGGCCTCCATCGGCGAGGCATCGGTGGTGATGGGCGCGTTCCGTGAGGGCGCTCACCGGTACGACTCCTTGCCCGAACTCGTCACCGCCGTCGAAGAGAGCGTCTGCCGGAACCTGGAAGAGGTCGCCGACACCGCGCACGACCCCGGCGAGCACTTCATCACCGCTGTCATGATCGACATCCACGATCAGGGCCCGCAAGCTGACATGCTCAACTGCGGCCATCCGCCACCCCTGCTGATCCGTGGTGGCCAGGTGACCGTCCTGAACTCCCGTTGGCCCTCACCCCCGTTGGGCCTGTGCTCCCTGTGCGTACGGGATGACCGCACCGACCGGTTCACCGTGGAATCGGGCGACATGCTGCTGCTCTACACCGACGGCGTGATCGAAGCCCGCTCACCGACCGGAGCCTTCTACCCGCTCGCCGAACGGGTCGCCTCCCTCGCCGCCTCAAGCCCCGACGCTCTGCTGCACCGCCTTCACCGAGACCTGCTCGAACACACCGGTGAGCAGCTCACCGACGACGCCGCCTTCCTGATCATCGAACGCACCCCCTCGCACCATCTGCACGGGCCACACCTCATGTCCCATGCCGACGGATCACCTCGTCCACAACCGGCTGATCGTCACCACCTGGCCGGCTGAGCACGCTCTGCGCATTCCGTCACCCCGCGAGCCGCATTTCGTCGGTTGCCCGGATACGGTCCGGGGGATGTCGGCGGCCTGAGCCAGGGCGACCACCGCGACGGCGGCGGCTCCCGGCAGTAGCTGCGGCAGGACGTGCCAGTCAGTAAGCGTGATGCGGGGCAGCCCGGCCGGGACGATGCCCAACGGGCCTGCCAAGGGCACGGCATGGCCCGATGCCGCGACCGCGACGCTGGCAGTGACCAGGGCCAGGAGGATCGACAAGGAGTGCAGCCGGCGATGGCGATGTGCATCAGTCCGTTGTGATGAGGGCTGTGGTAGCCGGTACGTCACCGACCGCTCCGGCGATGATCTGCACGGCGTTTACCGGCGGAGAATCCCGCCATGACCGCACCGGAGACGAGCCGGAGCAGCAGTCCGAGCCGAAAAGCGGTGAACAGGGCCATGCACACCCCAACGAGCAGGGTCAGGCATGGCCCGATCACGCCCAGCCATGACCGCCACTGTTGTGGAGCAGGGCCAGGGCGGAGGTGGCCACGACCAGGCACTGCGTCGGGCGGACGGAGCGGAACAGGGCAGCCAACGCGCAGGCGAGGGCCGTGTACCAGGGCATCGACCATGGTGCCGCGAGAACCCAGGCGAAGGCGAGCGCGAACGTAGCGGTGATGATGTCCGGGGCGTCGGAAGGGGCGTGCCGGTGAAGGGTCAGAGCGAGTCCCAGCATCAGCATCGGCCACAGGGCACTGATGCTCGCCGCGGCTGCACCAGGGCCCACGAACTCCGTCGCGAAGTGGTCGAACACCGCCCACAACGAGGGCGCGGACACCAGATGCGAGGCCGCGGAGAGCGGAGTCAGGGCGTGCAGACCGTAGCCGCCGTAGAGCGCGGCCAAGGTCAGTGCGGCGGCAACCGTCACGCGGGCGGCCCGCAGCCAGGCGCCGGAGCGGAGGAGAGGCCAGGAAAGCCCCACCCCGACCAGGGCGGCGCTGATCTTGACTCCGCACGCCAGTCCGACCAGTCCTCCGACGACCAGGTCGTGGTGTCGTCCGGTGCCCCTGCGCGCCACGTGGACGGCGCAGACGGCAAGGGCGGCGACGAGGGTGTCCAGGTGTCCGCCCCCGACCAGTACGCCGATCAGCAGTGGGTTGGCGGTCCACAGGAGCGCGGCCCGGACCGGATCGGCAGCGGTGCGCATCAACAGGTAGCCGGTGCCGAGGAACGCGGCGGCGTTCGCGAGCATCAGCACCCATATCGTGAGCAACGGCCGGTCGCCGCCGACCGACCCGGCAGCGGCCTGCCACCACGTGGCGACCGGCCCGTACACCGACGGGGTGTTCTGCCAGGCGTCGCTGACCAGGTGGGCGTAGGAACCGCCCAGTCGGGCGGGGGTTGTCACGTACGGGTCCCCGCCCAGGGCGGCGATACGGCCGTAGGCGGCGTAACTGGCAGTGTCGGAGGAGCCGACCGGGGTGAGATTCGCGACGACGAGCACGGCGATCGCGCCGGCACGGAAGAGGACTCGCGGATCGGGACGCCAGCCTTGGCCGTGGGCGCCCAGCAGGCGAAGCGTTCCGACGCACGACAGCACTATGGCGACGGAGGTGACCACCGCGGAAACGCTGCCTGTCATGGCCGGCAACTGAAGCCAGGTGATCGGCGCCCTGAGGGTGTTGTGGTTGGGAGCGCTCGCACCGACCAGCCCGAACAGGGCGATGCCCGCCCCGGCCGTCCACAGGGCCGCACGGGGCCAGGACTCTCCGTCGCCGGTCCGTACGGCGGGCGAGACTGTCCTCTCCCGATGTGCGGGCTGCGAAATCCATGTACTGCCGTTGGTCGTCAAGGTCGCTCTCTGCGTCGTACCCCCGTCACGGCCCTGCCGGGTCAGCTCCCGGCGAGAACGGCGGTGACAATCTTTCCGGCGAACTTGTAGCCCTCGCCGCTGCCCGGCACCACGGCCGCCGCCGCCATGTCGCCGCGGTAGGCCACGAACCAGCTGTTGGGCTTCTGCCGGCCGTCCACCTCGGCCGTACCGGTCTTCGCACCGACGTCCCCGCTCAGTTGGCCGATGACCGGTGCCGCGGTGCCCTGCCGCGCCGTCAGCCGCATCAGCTCACGCAGGGACGCGTCCGCCGAAGCGCTCATCCGCCGCGGTGCCTGCGCGAGCTGCCGGTTGTCCACGCTCGCAGGCACGATCACCGGCTGGTGGAAGACACCTGCCTTCGCGGTCGCGACCACGGAGGCCATGTCGAGCGGACTGACGAGGACCTTGCCCTGTCCGATGTACGTCATCGCCTTCGAAGCACCGCCGGTCGTCGGGACACTGCCGTCGAAACTGGGAACGCCCGTGCTCCAGGTCAGGCCGAGACCGAACACGTCACGCGCCTCGTTCTCCACGGCACCGTCCGGCTGGGCCTGGGCCGTCGACATGAAGGCGGTGTTGCACGACGCCTCGAAGTCCATGGCGAGCGTCGCGTGCTCGATCTTCATCTTGTCCACGTTGTGGAACGTGAGACCGCCGTAGGAGAAGTACTGCGGGCAGTTCAGCGGTGTGCTGGGCGTGTACTTTCCGCTGTCGAGCAGCGTCGCCGCCGTGATCACCTTGAAGGTGGAGCCCGGCGCATAAGTGCCCTGGAACGCCTTGTCGAAGCCCTTCGCCGGGGCCATGGCCACCGCCAGTACGTCACCCGTGCTGGGCTGCACGGCAACCACCGACGCGTCCGGACCCTGGCTTTTGACGTCCTTCTCCGCCTCGGTCTGCAGGCGCGCGTCGATGGTGGTGGGCAGCGGCTTGCCCGGCTTGCCCCGCGAAAGCACCCCGAGGACCCGTGCCCCACTGCCGTCGGCATTCCTGACACGGATCTCGGTGCCGGGCGTGCCGTGCATCCTGGCTCCGTACCGGTCCTGCAGCTGGCTGAGGATTCCGGCCAGCGACGGGTACTGGGCGGCGGTCAGCTCCTTGCCCGCTCGGTCCACCACCTTGACCGGCGGCGCGCCGGCCGGCGCGGCCACGACCGACTGACCTGCGGTCAGCTTCGGATAGAGCACCGACGGCGCCCACTTGACCACCGCGCGCCCGTCGCCTCCTCGCTCCACGGTGAGCGACGAGTCGTACGTCCAGGTGGTCTTCTGCCCGCCGTAGTCCAGTCGCGTTCGTACGGAGAACGGCACCTGGATGCCGGTCGGCTGCTTGCCCGAGAAGGCCAGGGACGTGGTGTGCAAACCCGTCTTGTACGACACCAGTTGCGCGCCTGCTTCCGCGGCGTTGTCCGTGAGTGACGCGGCCTTCGCCGTGTCACCCGCCTCCCAGGCGGCCAGAAACTGCTGCGCCGTGGTGCGCACTTCTTCCGCCGAAGGCGGGCTGGTGTTCGCCGGGTGAGCCGCCGCCGAATGCGATGACCCGGTCGTGTGACCGTTCGTCTCCCGCTGCCCGGCCGCGTAGCACGCCAACGTCACCCCCGCCGCTGCCGCTGTGACCACGCTGCTGACGACTACTGCGGTCCTTGCTGCTCTCTGCACCGGCTCTCTTCCCTCTGACGACGAACGCCTCCCGCGTCCCCAGCGCACGCACCGGGCTCCCGCCCCGGTCTGGTGCACCAGGCTACATCGGTTACCGAAACATTCGGACGCCGCGGTAACGGTGCCGACGGTCCGGCGGAGTCCCGCCCCCTTCTGGAACGGGTTCCGCGGCGGCGTGACGGGAGATTCCTCCGGCTGCCCTCAAGGAACCTTCTGCCTACCGGGACGGCGGCCTTCGGCGAGCCGCCGTAGACCCGGTGGAACGGTGGCAGAATGTTTCGGTAACCGACGTATAGTGCAGAATGTCGCGAGCGCGCCGTCCCCTGGGTGGGCCCTGACAGGCCGCAAATCCCGTCGGGGACAATGCACCGTAGGGCCCACCCGCGGCTGGGCAAGTAATGCGCCGCCGGAACGGGCCTATGAACGGCGACACGAGGAGAACCACAGCGGTGCGGGCGCAGCGGGCGCTGATATGGGGCGGTCGATCGGGCCGGTAGGCACACGTCGGCCGGTCGGGCCCTCTCGCGATCGCAGCGGTGGTCGAAGGGGCCGTCGTCTCTGTGGCGGGAACGCTGCTTGTCGTGGGATCGAGCGCCATCGGCGTCCTGGCCGGACCCGCCGCGTTCCGCTCGGGCGCCGCGGGTGTGGTCTGCATTCTCGGGCTCGCTCTCTACCTCCTGATCGTCCGCGCGGGCCGGGTGCTCGTCGTCGGCGTCGTCGTGGTGGGTGTGGCGCTCGCCGTGTTCATCCCCCGGGTGACCGCCGAGATCACGCTGACCGAACGTGGCTATCGCCAGGACGTGTTCGTCACCGCCGTGCAGAGCGAACGGTCCACGCAGGGCCGTACCGACCGGCGTTGCACCTTCTCCTGGGCGGACGGGGAGCCCGTGCCGGTGGCCATACGGCGCGGGTGCCAGGCCCACACCACGGTCGGCGAACGGGTCGCCGTCCTGTTCGATCCCAGGGGCGTACTGGCGCCCCGCGCGGCCGGCCGCTTCCGGACCGGCCGCTTCATCGGCACCGGCCCGCTCGCACTTGTGCTGCCGGTCCTTTGTCTCCTCGCGGTGGCTCGCTCCTACTGCCTGCCGTCTGAGACAGGCAGCCGGACGGTGCTCCGTCGCGTCAGGTGCGGGTGACCGTGCCGCACACGTCGGGACGGTTCGGGTCGAGGGGCTTGCCGCGGTCGTAGGGGTCCGTTGCCGGCCCTGTCGGCGGCTGTCCGTTCGGAGCGTCCGTGGTGAACTGCGGGTGGAGGAAGCCGTCGTCGCTCTCGCAGGCGGTGTTCGCGATGTCCTCGTCGTAGCTGATTACTCCCAACTTTCCGCGCTCGACCCGGTACTTCGTCGGGTCGAGCAGTTGCGTGTCCAGCACGCGGCGCACGATGGTCCGTTGCACCTCCGTGGAGCCGCCCCCGGCGTGGGTGACGGGATAGACGAAGGTGTAGTCGGCGTGCACCACGACGGAGTCGCGCTCGCCCCGTTTGAAGGTCATACGGCCGCGGACCTTGACCACATCGCCGACGAGCCGGAGTTCGTGCGGGTCGAACCGGCTGAACATCGTCAGGGGGTCGTGGCGCTTGTCCGGCTTGCGCAGCGCGGTGTCCAGCAGGTCCAGCAATTCGGTCTGGTGCGGGTCGATAACGTCCAGCACAGCCTGTGGGCGCTGGCCGCGCAGGGCGCGAGGATCGAGGTTCGCCGCTGCGAGGAGTTGTTTGGTCGCCTTCAACGCGAAGGCGACCTGTTCCTTGCTCAGGGTGCCGACCGGGGTCGCTTTCGGCAGCACGATGGCGTCGGCTCCGGCCACCCACCGTTCGGCGGGCGAGCCTGCGAACGGCCGCTTCAGGGTCGGCACACCGGTTTCCCCGATGGACGGGGCCACGGTGGGCTGGGCCGTCTCCGGCGGCCGGGCAGTCGCCGCCTGCGCGTCGCCGGAGGAGGTGAACCGGTCTCCCAGCACGCCGGGCAGGTGGGACAACGCCCGGTCCGGGTTGACCGCGATGACGGCCACGGCCGCCGCGGCGACCACGCCGATCACGCTCAGGATCTGACACCGCCGCGTCGCCCGCCCGTCCAGCTCACGCCACGCCGGTCCGGTCCGCCAGCCTTCTGGCTGCCACGGCTGACCGGCCGCACCAGCGGTGCGCTTCTTCCGGAACCGCCGTTTGCGGCTGCTCTGCTGATCCGCAGCCCGCGCGTCCTGCTCCCGCAACCGCGCGGTGACCATGCGGGCGCGCGCCGAGGGCTCCTTCGGCGCCGTGGCCCGTATCTCGCTCTCCTGGTCCCGGACGAACTGCTCCCACACCTTGTCGGTTACCGACGCCTTCTTCGCGTCCCCCGCCGGTCTGCTCTCGTCCGGCTCCTTCGTGCCCATGGGCCCCTCCTCGTCGTCCATTCGCTCCCCGCCCGCGCACGCGCCTGACCACGGCGAAGGGCTCGCAGACTGTGGTGAGGGTCGGCAAAAGGCGCATATCCAAGCAGGAGCCACCGACACCAGAGGGACGGGGGTGCCACCCGCCGGGCATGGGTGAACAAGCCGACCGCTCGCGCTACTTACCGCGTATCGGCCCTTCTTGACGATCCGATAGCACTCCGTATCGCCATTGTTCACCCGTGCATCACTGAGCGTTGGGGGCGGAGTCGGGACGTGTGTGGGCTGTGGGTAGACAGTGCCTCGGGCGGCGGGGGAGGTCTTCGCCGCGCGTTGCCTTCAATGAGGGAGCGACATGGCAGGGTTCATACGCGGGCGCCGACAGTGGCGCCTTGCGGCGGGGACGGCCGTCGTGGGCGCGATCGCCGCGATCGCCGCGGTCACGCTGGCGCCGGCCTCGGCATCGGCCCGTGAGGAGCACCATCCCACGGCCCACAAGATCGGCCACGTGTGGACGATCATCCTGGAGAACAAGTCGTACGAGGCCACCTTCACCGGCCTCAACCAGAACAGCTACTTGTGGAAGACGCTGCCGTCCTACGGCGAGCTGCTCACCCAGTACTACGGCACCGGCCACTACAGCCTGGACAACTACATCAGCCTGGTGTCCGGGCAGGCCCCGGCGCCGGACAACCAGAGCGACTGTCCGCAGTACAAGGACGTCTCCCCGGGCACCCCGGCCGCCGACGGGCAGGTCAACGCCACCACGGGCTGCGTGTACCCGTCCTCGGTGAAGACGCTGTTCAACCAGCTCGATGCGAAGAAGGTCCCGTGGAAGGTGTACGCCCAGGACATGGGCAACACCCCCACCCGTGAGAACGCCTACCAGTGCGGCATCCCCGGCAGCCCCTCCGGCAGCGGCGTGCCGGACCCGGGCGGCGCGACCGCCGAGGACCAGTACGTGCCCAAGCACAACCCGGTGCCCTGGTTCCGCTCGCTGATCGACAAGCCGAAGGACTGCGCCAACGTCGCACCCCTCAATGGGCTCCCGGCCACGACGGGGCATTCGGCCGTCTCCGGCCTGGCGCAGGACCTGAAGAGCGAGAAGACCACGCCGCGCTTCTCCTGGATCAGCCCGAACAACTGCTCCGACGCGCACGACGCCACCTGCAAGGGCGACAACCTCTCCGGTGACCGGAACAACCACCAGGGCGGCCTGTACGCCTCGGACAAGTTCCTGGAGAAGGTCGTCCCCCAGATCATGGCCTCCCCGGCGTACCAGCACGACGGCATGATCCAGATCATCTTCGACGAGGCGTTCCCGCCCTACAAGATGTACGGCAACTCCATCGCCGACTACACCGGCAACGCGAACGCGTCGCTGAACACCCCGACCGACACCGCCCAGTCGGTCGTGGCCTGCTGCAACGAGCTGCCCGGCCCGAACACCACCCAGCCCGGCTTCCAGGCGTTCGGTCAGGACACCACCCCGGGCGGCGGCATCACCGGCGCCGTATTCCTCTCCCGCTACATCAAGCCGGGCTCCGTCAGCGAGCAGCCCTACAACCACTACTCGTGGCTGCGCAGCATGGAGGACCTGTTCGGCATCCGCCACGGCGGCACGGACGGCCACGGACACCTCGGCTACGCGGCCGCCGACGGCCTGCGCCCATTCGGCGCCGACGTCTACAACAACCCTTCCGGCAAGGCCCTGCCCCCGGCGCCCTCCGGCAGCATCACCTACCCGGCCGTCGCCCGCATCGACGACCCCGAGCACCCCATCATCAAGACGCCCTGACCAGGGCGGCTGACCGGAAGGGAAAGACCTGCCGCCGATGACCGCTGCGCGTACTGCGGCACCCCGCCGGGCCGGCCTCCGCCGGCCCGGCGCGTGGCGCACCAACCCCAAGACCGCCCTGGCCATCCTCGCCTGCACCGCCCTCAGCCTGGCCGCCCTGGCCGGCTGCGGCGGACACTCCACGCCGAAGGCGACCGACGACGCGGCGAAGACCGTCAAGAGCCTGGGCGCCGTCCCCATCCCCAGCCCGCCGACTGCCCAGGCCACTCCCACCGCCAGTGAGAAGCGCCTGCAACTGCTGGCCATGGGCTACTCGGTCCACGCCCAACTACCCCGAGCAGATGCGGTGGTGACCGCCGGCGGTCCGAGTGAGAACCCGATCGCCAAACCGAAGGGTGTCCCTGACCATGCGACCGGCACGATCACCGTGACGGTCCGCGAAGCCACCGGCTCCCTCACCCTCCACGCCGCCGACTTCACCTCCCGCGACGAGAACGGCAAGGCCATCACCCTGTCCCCGCACGGCCCGGCGACCGTCACGGCACGCCCCGGACAGACGGCGACGCTGACGCTGGCCGGCACCTATGAGGCCGGCGCTGCCGAACTCACCTGGCGCCACGCCGGAAAGACCATCGCCGTCTGGGACTTCAACATCGAACTCGACTGACTCCAGGCATCAGGCTCGCGTGCGTCGGTCGCTGGTGGCGGGGCTCACGACCGCTCGGTGACCGATGGGGTTACGACTTGTCGGCGGGTTGGAACAGTTCGATGAGAGTGCTGGCCGGGTCGGCGTCAGGATCTGGCGTCCGCCGGGGCCGGAGACCGTCTCGCTGTGAAACGTCACACCAGCGGTGCGCAGCCGGTCGGTCTCGGCCTGCTGATCGTCCACGATGAGGTGGATACGGTTGCGGCCGGCCGCAGCGGCGTCATCGAGGGTGGCGCGTGCACCGGAGCCTTCCGGCCCGGACAAGGGCCGTCCCTACCCCCGGCCGAAAGGCCGATGCCCGATCTGCAACGGCCGGTGGGTCGCCGGTGAGGTCACGGGCTTGAACCGCAAGCGGCTGGACGCTGCGTACTGCTCGCCAAGGTGCCGGACTCGTGTCTATCGCAAGAGACGTCTGCGTTCAAAAGGCGCCACCGTGTGACGCCTTCACGTGACGCGGCGGGCCCGCTGGCGGCGATCGACGCAGGCCGGGAGGCGCTCCTCGCTGCCTGTCACTGCCGATCATGAGTGGACGAAGAGTCGACTTATTGTCAGCCCGTCCGGGCCGGGTTGAGCGTCGGTTCGTTCGAAGCCATCCGGCGTTGATCGAGTCGCGCCGTTGTGGCGGGATCGGTGGGACGGTTGTGCAGTGTCGTCCCGGGCGGGGGTCTGACTCGTGAGATCTATGACCGAAGTGTCCAGTCACTGACCTGTCGGCTGCCGTTGCGGGATGGTGACTGCTGGTACCGAGCCACAGGGCGTGTCCCAATAGGGGCCTTGCCGATTTTCAGGCGCCATCACGGTTCAGACCGCCCGAGCGGGCCGGTGCCATCCACTCAGCATGTCACCCACGCGGGAGGCGAACCACCATGACGACCAGACAGCGCAGCACTTCCTCCAGTACGGACCCTCGCGTGCGGAGAGAGGTCGTGCTGGGCGTGGACACGCACGGTGAGGTGCATGTTGCCGCCGTGGTGTCCCCGCTGGGGAAAATCCTGGGCACCGAGTCCTTTCCGGCGACGGCTGCCGGCTACCGCCGGTTGCTCGTATGGGCCCGCAAGCGGGGTACGGTGCGCCGGGCCGGCGTGGAGGGTACCGGCACCTTCGGCGCGAGCCTGTCCCGCTACCTGCTGGCCCAGCAGATCCAGGTCTACGAGGTGAACCGGCCCGACCGGACGGCCCGCCGTCTGCTCGGCAAGTCGGACCCGCTCGACGCGCAGGCCGCCGCGCGAGCCGTGTTCAGCGGTCGCACCCGCGCCCGGGCCAAGTCCGGCGACGGACCCGTGCACAGCGCCCGGATCTTCAAGCTCGCCAAGGATTCCGCGGTCAAGGCCCGTACCCAGGCGATCAACCAGCTCAAAGCCGTCCTGGTCATCGCCGATCCCGTACTGCGGGAACGACTGTCCAGCCTGGGCAACCGCGAGCTGTTCCGCACCTGCGCGCGCCTCGGCCTATCCGGCGGTGGGGGAGACGAGGACGCGGTGAGCCAGGCCACCCACCTGACGTTGCGCATGCTCGCCGAGCGCATCGAGCAGCTCACCGGGCAGATCGATGAGCTGAACCAGCGCCTGACCCGGCTCGTCGAAGACCACGCCCCACAGTTGCTCGTACCGCTGGGCATCGGCCCTGACAGTGCCGTCACGCTCCTGATCACCATGGGAGACAACACCGAGCGGCTGAGCACCGAGGCGTCCTTTGCTGCGCTTTGCGGAGTCAGCCCCGTCGAGTACTCCTCCGGCCGGCGGAGCACACGCCGGCTCAACCATGGCGGCGACCGTCAGGCCAACGCCGCCCTGCACCGCATCGTGTTCACCCGCCTGCGCCACGACCCGCGCACCCGGGCGTACTACGAACGCCGCACCCAAGAAGGCAAGACCCGACGCGAGATCATCCGATGCCTCAAACGATACGCAGCCCGCGAGGTCTTCAACCTGGTCAGACCAGTTTCTCGCCCCCCCCGCTTTATAGGGGCGTCTGTGATACGCGGGTGATACGGCGAGGCCCCGCCTGGGGCTTTGCGTGGAGCTGTGAGACGACGAGGCCGCACCGGAGAGCTCCGGCGCGGCTTCGTCATGAGATCGGCTGCGCTGTCGGGCACGATGCGGTCGGTGCCTCATGCGGCCCGTGTCCCTGTGGCGCTTTCGGGGTGCGCCTACTTTGTGATTGCACTCGCGCATGCGTCTAAAGAGCCGGTTCCGTCAGAGAGCGCAGCACCTCCTCGAGCACGGATCTGCCCAATCGGGGTGAGGTCGACCTGGGTGTGGTACGCACGGCGAGGTTCACGTCGCCGCCCCGGTCCCCCGGCTGGGGAAGGTCATGGCCACCGAATCCTCTCCGGCGACGGTCGCCAGCTGCTGGCAGCTGACGTCTGCGCCCGAAAACTGGATACGGTTGCGCCGTGCGGGGGTGGAGGGCACCGGCACCTTCGGAGTGAGCCTGTCCCACTACCTCCTCGCCCAGTACGTTCAGGTGTATGAGGTGAAGCGGCCCGATCGCTCGACCCGCTGGTTGCCCTGCAAACCGGACCGATCGACGCGCGGGCCGTGCTCAGTGGCCGCGCCCGGAGACGAGGACGCGGTGGCCCAGGCCACCTACCTGACGTTGCGCATGCTGGC
This sequence comes from Streptomyces sp. NPDC096012, assembly GCF_040426375.1. Taxonomy (NCBI): domain Bacteria; kingdom Bacillati; phylum Actinomycetota; class Actinomycetes; order Kitasatosporales; family Streptomycetaceae; genus Streptomyces; species Streptomyces sp. NPDC096012. The sequence goes on from NZ_JBEOTD010000014.1 coordinate 24,818, forward strand.
CGAGCGCGTCGAGCAGCTCACCGGGCAGATCGATGAGCTGAAACAGCGCCTGACCGGGGTCGTCGTACGTCACGCACAGCAGCTGTTCGAGCGGGTGGGCATCGGTCCGGACAGCGCCGTCACGCTCCTGATCACCATGGGAGACAACCCGCATCGGCTGAACACCGAGGCGAATCGACGGTGTGCCGCAACTGCGCGTTCTCCTGCTCCAGGAGGGCGATCACGGCGCCGTCAGGTATGCCGTCAAGCGAGGACCGCGGCACGCGAGAGGTCGTCATCACCGGTCTCCATACAGAGGCAAGGCTTCCTGTACGCCTCGCCCCTGCCGCGACAGCAAGGCGCCCTCAGTACGACAGCGAAAGTCACACATGTGGGATGGGCCTCTTCGCGAGCCGAGGCTGCCGAAGAGTCCGAGAGGCTGACCAGCCGTGGTCGGCAGTGGGCGCGGAAAGCCCGGGCTCATGGTCGGGCCAGCTGGCCACCCCGGCCACGGCTCGCGGCTGCGTTTCCTGGGCGTCGGCAGCCTTTTCCGGCCGTCGCGCAGCGTGCCGGTCGGCAACTCTGCTGAGACGTTGAACTCCGAGTGAATCAATATCTGTTCCCGAGGGATCAGATATTGCGGGGTCGGGCAGCGGGAGTTTTTGTCGCGAAGAGCAGAGTGGAATTATCCACCGCACACAGGCCGCTCCGGCGTGCTACTGTCTATCTCAGTTGCAGTTGTGGTTCCCGAAACTTCAAGTGCCCCCACCAGCTTTCTGCCGGTCGGGAGCGCTTTTGTATTTCCGGTCATGTCCGGGCGGGGTAATCATCGCGGCGACACGGCGTCCGCGCGGTGCGGATGCTGATGCACTGCCCCAAAGGAGATATGACATGGCTGCTGGTACCGTGAAGTGGTTCAACGCTGAAAAGGGCTTCGGCTTCATCGAGCAGGACGGTGGCGGCGCCGACGTGTTCGCCCACTACTCGAACATTGCCGCGCAGGGCTTCCGGGAGCTGCTCGAGGGCCAGAAGGTGACCTTCGACATCGCGCAGGGCCAGAAGGGCCCGACGGCCGAGAACATCGTTCCGGCCTGACGCTCACGCGCAATCCGCAGCTGGGGCCCGCATCCTTCGGGGTGCGGGCCCCAGCTGCATGCGTTTCCCACAGCGGCTTTCACCCGCGGGACGCCCCGGAGGAATCCGCAGTACCACCACAAGCGGTTCCTCCCTCAGGAAGCGGACGCATCCTGAAGCGCTGCACCGCAGCCGACGTCCGGATCGCAAGGTCCCCATCGCGTCACCCATTTCAGCACCTGTGCCCACGGATATTTCCGTCGGCCAGATCTGCTTTCTTTTGTCACCGGTCCATACTTGTAATTCTCCGTGCCATTCATCGCAGCGGGAATTCCTTGATATGTGCCACATCGAGGAAGGTTCCGCATGAACCGCACGTACACGAACGACCGCCCCGCCCGCACCCGTGACCGCCGTGCCGACGCCGGAAGGGGCGGCAGCGGCTACGGCTCGCAGGCACCGCGCCGTACCGGCGGGCCCGTCCGCTCCGGCGGTTACGGCCGTCGGCCCGCCGCAGTGCAAGGTGAGTTCGCGCTGCCCAGGACGATCACCCCCGCGCTGCCCGCCGTTGAGGGCTTCGCCGATCTCGACATGCCCGAGCAGCTGCTGGCCGAACTCGGCAGGCAGAGTGTGACCGCACCGTTCCCGATCCAGGGAGCGACACTGCCGAACTCCCTGGCGGGCCGTGACGTCCTGGGCCGCGGCCGCACCGGTTCCGGCAAGACCCTCGCCTTCGGCCTCGCCCTGCTCGCCCGCACCGCCGGACAGCGTGCCGAGCCCCGCCAACCGCTGGGGCTGATCCTCGTACCCACGCGTGAGCTGGCACAGCAGGTGACCGACGCGCTCACCCCGTACGCCCGCTCCGTGCGGCTGCGGCTGGCCACGGTGGTGGGCGGCATGTCGATCGGCAGGCAGGCCAGCGCGCTGCGCGGCGGAGCCGAGGTCGTCGTCGCGACACCGGGGCGGCTCAAGGACCTCATCGACCGCGGCGACTGCCGGCTGAACCACGTCGGCATCACCGTGCTGGACGAGGCCGACCAGATGGCCGACATGGGCTTCATGCCCCAGGTCACCGCGCTGCTCGACCAGGTGCGCCCGGAGGGGCAGCGCATGCTGTTCTCCGCCACCCTGGACCGCAACGTCGACCTGCTGGTCCGCCGCTATCTGACCGACCCCGTCGTGCATTCGGTCGACCCGTCGGCTGGTGCGGTCACCACGATGGAGCACCACGTCCTGCACGTCCACGGCGCCGACAAGCACGCCACCACGATCGAGATCGCCGCCCGCGACGGCCGCGTGATCCTGTTCCTGGACACCAAGCACGCCGTCGACCGGTTGACCCAGGACCTGCTCAACAGCGGGGTACGGGCCGCCGCGCTGCACGGCGGCAAGTCGCAGCCGCAGCGCACCCGCACGCTGGCGCAGTTCAAGACGGGGCACGTCACCGTGCTGGTGGCGACCAATGTCGCGGCGCGCGGCATCCACGTCGACAATCTCGACCTGGTCGTCAACGTCGATCCGCCGACCGACCACAAGGACTACCTCCACCGCGGCGGCCGTACCGCCCGCGCCGGCGAGTCCGGCAGCGTCGTCACCCTGGTCACACCGAACCAGCGCCGCGGCATGGTCCGCCTCATGGCGGACGCCGGAATCCGGCCGCAGACCACCCAGATCCGCTCGGGCGACGAGGCCCTGAGCCGGATCACCGGCGCCCAGGCCCCGTCCGGCATCCCGGTTGTCATCACCGCACCGGTGGTCGAACGCCCCAAGCGCAGCGCCTCCTCCCGAGGCCGCCGCCGCCCCTCCTCGGCGACCAGGCGCACCCCCGTACGCCAGTCCGGCTTCGGCACGGTGGCCTAGAACTTTCGTGATCAGGAAGCCGGCCCATCTCTGCAGGAGGCACCCTTTGACGCTGGTTCAGACGCAGACCCGCCCGGCGGACACCGACCCCGCGCACAGGACGGCGGTCGAAGTCATGGACGAGGCCGGACCGCAGGTCTGGGACGACATGAGCGTGGAGGTGGCGCTGGCCGTCATGGCCGCCGCACGCACAGGCCGACTGGTCGTCTGCGACCAGGACGGCCAGTGCACCGGCCTGGTCACCCGTACCGAACTTGCCGCCGTCCGTGACAGCTCCGACTACACGGACCGGGTCCGCCTGCGCGACGTCCTCGGCGACCACGGTTCGTTCGCCTCACCCGTGACCACGATGGCCGAAGCCGAGCACGCGATGCGCACCCGTCGGCTCGGTGTCCTGCCGGTGGTCGACGAGCGAGGCAGCGCCCTGGGCATCCTCGCCCTCTCCCGCTGAAACACCTCGCCCCTGGTCGGACCGTTCTCTCCTTCTCTCTGTGAGGCCACATGCGCTGCGTCATCGCCCGATTCCCCTTCGAGCTCACCAAGGGCGGAGTGCTGGAATCGATGAAGGGCATCAAGCCCGAACCGGTCACCGGAGAATCGGTGATCATCGGCCGCCGCCACTACCCCGTCAAGCAGGTCGGCCAGGTCATCACCCGCCAGGACCGCCGTGATTTCAGCGCCGCCGAAGTCCTGCGGGCCATGGCTCAGCTCGGCTTCACCTGCCGCGCCCTCCCCAAGGCAGCGCCCCTGGGCATTCTCAGCCCGATGCAGCACGCCTCCGCGATGCTCGGCACCCCCGTGACGGTCTGACCGGGTAAACAGGCACCAGCCGACATCTGAGCAGCAGTGTGGGCCCGACCGGTACGCCGGTCGGGCCCACACCGCGTGCAGCGGGTTCCCGTCGCCGTCGCTCGGTGGCCGGAACCGCTGAAGTCGCCCCCGGTCCAGGCGCTGACGTCCTCGATCGCAACCCGGTACCTCCACCCGTCTCCGGACTTCCAGAGTGCCCTGCAGGATCCGGGCGACATGGAAGTGCAGACGCGTGGGCGGCCCGTCCTTCTTCGCTGGGGAGTCGAAGACGGCGGCGACTCGTCCAAGCGGGCGGAATCCGTCAGCACATCCGACACCCTCTGCCTTCACGTGGCTGCGAGAGAGCCAGTCGACCGGTGATGACAGCGCCACTGGTGACCACGATCAGGGACTCTGATTGCTCTGGTCAGACTCCACCCGGGGCGCCGACGCCAGCGAGCAACTCGTCGGGCTGCGACATGAGGCGGACCGTATTCGCCGGCCATCCGGCTGCCTGAGTGGTGACGCTACCGGGCAAGGAAGGCGCTCACGGTCTTGCCGCCGGAGGCCCAGCGGGTTTCCGCCGTGGCGCGCGCGAGGCGGGTGACTATGGGCCAGCCGAAGCCCCCGGTGCCGCCGTTCAGGTCAGGCGTGCGCATGCGCGGCACATGCCGGCTGGGATCGTGAACGGCGACCTCGATGGTGTCGGGGTGCGCAGTCGGTTCCAGTGTGCAGCGGCCCCCGCCGTGGCGCAGGGCATTGGTGACGAGCTCGGACACGGCCAAGACCACAGTGTCCGCCGCGTCAGGGGCCAGGGCCGGCTGCTGCAAACCTTGGAGGAAGGCCCGTGCCGTATCGCGTGCGTCGGCAATGGCTGTGGTGGAACGGACGGCTGCGGCGCTGGCCATCACCGTGATCATCAGGGTCACCACGGTCTCTGAATAGTCCATGCCCCTGCCCGTGCCTACCCAGCCCCTGTGCCCTCCACCCGCCAACCCCGCGGAGCCACAGTGCTTGCCTGAAGGGTACGGAGGACCACAGTCGACGCATGACAGGCACCTGCTGCCGTGAGCCCGTGTCTCCGCAGCCGGCGGTCTGCTCGAGTCAGAGGCCGTGCCGGTTCGCCACGAGCTGCTCGATCATCCCGGGACCGTCGAGGGCGGCGCAGGGACTCCTGCCGCGCTCGTCAACGGCCGACCTGCGGGGCGTCACGGCTGGAAACGCCCGTCCCGGCCAGTGGAGTTCTCCACGAGACGCAGTGTTGGCCGGTGCCCGCCGACGGTAGCCGCGGCGCAGTCGGCGACGTCCCGCTCAGCCCGACGTGCTGCGCGGCGGGGAATCCCTGCGCGGCGGACTGAGCCCCGAAGCTGCTTGAACCGTACATGGACCGGTCGAGGCAGACTGGTCGAGACGGGCTACCTCATCGTCGAGTGCACGGAAATCTATGCCGGCCGGAGTAGACATTCGTCGGCGGTGTGGTTATGGTTTCTCTCGTAGCCGAGATCAAGAGAGGCCCGGCAGAGATGAACTGCCGGGCAGCAGTACGCAGTTGTAGTTCGCAGGACGGTGCGGTGGTGGAGTTCCGAAGCCAGAGCAGTTGCAGGACGGCGACGGGACTGACGACCGGACCGGGTGGCTCGCAGTGATCAGGGGCCGCCATGAGCAGCACCGCAGTGGCAGTACCAGTAAGTGAAGGTTCGCAGTACCCAGCAGCGGAGTCAGTGAGCAGTACCTCGGTGAAGGCGTCGGCTGCGGACGCGCGCACCGGGAAGTTCGGCAGTGGGGTTCTAAGCCAGAGCAGACGCAGGACGGGCGACGGGGCTGGCTGTCGAAGAGTGGCGCTGTTCGAGGCCACCAGCAGTTCGCAGTTTCCGAAAGTGAGTAGTTGATCAAGAGGGAAGAACGGAGGAGCCAGCGCCATCAGGATCGCCCGGGCGGAATTCTTGGCCCCGGGTACCGCAGGACATCGCGATAGTGAGGTGGTCTCCGGTCAAGCAACCGCGATCCCCGCGCCCCCGACAGCGTCTCGGTCGGGTTTGCGGAAACAGAAGGCCGGTGCAGTATCAGGGCCGGCAGATGGTGTAGTAGTTCCTTCGGGGCCCTGGTGCCAGTACGGCGCCAGGGCCCCTCCACGCGTTCCACAGAGAGGTGCAATGACAGCAGACGACACGTTCGGCCGTCTCGATGACGACGACTACCCCGCCTACACCATGGGCCGGGCCGCCGAACTGCTCGGCACCACACAGGGCTTCCTCCGGGCCATCGGCGAACACCGCCTCATCACCCCGCTGCGCTCCGCAGGCGGACATCGCCGCTACTCCCGCTACCAGTTGCGCATCGCCGCCCGGGCTCGGGAACTCGTCGACCACGGGACCCCCATCGAGGCCGCTTGCCGGATCGTCATCCTTGAAGACCAGCTCGAGGGAGCCCAGCGCCTCAACGCCGAATACCGCCGCGCCGCCGAATCAGCGAACCCGACGGCAGCAGCATGAGATGAGCGTGCCCGTCAGCGTCGGCGGGCACCGCACGCACGGTCTCGTGTGTGGCCTGATCATTTCCTGTGGTGACCCGGTGCGTGCGCGTGTAACGTCTGGGTCAGCTGTCGTGGTTCGGAATTCCCTGCCCGCGCCTTTGGTGTGGGCGTTTTGCTGTGCTGTGCCGCGGGAACCAGGACGATCACCTCCGTCTGCCATACGGAGTGGTAGGCGTTCATCGACTGGAAGGCATAAGACATGGCAACGGGTACTGTGAAGTGGTTCAACGCGGAGAAGGGCTTCGGCTTCATCGCCCAGGACGGCGGCGGCCCGGATGTCTTCGCACACTACTCCGCGATCAACTCCACCGGCTTCCGAGAGCTCCAGGAGGGCCAGGCCGTGACGTTCGACGTCACCCAGGGCCAGAAGGGCCCGCAGGCCGAGAACATCAACTTGGCCTGACCTCGCAGACCTGCTCGAGGGATCGTGCGCGCCGCGTCCGGTGGCCGACGCCCACCTGGACGAAGGCGCCTGCTCTCGTGCCGGGCCGGTGCAGGATCAGGGCCGCGCAGCCATGGCTGCGCGGCCCCCTGATCTGTTGAGGCCCGGGGCCGCTGCCACCTCGGCTTGAACCTTCCTGACCTCAGTCGCTGCAAGCGTCGTCGGGCACGGGAGCCGCGTGTCTGGCGCGGCTCCCGTGCAGCTCGGAGGAGCCGACGTTCAGACGCTCGTCCAGGCGTCGAGGAAGGCTTTCCGTCCAGCCGGATCGTCCGACCTGCGGTCTGCGTGCAGGACGCGCCAGGCGGTGAGCTCGAGATCTCGGAGCCACAGTTCTCCGATGACCTGTGTCTTGAGGTCGGGCAGATGGTCGGACTCGACGAGGGCCTGACCGATCACCTCCCCGGCCGCGGAACGCTGGGGTGGGGTCATCTCATCGACGGCCGAGAGGATCTGCCGGGCCAGGGCGGTTCCCTCTCCTGCCAGGGAACGCAGCACCGGATCCTTGATGTTGACGGGGAGCAGGTACGCGGTGCCCGAAGACCTCCACAGGTCCGACCAGAAGTGCTCTCCTGCCGCGGTGGGGGCAGGCAGCGCGGCCAGCAGCCCGAGGAGATGGCCGGTGGCCGCATAGCCATCGCAGTGGGCGGCTGCGACCACTGCGACGCCGGCGACGCCCTCCACATCGAGCCGGCCCGCCTCGAGATGCGGAGCCAGGTCCAGTTGGTGTTCCAACTGGTCTGCGAGCGCGCTGGATACGTAGGGGCGGACCTCAGGAAGCATCGGCGATCCTTGCGCGTAGGCGAGCGGAGATGCCCGTTCGTAAGCCCTGATCGTTCCCAGGACCAGCCGTTCTACTCGGCTTCGGCAGGCCCAATTGGCGGTAGGTCAACGGGGTAGGAGTTCCCATGGTGGCGAACCGGCTCAGGCCCGGCGACGTGGCTCTGTTCCGGACCGACCTCCCGCCATGTGTCCGGGTGAGGTTTCCTAGCATGACCGCATGGTTGCCAGTGACGCCCAGGAGCCCGGGGAAGGCCGAGAAGCTGTGTCCCGCGACGCCGCTGAAGTCGAATGTGGTCACGTCGTGTCAGCGCGTGCGGAGCGCCGTGCAGACGGGCTACCCGACGAATCACCAGGCGACCAGGCGGGGAAGGGGGCTCACTCGGTTACTGCTCTGGTGGAGCGGGTGGCCGACCTGGCCGAACCGATCAAGCCGAAATTGCGTGGCTGGCTCCATGCCGGAATGGTCCCCGCCGCACTGATCGCGGGCGTCGTACTCATCTGCCTGGCCGGTACTCAGCAGGCGGTCCTGGCCTGCGCCGTGTACTCGGTCACCGCGCACTACGCCGCCATCTCCCTCGCCACCTACTGACCGCGCCGGGTTCGAGCTCGCGCCGCTTGTCACACACGTTGCCGCGTGTTGCTCCGGGACGGGCGGGGCGGTCCCTGGGCATCCCCCCTGCTTGGAATCCGCCGCAGTCCTGTCTGCAAGTCGGCTGTTTTCCGGGATGCGGCGCTTGGTGGGGCAGGGTAGGGACAGAGGAGCGAGAGAAGGCGAGACACCGGTCTTCAGCTGACCTGCGATGGTAGGCGCCCCGTGTTCGAGGCGGAAGATATGAGGGAATGGGGGGCCACGACGTGCTCGACCATGAGCGGCAACACACACGTTCAGGGAATGTGAGCACGCCGTGATCGATGCCGGAGGGGACCCTGACAGCTGCCCGGAGAAGCTCTCAGTCCTCGTTCCCGTACATGCTGCTCCGCCCCGCATGCCAATCTTCGGCGCCGTCGACTTCAGCCAGGCCGCATGCTTACTCGGGTACCGCGTCACCGTCTGCGACGCCCGACCCGTCTTCGCGACCGTCGCCCCCTTCCCGTACGCCGACGAAGTCGTCGTGGCGGGTTCCGCAGCACCCTCTTCCTGCGCCGTGAAGTTAACCGTCGGCGATGCGGCGGCCTTCCCCGGACACCACCGAGTCCCCCTGGGCGGAACCGACGCTCGGACGCCGCAGTGGGCATGGCGTCTCCTCCGGCGCTGCATGGACAGGCGGCCATGTGCATGACTGCGGGTGTGCGGTCTCGACGGGGAGTTTCCGGGGTGCTCGCTCGTCCGACGAGTCTGCTTGTTTGTTCACAGGCGGATGACGACCAGCGCGACGAGCGCATGCGAAAGTCGATTGGGTCGATTCCGATCGGTGCCGTACAGTTCACCGTACCGACGCGGGGTGGAGCAGCTCGGTAGCTCGCTGGGCTCATAACCCAGAGGTCGCAGGTTCAAATCCTGTCCCCGCTACTCAAACGTGAAGGCCCGGCATCCACCGGGCCTTCACTGCGTGTGTGCCGGTTCGGACCTGGCTCTCGGCGAACAGGGCACCGCGGTCGCAGAAGGCGTCAACGCACTGGGCTGCACCGATGCCGTACGCCGCCTCCGCCACCGTGAACCAGCCAGGAAACTAGCGGTGCCCATGTCCCTCCCGTCTGTCCATGGTCGGCGAGGTCTGATTCATCGGAGAACAGTAGGTGGGTGCTGTCCTGCGGCGGAGTCTGACTCCTGAGATGCCGCGACCACCGGCCGGTGTTGCGCTGGGCGCCGGCGGAGCCGCAGCCGCCGCAGCCGGTCAGCACCACCTCCTTGCGTGACGTCTCCCTGCCAATACGGGTCAGGAGCGGACGAGAGTCAACGCTTTGTCAGCCCGCTCGGTCAGATTGAGCATCGGTTCGGCCGAAGTCATCCGGCAGTGATCGAGTCATACAGCTGTACCGGGATCGATGGGACGGTTGTGCAGTGTCGTCCCGGGCGGGGGTCTGACTCGTGAGATCTATGACCGAAGTGTCCAGTCACGGACCTGTCGACTGCCGTTGCGGGACGCTGCCTGCCACCGAGCCACAGGGCGTGTCCCGATAGGGGCCTTGCCGAGTTCAGGCGCCATCACGGTTCAGACCGCCCGAGCAGGCCGGTGCCATCCACCCAGCACGTCACCACGCCGGAGGCGAACCACCATGACGACCAGACAGCGCAGCACCTCCTCGAGCACGGATCCGCCCGTTCGGCGCGAGGTCGTCCTGGGCGTGGACACGCACGGCGAGGTGCATGTTGCCGCCGTGATCTCCCCGTTCGGGAAGATCCTGGGAACGGAGTCCTTTCCCGCGACGGCGGCCGGCTATCGGCAGCTGCTCGTGTGGGCCCGCAAGCTGGGTACGGTGCGCCGTGCCGGTGTGGAGGGCACCGGCACCTTCGGCGCGGGCCTCTCCCGCTACCTGCTGGCTCAGCACGTCGAGGTGTACGAGGTGAACCGGCCTGACCGCTCAGCCCGCCGGCTGCTGGGGAAGTCAGACCCGCTCGATGCGCAGGCCGCCGCGCGGGCCGTGCTCAGTGGCCGCGCCCGGGCCCGGGCCAAGTCCGGCGACGGACCCGTGCACAGCGCCCGGATCTTCAAGCTGGCCAAGGACTCCGCGGTCAAGGCCCGTACCCAGGCGATCAACCAGCTCAAAGCCGTCCTCGTCATCGCCGACCCCGCACTTCGGGAACAGCTGTCCAGCCTGGGCAACCGCGAGCTGTTCCGCACCTGCGCACGCCTCGGCGGTGGGGGAGACGAGGACGCGGTGACCCAGGCCACCCACCTGACCTTGCGCATGCTCGCCGAGCGTATTGAGCAGCTCACCGGGCAGATCAATGAGCTGAACCAACGCCTGACCCAGCTCGTCGAACGTCACGCCCCACAGCTACTCGCACCGGTGGGCATCGGCCCGGACAGCGGAGTCACCTTGCTGATCACCATGGGAGACAACCCCGAGCGGCTGAACACCGAGGCATCCTTTGCTGCCCTTTGCGGAGTCAGCCCCGTCGAGTATTCCTCCGGCCGCCGGAGCACGCGCCGGCTCAACTACGGCGGCGACCGGCAGGCCGGCCAACGCCGCCCTGCACCGCATCGTGTTCACCCGCCTGCGCCACGACCCGCGCACCCAGGCGTACTACGAACGCCGCACCCAGGAGGGCAAGACCCGACGTGAGATCATCCGATGCCTCAAGCGATACGCGGCCCGCGAGGTCTTCAACCTGGTCAGACCGGTTTCCCGCGCCCCCGCGTTATAGGGGCAGTCGTGAGACGTGAGAGGGTCTGGGGCGTGAGTGAGACACCCCCGAACACCCTGCAATACCGCTTTGACGGGCCGGAAGACGCTCCGGTCCTGATCCTGGGTCCCTCACTGGGTACCACATGGCACATGTGGGACCGGCAGGTTCCCGAGCTGATGAAGCAGTGGCGGGTCTTCCGGTTCGACCTGCCGGGCCACGGCGGCGCCCCCGCCCACCCGGCCGCCTCGGTCACCGAGCTGACGGCCCGCCTGCTGGGCACGCTGGACTCGCTCGGTGTGCAGCGCTTCGGCTACGCGGGCTGCGCGCTGGGCGGTGCCGTCGGCATCGAGCTGGCGCTGCGCCACCCGGAGCGGGTCGCCTCGCTCGCGCTGGTCGCGGCCTCGCCGCGGTTCGGCACCGCCGACGAGTTCCGGCAGCGCGGAGTGATCGTCCGCACGAACGGGCTCGACCCGATCGCGCGGACCGCGCCCGACCGCTGGTTCACCGGCGGGTTCGCCGCGGCCCAGCCGGCGATCACCGAGTGGGCGGTGCAGATGGTGCGCACCACCGACCCCGGCTGCTACATCGCCGCCTGCGAGGCCCTCGCCACCTTCGACGTACGCGGCGAGATGGGCCGCGTCGGTGTGCCCACCCTCGTGCTGGTCGGCTCCGACGACCAGGTCACCGGTCCCGCCGAGGCCCGCACGCTGGTCGCCGGCATCCCCGACGCCCGGCTCGCCGTGGTCCCCGGCGCCTCCCACCTGGTGCCGGTCGAGCAGCCCGCCGCCGTCACCGACCTGCTGGTGCGCCACTTCTCCACCGCCTGGCAGCCGTCCTACGACACCGGTCAGACGGTGCTGCCGGGCTTCCAGCCCGCCGCCCCGGTCCCGCTCGCGCCGCCGCAGGCCGTACCGGTCGCGGAGATCGCCCCGGCGGCCGGACCGGCGCAGCCCGCGGGGCAGCCGGACCGGTACGAGACCGGTATGAAGATCCGCCGGGAGGTGCTGGGCGACGCGCACGTCGAGCAGACGCTGGCGCAGGCCGGCGAGTTCTGCGGGGACTTCGAGGAGTTCGCCACCCGCTACGCCTGGGGCGAGATCTGGGACCGGCCGGGCCTGGACCGCCGTACCCGCAGCTGCATCACGCTGACCGCGCTGGTCACGGGCGGCCACCTGGAGGACCTCGCCGTCCACATCCGGGCGGCCCTGCGCAACGGGCTCACCCCGGACGAGATCAAGGAAGTGCTCCTGCAGACGGGCGTGTACAGCGGGATGCCGGCGGCCGGCCGGGCCTTCACAGTGGCCCAGCGGGTCATCCGCGAGGAGACCACGCCCGCCGAGTGAGGCCTCGCGGGGCCCGAGGCGGCAGGATGGGGAGACATGAAGCTCACGAAGAAGTCCCACGCCTGTGTCCGCCTCGAGAAGGACGGCCGCACGCTCGTCATCGATCCCGGTGGGTTCAGTGAGCAGGACGCGGCGGCCGGCGCGGACGCCGTCCTGGTCACCCACGAGCACGCCGACCACTTCGACGAGGGCCGGCTGCGGGCGGCCCTGGAGGGCAACCCGGCCGCGGAGATCTGGACGCTGAAGTCCGTCGCCGACCGGCTCACCGCGGCCTTCCCGGGGCGCGTGCACACCGTCGGCCACGGCGACGCCTTCAGCGCGGCGGGCTTCGAGGTGCAGGTCCACGGCGAACTGCACGCGGTGATCCACCCGGACATCCCGCGCATCACCAACGTCGGCTATCTGGTCGAGGGGGGCAGCGTCTTTCACCCGGGTGACGCGCTCACCGTCCCGGACCACCCGGTGGAGACGCTGCTGCTCCCGGTCATGGCCCCGTGGAACAAGATCGCCGAGGTGATCGACTACGTCCGCGAGGTCGCACCGCAGCGCGCCTACGACGTCCACGACGCCCTGCTCACCGACCTCGCCCGCCCGATCTACGACCGGCAGATCGGCGCTCTCGGCGGTACGGACCACCAGCGGCTCGCCCCGGGGGAGTCGGCGCAGGTCTGAACGCGGACCCGGCGTTGTCACACCCGCCGGGTAGGTTGTGGAGCATGCGCATCGCCACCTGGAACGTGAACTCGATCACCGCCCGCCTCCCGCGGCTGCTGGCCTGGCTGGAGAGCAGCGGCACCGACGTGCTGTGCCTGCAGGAGGCCAAGGTCGCCGAGGAGCAGTTCCCGTCCGACCAGCTGCGCGAGCTGGGCTATGAGGCGGCGGTCCACGCGACCGGCCGGTGGAACGGCGTGGCGGTGCTCTCGCGGGTGGGCCTGGAGGACGTGGTCAAGGGCCTGCCCGGCGACCCGGGCTACGACGGCGTGACCGAGCCGCGCGCGATCTCCGCGACCTGCGGCCCGGTCCGCGTCTGGTCGGTGTACGTGCCCAACGGCCGCGAGGTCGGCCACCCGCACTACGCGTACAAGCTCCAGTGGTTCGAGGCCCTGAAAGCGGCCGTGTACGGCGACGCGCAAGGCAGCCGCCCGTTCGCCGTCCTGGGGGACTACAACGTGGCGCCGACCGACGACGACGTCTTCGACGTGGCCGCCTTCGAGGGCTCCACGCACGTCACCGCCGCCGAGCGGGCCGCCCTGGCCGCCCTGCGCGAGGCCGGCCTGCACGACGTCGTACCGCGCCCGCTGAAGTACGAGCGGCCCTTCACGTACTGGGACTACCGCCAGCTGTGCTTCCCGAAGAACCGCGGCATGCGCATCGACCTGGTGTACGGCAACGAGCCCTTCGCCGCGGCGGTCAAGGACGCCTACGTCGACCGCGAGGAACGCAAGGGCAAGGGCGCCTCCGACCACGCGCCGGTGGTGGTCGACCTCGACGTCTGATGCCCCGCCGGTGGTGGTCGGCCGCGGCGTCTGATGCCCCGCCGGTGGTGGTCGGTCTCGGCGTCTGATGCCCCGCCGGTGGTGGTCGGTCTCGATCGTCCTCGTCGTCCGATGCCCGCCGATGGTGGTCGGTGCCGACGTCCGATGGCCGCCGGTGGTGGTCGGCCTCGGCGTCCGATGCCACGCTGGATGCATGAACATTCCGTTCCTGGGCCACCGGCACAAGAAGAACGGTCCCGCGGTGCTCTTCGCCGATCCCGCGTCGGTCGCCGCGCTGCTGTCCGAGTGCGAACTGCTCCGCTCGCAGGCGGCCCAGGCGGGTGTCCGGCTCGACGACACCCCGGCCTCGCTGGAGGCCCTGGACCAGATGGTGCCGCGCTGGCGCGACGACCCCGAGACCCTGCCGTGGCTGGGCAACGACGCCGGGCTCTACCTGGGCACGGTCCTGGTGCGCACCGTGCCCGGTGCCGTCTGGGTGATCCGCGCGGACGGGGAGCCCGTCGTACGCCTTGCCTCCGGCCGGGAGGCCGAGGTGGTGCCGGCCGGCCAGGAGTGGGCCGCGAGCGGTGTTCCCGAGCTGTCCCAGCTGTACGCGGAGATCGCCGAATCCTGAGGTCATGAGGGCGTGAGGGCACCTCGATGGCGTAAATACGGCTAATGCGCGGAAAGTGCGTGTCGTCCGTCGGCTCCGCTGTTGTCTGGATAGTTTGCGGCAACCACGACACAGCTGAAAGCGAGTAGGGCTGCGGATGGCCGTCGATCCGTTGATCGAGCTGCGGAACGTCAACAAGTACTACGGGAAGCTGCATGTCCTCAGGGACATCGACCTCACCGTCGGCAAGGGGGAGGTGGTCGTGGTCATCGGCCCCTCGGGGTCGGGCAAGTCGACGCTGTGCAGGACGGTCAACCGGCTGGAGACCATCGCCTCGGGCACCATCACGCTCGAGGGACAGCCGCTGCCCGCGGAGGGCAGGGCCCTCGCCCGGCTCCGGGCCGAGGTCGGCATGGTCTTCCAGTCCTTCAACCTCTTCGCCCACAAGACGGTCCTGCAGAACGTCTCCCTCGCCCAGGTCAAGGTCCGCGGACGCAAGAGGGACGACGCCGACCGTCGCTCCCGCGAGCTCCTGGACCGGGTCGGTCTGGCGAACCAGGCCGACAAGTACCCGGCGCAGCTCTCCGGCGGCCAGCAGCAGCGCGTGGCTATCGCCCGCGCCCTCGCCATGGGCCCCAAGGTGATGCTCTTCGACGAGCCCACCTCGGCCCTCGACCCGGAGATGATCAACGAGGTGCTGGAGGTCATGCGGCAGCTCGCCCGGGACGGCATGACCATGGTCGTCGTCACCCATGAGATGGGCTTCGCCCGCGCCTCCGCCAACCGTGTCGTCTTCATGGCCGACGGGCGGATCGTGGAGGACCGCAGCCCGGAGGAGTTCTTCACCAACCCGAGCAGTGACCGCGCCAAGGACTTCCTCTCCAAGATCCTCAAGCACTGACCTGGAGTGCGCCGCATGTTCCGTACCCCCCGTGTGCCAGGTGCCCCGGCCGCGCGTGTGCCCCGCGCCCGGGTCGCCCGTGTGCCCCGCGCCCTGTGCGCCGCACTGCTCGGCGCCTGTGCCCTGCTCGCGGCCGGCTGCGGCAAGGAGGGCAGCCCGCCCGCCAAGGGCCCGGCGGCCGACAAGCTCCCGGACTACCGGGTGGCGCGGGGCTTCCGGCTGCCCGGCTCCAGCACCTGGACCCGCGCCGAGAAGCGCGGCCACCTCGTCGTCGGCACCAAGGAGGACCAGCCCTACCTCGCCGAGAAGGACCCGGCGACCGGCACCTACTCCGGCTTCGACGTCGAGATCGCCAAGATGATGGCCGCCTCCCTCGGCTTCCCGCCGAACAGCACCCACTTCCGCACCATCGCCTCGGCCAACCGCGAGACCGCCCTGCAGAACGGCCAGATCGACTACTACGTCGGCACCTACACCATCAACGCCAACCGCAAGAAGCTCGTCGGGTTCGCCGGCCCCTACTACATGGCCGGCCAGTCCCTGCTGGTCCGCAAGCACGAGAACGACATCCACGGCCCCCAGGACCTCGCCGGCAAACGCGTCTGCTCGGCGGCCGGCTCGACGCCGTACCAGCGCATCAAGGACGACTATCCGAGGGCCGTCCTCGTCGCCTACGACACCTACTCCGTCTGCGTCGACAACCTGCTCACCTACCAGGTCGACGCCGTCACCACCGACGACGCCATCCTCATCGGCTACGCGGCCAAGGCACCCGGCGAACTCAAGGTGGTCGGAAAGCCGTTCTCGAAGGAGCCGTACGGCATCGGCGTCCCGCACGGCGACAACGCCCTGCGCTTCGCCCTCGACGACGCACTCCAGGCACGCGAGAGGAACGGCGACTGGAAGAAGGCGTACGACGCCACGCTCGGCCTCTCGGGCGTGCCGGCCCCCCACCCGCCTGCCATCGACCGCTACCCGGCGAGCTGAGCGAGGACGGCATGAACGTACTGAAAGACAACTTCCCGACCTACTGGGAGGGTTTCCTCGGCACGGTCGAACTGACCGTCTACGCCTCGCTGCTGGCCCTGGCGCTGGGATTCCTGATGGCGTCCTTCCGGGTCGCCCCGGTCGGCTCCCTGCGGGTCTTCGGCACGGTCTGGGTCACCGTCCTGCGCAACACCCCGCTCACCCTGCTCTTCTTCGCGGTGCTGCTCGGCCTGCCCAGGTTCGGGCTCGTGCTGCCCTTCCAGCTGTTCGCGGTGCTCGCCCTCGGCTGCTACACCTCGGCGTTCATCTGCGAGGTACTGCGCTCCGGCATCAACACCGTCCCCACGGGACAGGGCGAGGCGGCCCGCAGCCTCGGCATGACCTTCACGCAGACGCTCAGCCTGGTCGTGCTGCCGCAGGCGTTCCGGTCGGTGATCCCGCCGGTCGGCTCCACGCTCATCGCGCTCGCCAAGAACTCCGCGATCGCGGGCGCCTTCAGCGTCACCGAACTGCTCGGCACCTACAAGACCATCAACGAACTGGGCTACAACATCGTCTGGACGTTCGTCTGGATCGCCGTCGGCTACCTGATCATCACGCTCGCCATCAGCGCCCTGTTCAACGTGCTGGAGCGGACCTGGGGAGTGACCCGATGACCCAGGCCACCGCCCTCTACGACGTGGCGGGCCCGCGCACCCGGCAACGGCACCGCGTCTACGGCTTCCTGAGCACCGCGGTCATCCTCGCCCTGGTCGCCTGGCTCCTGTATCTCCTGTTCAGCACCGGACAGTTCACCTACACCAAGTGGATGCCGTTCGAGTACAAGGGCATCCAGGAACTGCTGCTGCGCGGTCTCGGCAACACCCTGAAGGCGTTCGCGCTCGCGGCCGTCCTCTCCCTCGCCCTCGGCGGGCTGCTGGCCGTCGGCCGGCTGTCGGACCACCGTGCGGTGCGCGTGCCGGCCACGCTCGTCGTGGAGTTCTTCCGCGCCATGCCCGTGCTGGTGATGATCTTCTTCATCTTCGTGGCGCTCAAGGTGCAGCCGCTGCCCGCGCTGGTCGCCGGCCTCGCCCTCTACAACGGCTCGGTGCTCGCCGAGGTCTTCCGCTCCGGGGTGAACGCCGTCGAACGCGGCCAGCAGGAGGCCGCGTTCGCGCTCGGCATGCGCAAGACCCAGGTCATGGCGCACGTCCTGGGACCGCAGGCGCTGCGGGCCATGCTGCCCGCCATCATCAGCCAGTTGGTGGTCGCCCTGAAGGACACCTCCCTCGGCTTTCTCATCACCTACGAGGAGTTCCTGCACGCGGGGAAGCTCATCGCCTCGAACCTCGACTACGATTTGCCGTTCATCCCCGTGGTGATGGTGATCTCGCCGATCTACATCGGGATGTGCATGCTGCTCTCGTGGTTCGCCGGCTGGGTGTCCCGCCGTGAGCAGCGCAGTCCCAAGACCGAGGCCGTGGCGGTCGCCGCGGCCGGTCCTGGGGCGCTGCTGCCGGGTGGGGAGCCCCCCACGGCCCCGCGACCGTAGGGGGGTGGCAGTTCACACGGGCCAGGCTCGTCCGGCGGCAGCCGGAGATCACTGCTCGCGCAAGGGGACCGACAGGTACGACGGGTCACCCGAGGGCGAGGAGAAGGTCAGCTGCGCGCCGGACGGGTTGTGCTCCGTGTACAGGGGGTCGACCGTGTCGACCACCACGGCGAGCCGGTGCCCGGCGGGGACGTCGTAGGCCGTGGAGAACAGGTCCAGGTCGACGCCGAACGGCTCGCCGGGCGTCTTCCCGTGCCAGGTGAGGGGCGCGTGCGTGACCAGCCTGCCGAAGCCGAGCGGGCCCACGTCGTAGAGGTAGGCGATGAGGGTGCCGCTCTCCTTGTCCGGGGTGAGCGTGGTGTGCAGTGCCGCGGTGCCGCGCACCCGCTGGGCCGTGGCGTACCGCTCCGACTGCCACACGGCCGCCCAGCGGCGCGGCAGCAGCGGTATCGAGGCGACCGGCGGCAGCTGGGCCACCTGGTCGAGGATGCTGGAGAGGAAGACGATCCCGCCGTCCGCCCCGGAGTCGATGTTCGCGTGGATGGTGGTGGAGCCCGCGAGCGCGATCTTCCGCCGGGTGGCGCCGACCGACTTCCAGTCCGGGTAGCCCTCGTACCCCTCCGCGTTACGGGACTTCAGCTGGATCGGCTGCTCCTGGTCGATGCCGTTGGCGGCGCCCCTGAGATAGTGGTCGAACCACCGCCGGGTGTCCGTCCACACGTCGTTGGGCAGCCCGAACAGGCCGGGCAGCTCGGCGGTCGCGTGGTCGCCGGAGCGCAGTTCCAGCCGCTTGGGGCCGGTCAGCTTCTCGTAGAAGTCGGTGGCCTGGTTCGCCGGGAAGACCGTGTCGCCCCAGGCGTTGGCGAGCATGACGGCGGCACCGTTGTCGTTCAGCCGGTCGACATAGGTCATGGCCGAGCGTTTGCGACCCCAGTCGATCATCTCCTGCTCCTTCGACAGGTTCGAGGAGTACAGGTTGTTGAAGATCTGCCGAAGTTCCGGGCTCTCGCGGCCGGTGAGGGTGGCCGCGCCGTCCAGGACGCCGAGGGCCTGGACGTGCTGGGTGCGGCCCGAGTAGATCGAGGCCACCAGGTCCGCCCAGCCGCTGAGCGCGGCCACGGCCTTGACGCGCTTGTCGTGGGCGGCGGTCAGCAGGCTGATCCCGGCGCCGTACGACACCCCGGCCATCCCGATCCTCCCCGGGTCGGCCGGGGTGTGCGCGAGGGCCCAGTCGATGACCTTGGAGGCGTCCGCTATGTCCGGCGGACCGGCCACTTCTATCTGGCCGCCGGACTGCCAGAAGCCGCGCACGTTGTAGCTGAGCACCACATAGCCGGAGTCGGCGAGCTGCTGTGCCTGGGCGAGGTACTCGACCTGGGGCAGTCCCCAGCTCGTGGGCAGCACGATCAGCGGGTACGCCCGCGAGCCGTCGGCGCCCGCGGGCGTCAGGACGTTCGCCTTCAGCACCGTGCCGCCGTCGCCCGCGATGTCGACGAAGCGGACGGACGGCTCGGCCTGCGCGGCCGGTGCCAGGCCGACGACGGTGCCGGCGATCAGCGCCGCGGAGACGGCTCCCGCGGCCGAGGCGCGCAGAGCGGTGCGACCTTGTCCCATGGGTCACTCCTTCACTTGGTCCAGTGCAAAGTGACCCGACGGTAACCGGCCTGCCTTACCGCAAGTAACCCGTCGGTAAGTTACGTACGGGTAAAGGTTGTTGGACTTTCACTCGGTTCCCGTGGCGGCCGGTTCGGGCGGGGGAGTCCGAGCCGCCCGCGTCACGTCGGCCACCAGCTCCACCACATCGGGGCCGTACGCCTGCGAGTTGACCACCTTCAGCAGCAGCACGAAGGAGCCGGTCCCGTACTTGCGGGCCAGCCGTTCGTGATGCCGGGCGAGATGGCGGGCGGCGGCCTGGTTGCTGACGGCCGTCTGGCCGCAGAAGAGGAAGACCGGGCGGGCCTCGCGCCGCTCGCCCGCGGTGAGCCGGGCCAGCAGCGCGTACTCGCTCCGGCCGCCCTCCAGGGGGTAGTCGCTGCCGTCGACCCGGAAGGCCCACCGCTCGGGTACGGCCTCGGCCTCCACGTTGACGTGCACTCCCGGCAGCAGGGAGGAGAGATGGGCGGCCATCCGGCGGTTCGAGGCGGGCCCCCCGAGGCAGAACTCCGTGCGCTCGCCGAAGCCCTGCCGGGTGGCGTCGTGCGCCACGACCTGCGCGTGCGCGTGGCAGTCCTTGATGAGCGCGGACAGTTCGAGCAGGGCGAACACGTCGTGCCGCATCACCGACAGCTCCGGCCCGCCCGCGTTGCGGTTGACGACCAGCAGCGCCTCGGAATGGTCGGGCAGCCCGAAGAACGCCTGCTTGCGCCGGAGTCTGCGTCGCCACAGGTAAGTGCGGGCGAGCCAGCCCAGCGAGGCGGAGACGCCCGCCGCTATGACCCCCAGCACGATGTTGCGCACGTCGTCGTTCATGGCCGCGCATGCTAGCGGGCCCGGGGCGGCGGCTACGTACCCGTGTTCGACCTGTGACGGTCGTGTGGCGGGGAGCCGAGGCGTACTGTCGGTAGGGCGCCGATCTGGTTACGCTGCGCGGACTGTCCCGACGGGAGGTACGCATGGGTCGCCCAGGTACGCGGAAACTGGCGGTTCTGGCGGTCTCGGCCGCCGTGGTGTCGGTGGGGGCCGCGGCGCCGCCCGCCGCGACGACGAGCCGGACGGCCGGCAAGGCTCCGGTGGCCGTCGGCTACGGCGGTGCCGTCGCCAGCGTCGACGCGGACGCCTCCGCGGCCGGCATCGAGGTGCTCCGGCACGGCGGCAACGCCGTCGACGCGGCCGTCGCCACCGCCGCCGCGCTCGGCGTCACCGAGCCCTACTCCGCGGGTGTCGGCGGAGGCGGCTACTTCGTCTACTACGACGCCAGGACCCGTACGGTGCACACCATCGACGGCCGCGAGACCGCACCGCTGTCCGCCGGCTCCGACCTGTTCACGGAGCACGGCAAGCCGCTCGCGTTCGCCGACGCCGTCAGCAGCGGTCTGAGCGTCGGCACCCCGGGCACGCCGGCCACCTGGCAGAAGGCGCTGGACGAGTGGGGCAGCAAGCGGCTCGGCACCGTCCTGCGGCCGGCCGAGCGGATCGCCCGCGAGGGGTTCACGGTGGACGACACCTTCCGCTCGCAGACCGCCTCCAACGAGACCCGGTTCCGCTACTTCCCCGACACCGCGAAGCTGTTCCTGCCGGACGGCAGGCTCCCCGTGGTCGGCACCACCCTGAAGAACCCCGAACTCGCCCGCACCTACGAGGAGCTGGGCCGCAAGGGCACGGACGCGATCTACCGCGGAGACATCGGCGACGACATCGTCAAGACGGTCGAGCACCCGCCCGTGGACCCCGCCTCCGGCTGGAACGCCCGCCCGGGCAAGCTCGCCGAGAAGGACCTCGCCGTCTACCGCGCCAAACTCCAGGCGCCCACCAGGACGTCGTACCGCGGCCTGGGCGTGTACTCCATCGCGCCCTCCTCCTCCGGTGGCACGACGGTCGGTGAGGCCCTCAACATCCTGGAGCGGACGAACCTCTCGAAGGCGAGCGAGGTGCAGTACCTGCACCACTTCATCGAGGCGAGCCGGATCGGCTTCGCCGACCGCGGGCGCTGGGTCGGCGACCCCGCCTTCGAGGACGTGCCGACGCGGCAGTTGCTGTCCCAGCGGTTCGCCGACTCGCGGGCCTGCCTGATCAAGGACGACGCGGTGCTCGGCAGCCCGCTCGCGCCGGGGGACCCGCGGCACCCCGCGGCCTGCGGCAAGGGCGGCACGGCGGCTCCGACGACCTACGAGGGCGAGAACACCACCCATCTGACGACGGCCGACAAGTGGGGCAACGTCGTCTCCTACACGCTCACCATCGAGCAGACCGGCGGCAGCGGCATCACCGTGCCGGGCCGCGGCTTCCTGCTCAACAACGAGCTGACCGACTTCTCCTTCGCCCCGGCCAACCCCGCCGTGCACGACCCGAACCTGCCCGGCCCGGGCAAGCGGCCGCGCTCGTCGATCTCCCCGACGATCGTCCTGGACCGCCACGGCAAGCCCGTGGTGGCGCTCGGTTCGCCCGGCGGCGCGACCATCATCACCACCGTGCTGCAGACCCTGACCGGGTTCCTCGACCGGCACCTGCCGCTGGTCGACGCCATCGCCGCACCCCGCGCCAGTCAGCGCAACGCGGCGAAGACGGAACTCGAACCGGCCCTCTTCGACAGCGACCTGCGGACGAAGCTGGAGAGGATCGGCCACTCCTTCTCGCTCAATCCCGAGATCGGCGCGGCGACCGGCGTGCAACGGCTGCCGAACGGGAAGTGGCTGGCCGCCGCCGAGAGGACACGGCGCGGCGGCGGTTCGGCGATGGTGGTGGACTCGGCGCCCTAGACGTGGGCACGGTGCCTAGACGTCGGCACGGCGCCCTAGACGCCGGCACGGTGCAGTGGGCGTCGGCACGGCGCGGTGGACTTGAGAACGGCGCTTGGGTGCCAACGGTGCCCGGGTGCCAGGGCGGTGCCTTGGGCGGGTCAGGGCGGTGCCTTGAGCGTCAGGGCGGTGCCTTGGGCGACAGGGCGGTGCCTTGGGCGACAGGGTGCCCCCGGCGTCAGGACGCGCCTGGGTGACAGGACGGCGCCCTCGCGTCAGGACCGGGTGCAAGGGTGGCGTCGTGACGGGGTGCGGTGCGGCGCTGGCGTCATGACGGGTGCGGTGTCGCTCGCGATGGCGGCGCCCGGCGCACCGGGCCCCGCCGCACGGTCACGGTGCCGGTGGCCGGTCTTGCCCAGTGCCTTCGCCCGGGCTTTCTCCGGCGCGTTCGCCTGTGTCGCCCGCCGTGCGTTCGCCGGTGTCGCCCGCCGTGGGTGGGCCGGTGTCGCCGGCCGTGTGTTCGCCGGTGTCGCCCGCCGTCCGTTCGCCGGTGCCGCCGGTGGTGCGTTCGGCCGTGCTGCCGGTGGTGTGTCGGCCCGGGCCGTCCTCAGCGCGTTCGGCCGTGCCGCTGTCGGTGCCGTCGGTGCGGAACTCCAGTCGTCCGTCCCGTACGTCCACCGTGACCCGGCTGCCCTCGGAGATCGTCCCGTTCAGCAGCATCCGGGACAGCTGGTTGTCCACCTCCCGCTGGATGGTGCGGCGCAGCGGCCGGGCACCGTACTCCGGCTGGTAGCCGCGCTTGGCGAGCCAGTCGACGGCCGCGTCCGTGAACTCGACGTGGACGCCCTGCCCGTCCAGCAGCCGGCGGGTGCTCTCCAGCAACAGGTTGGTGATCTGCCGCAGTTGCTCGCTGGTCAGCTGCCGGAAGACCACGATCTCGTCGATGCGGTTGAGGAACTCCGGCCGGAAGTGCTCGCGCAGCGGCCGCAGGATCTGCTCGCGCCGCGCCTCCTCGTCGGCCTCGGCGCCGCCCGGCCCGAAGCCGATCCCGGCACCGCGCCGGGTGATCGCCTCGGAACCGAGATTGCTGGTCATCACGATGACCGTGTTGGTGAAGTCCACGGTCCGGCCCTGGGAGTCGGTCAGCCGGCCGTCGTCCAGCACCTGGAGCAGGATGTTGAAGACATCGGGGTGCGCCTTCTCCACCTCGTCGAGCAGGAGCAGCGAGTACGGGTGCCTGCGCACCACCTCGGTGAGCTGCCCGGCCTCCTCGTGGCCGACATAGCCGGGCGGGGCGCCAACCAGCCGGGAGACCGTGTGCCGCTCCTGGTACTCGCTCATGTCCAGGCGGACCATGCGGTTCTCGCTGCCGAACAGGGACTCGGCGAGTGCCCGGGCCAGCTCGGTCTTGCCCACACCGGTCGGACCGAGGAACAGGAAGCTGCCGATCGGCCGGTTCGGGCTCGCGAGCCCGGCGCGGGAGCGCAGCACCGCCTCGGTGACCACGGCGACCGCCTCCTCCTGACCGACCACCCGCTGGTGCAGGTGCTCCTCCAGGCTCAGCAGGCGTTGCTTCTCCTCCTCGGTCAGCCGGCTGACCGGGATGCCGGTCTGCCGGGACACGACCTCGGCGATGGCCTCCGCGGTCACCTCCAGCTGCCCCTCGTCGGCCTTGTCCTCGTCGCCCGCCTCCACGATCTGCCGCTTCAGCTCGGCGATCCGGTCGCGCAGCTGCTTGGCCTGTTCGTAGTCCTCGCCCGCGACCGCCTGGTCCTTGTCCCGGACCAGCTGCTCGACCGAACGCTCCAGCGCGCGGACGTCCGTGCCCTTCGTCCCGGCGCCGAGCCGGACCCGGGCACCCGCCTGGTCGATCAGGTCGATAGCCTTGTCCGGCAGCCGCCGGTCGGTGAGGTACCGGTCGGACAGCTCCACGGCCGCGACCAGCGCCTCGTCGGTGTACCGGACCTGGTGGTGCGCCTCGTACCGGTCGCGCAGCCCGCGCAGGATCTCGATGGTGTCCGGTACGGTCGGCTCGGACACCAGAACCGGCTGGAACCTGCGGGCCAGCGCCGCGTCCTTCTCGATCCGGCGGAACTCCTCCAGCGTGGTCGCGCCCACGATGTGCAGCTCGCCGCGGGCGAGCGCCGGCTTGAGGATGTTGCCCGCGTCCATCGCGCCGCCCTCGCCGCCGGTGCCGGCACCCACGACCGTGTGCACTTCGTCGATGAACACGATCAGCCGGTCGGAGTGGGCGCGGATCTCCTCCACGATGTTGTTCAGGCGCTCCTCGAAGTCGCCCCGGTACCGGGTGCCGGCCACGACCCCGGTCAGGTCCAGCGCGACCACCCGCCGTCCGGCCAGCACGTCCGGCACGTCCCCGTCGGCGATCCGCTGGGCGAGGCCCTCCACGACGGCCGTCTTGCCGACGCCCGCCTCACCGATGAGCACCGGGTTGTTCTTGCCGCGCCGCGACAGCACCTCGATGGTCTGCTCGATCTCCGACTCCCGGCCGATGACCGGGTCGACCTGACCCTGCCGGGCCAGCTCGGTCAGGTCGCGGCCGTACTTGTCCAGGGTGGGCGTGGCGGTCGGCCGCGGCCGCTCGGGGCGGGCCTGCGTGGTCTCCGGCGCCTCGGACGGCCCGGCGCCCCCGGAGAAACGGGCCGCGTGGAGGATGTGCCCCGCCGCCGAGTCCGGGTTCGAGGCCAGCGCGCTGAGCACGTGCTCCGGTCCGATGTACCCGGCGCCGCTCGCCCGTGCCATGTCGTGGGCGTCCAGCAGGGCCCGCTTGACGGCCGGCGTGAGCGACAGCGAGGTCGGCGGCGGCACCTCGCCGGGCGGGTGCTGGACGGGGCCGGCCCGGCTGTCGATCTCCGTCGCGAGCCAGTCGGGGTCCGCGCCCGCCCGGCTCAGCAGGGTGCGGGTGGGCTCGGTGGACAGCGCCGCGCGCAGCAGGTGCTGGGTGTCCAGGTCCCGGCTGCCGTGTTCCGCGGCGTACTGGGCGGCCCCTCTGACCAGCTCCCGGGCCGGCTGGCTGAGCAGGCGGCCCATGTCGACGTGGCGGGGCCCCTGCGCCCCGTCCGGGAGCCCGCCGAAGAAGCGGGACATGAATTCACCGAAGGGGTCAGGAGGGTAGCCGTTGCTCATGGCGTCGAGTTCCTTCGCTGACGACTGGCTTCGCCGGGTATCCGATCGGAGCCCACGCATGCCACTCCGATCGGAGCCCGCTCCTGCCACGATGACACGATCCAGGGAGGCGGGCATGTCGCCTGCCGTCGAGCCCGTGGGCGGCCCTCCTCAGACCGGGGCGCGTGCCGTCAGGATCCGGGGGCCCCGCTCCGTGATCGCCACCGTGTGCTCGACGTGGGCCGCGCGGGAGCCGTCGATCGTGCGGAGGGTCCAGCCGTCGCCCGCGGTGCGGTACGCGTCGCTGCCGCTCGCGATCAGCATGGGCTCGATGGCGATGACCATGCCCGGACGGAGCGGGATGCCGCGCCCGGGACGCCCTTCGTTGGGCACCTCGGGCTCCTCGTGCATGCGCCGGCCCACCCCGTGGCCGCCGAAGCCTCCCATGATCCCGTAGCCGGCCGTACGGCACACGCTGCCTACGGCGTGCGCGATGTCCCCGATGCGGTTGCCGGCCACCGCCGCCTCGATGCCCGCCGCCAGCGCCCGCTCGGCGGTCTCGATCAGCCGCAGGTCCGCCGGGCGGGGGCGGCCCACGACGAAGCTGATCGCCGAGTCGCCGACCCAGCCGTCCAGTTCGGCGCCGCAGTCGATGGAGACCAGGTCGCCGTCCCGCAGCCGGTCGCTGGTCGGGATGCCGTGCACGATCGCGTCGTTGACCGAGGCGCAGATCACCGCGGGGAAGGGGACCGGGGCGAAGGAGGGGCGGTAGCCGAGGAACGGGGAGGACGCCCCGGCCTCGCGCAGTACCTCTCGTGCCACCTCGTCCAGCTCGCGCAGCCGGACGCCGACGCCCGCGGCCTCCCGTACGGCCGTCAGCGCCCGCCCGACCACCTGACCCGCCGCGTGCATCGCGTCGATCGACGCGTCCGTCTTCAGCTCCATCATGCCAATTACTATACCGTTATTTGAATGGGGTTACCGACGGTGCTCCGCGCCGACGATCGGGACGCGGCCGGGGTCGGCATCAGGAGTCCGGTATTAGAATGGGCGTCATGGTGCGCACCCCACTCTCCCCGGAAGAGCGCGAGCGCGGCGAGCGGCTCGGACGGCTGCTGCGTGAGGCGCGCGGCGGCCGGAGCATGGTCGAGATCGCCGCCGAGGCCGGCGTCTCGCCCGAGACGCTGCGCAAGATCGAGACGGGGCGGGCGCCGACTCCGGCCTTCTTCACGGTCGCCGCGCTGGCCCGTGTGCTCGGCCTGTCCATGGACGAACTCGTCACCCGTTGCGCGCTGGTGCCCGTCTGAGGCACCGTGCCGGTCGTCGAGTTCCGCTGCTGCCCTGGGGATCCCGGTCGCCGAGTTCCGCTGCTGCCCCGGGGGTCCCGGTCGCCCAGTTCCGTTGCAGCTCCGGGGGGCCCTGATCGCCGAGGTCCGTTACCGCCTTGGGGGTCCCGAGCGCCGGGATCCGTGACCTCCGGTGCGACCCGGTCGCCGAGGTCGGTGACCGTCCGGGGTTCGCGACCGGTCGTCCGCGCGCTGTCGGAAAACTCTGCGTAGCAGCCCCGTAACACAAGTGGTGTTGCCTACCGACCGGAGTGCTGGCGGTCGGGCGGGAGCTGGGCGATGGCTGTGGATCGACTCCCCGGCGGAGTGCGGGAGTTCGCGAGCTACCTGGACGGCCTCCTGGCGCGCCTCGATCAGGACGGAGGCTGGTGCGGTGTCTTCTGGCGGCGAGACCCCGAGGGCATGCGGGCCTGCCTGGACGGGCGCGAACTGCCGCCCTGGGACGTCGTCGAGGCGCTGCTGCAGGACCTCGGTGCGAGTTACGGCCCCGCGGCCGAGGCGGCCGAGCGGCAGCGGGCCCGCGCGCTGCGCGCCGCCGCGCTCACGGCCCACGACGCCAGACCGGGCGCCCGAAACGACCTGATCGACCGTCTCGACGTCATGCTCCGCGAGCAGCGGTACGCCGCCGAGCGCCAGGCCGGACTGCGCCGCCTGCTGTCGGCGCCGGCCTCCCCCGAAGACGCCGAGTCCCTCCGTCTCGACCTCGCCTGGGCCGAGGACGACCATGAGCGAGCGACCGCACGCTGCGCCGAACTCCGTGGCAGACTGGAGCAGTTGGAGTCCCAGGCAATGGCGTACGGCGCCGGGGCCACGCCACCCGTCGGTCCGGCCGCGGGCCACCCGGGCGCGTACGCGCCCCCCGATCCGGCTCACCCCACCGCGTACACGCCTGCCGATCCGGCTCACCCCGCCCCGTACACGCCTCCCGATCCGGCCCACCCCACCGCGTACACGCCTCCCGGTCCGGCCCACCCCGGCCCGCACCCGCCCCCCGATCCGGCTCACTCCGCCCCGCAGCCGCCTCCCGCCCCGGCCGGACCCCGCAAGCGCCGTCGCGGCAGTGCCCGGTTCGCCGGGCTGGCCGAGGACGAGCCCGCCGTGGCCGTGCCGCCGGCGGCGGTGGACGTGCCGGCCGACGACCAGGGCGGCCTTCGCACGCCGCGCGGGGCCCGGTTCGCCGGCGCCGCGACGCCGGACCGCCCGGTACCGGCCCCCGTCGCGTCGCCGGACGCCGGGGCGGCCGAGGCGGTCGGCACACTGGTGGAGCGGCTGGCCCGGCTGCGGGCCGAGGGACGCAGCGGGGAGGCGCACGTGCTGCTGGTGGAGGCCACCGGCTGGCCCGCGTCCCGTTTCCCGCTGCTCGCCGAGGCCCTGCACCGGGCGGGGCTGGGCGCCGACTGGGCCACGCTGCTCTGGGAGGCCGTCGCGCTGCCCGCCGACCGGCTGGTGACCGCCGCCGACGCGCTGGCCGCGGCGGGGCGGGACCACGACGGACGGCAGCTGCTGCGGCAGGGCGTGGCCCGGCCCGCCGAGCAGATCGGTGCGGCCGTACTGCGGCTGGACGACGAGGCCCGCGGGCGCGAGGCGCGGGCGCTGCTGGACGCCTACGTGCGCGTCCGCACCCCGGAAGAGGCGGCCCTGAGCGCCGCCACCGCCCCGGACCGCCTCGTCCCCCTGCTGCTGGAGGCGGCGCACGCGGTCTCCGACGAACGGCACTGGGACCTCGTACACGCCCTGCGGGTCGCGGGACACACCTGGTGACCGCCGGCGAAGGCCGGGGACGCCCCCGTGGTTCGCCGGCAGGAGCACACCCGGTGACCGCCCGCCCAGAGAGCTCGGAACGCACCCGTGGCGCGGTCGCGGAACGCACCCGGTGGCCGCCCGCCGAGAGAGCTCAGAACGCACGCGTGGCGCGGTCGCGGGACGCACCCGGTGGCCGCCCGCCCAGAGAGCTTGGAACGCACCCGTGGCGCGGTCGCGGAACGCACCCGGTGGCCGCCCGCCGCGAGGGCCCCGAACGCACCCGTGGCGCGGTCGTGCACCGGCTCGTGGGCCCGCAGCGGGTCCGTGCGGCCCGGGGGAGGCCGCGGGTGTGCCCGTCCCACGTGTGCCCCGATCCGCCCGCGACCGGGGCCCGGCACTCACCCACAGGAGTGCGAAACGTGATCGACTCCGCGGGTTGACGACGATGGTCTTGGCAAGGGCCGCGCGGAGGCTTACTTTCGTCCCTCTACGACCTGTTCTACGGGCGTAGAGGCTCTGAGGCCGCGTCGAGGGAGCAGCTCATGGCCAACGTCGTCCGCGCCGCTCTGGTCCAGGCCACCTGGACCGGCGACACCGAGTCCATGGTGGCGAAACACGAGGAGCACGCCCGCGAGGCGGCCCGCCGGGGTGCGAAGATCATCGGCTTCCAGGAAGTCTTCAACGCCCCCTACTTCTGCCAGGTGCAGGATCCGGAGCACTACCGCTGGGCCGAGCCGGTACCCGACGGCCCGACCGTCCGCCGGATGCGGGAGCTCGCCCGCGAGACCGGCATGGTGGTCGTCGTCCCGGTCTTCGAGATCGAGCAGTCCGGCTTCTACTACAACACCGCCGCCGTGATCGACGCCGACGGGACCTACCTCGGCAAGTACCGCAAGCACCACATCCCGCAGGTCAAGGGCTTCTGGGAGAAGTTCTACTTCAAGCCCGGCAACCTCGGCTGGCCCGTCTTCGACACCGCCGTCGGCAAGGTCGGCGTCTACATCTGCTATGACCGGCACTTCCCGGAGGGCTGGCGGCAGCTCGGGCTGAACGGCGCGCAGCTGGTCTACAACCCCTCCGCCACGCACCGCGGACTGTCCGCCCACCTCTGGCAGTTGGAGCAGCCCGCCGCCGCCGTCGCCAACGAGTACTTCGTCGCCGCCATCAACCGGGTGGGGCAGGAGGAGTACGGCGACAACGACTTCTACGGCACGAGCTACTTCGTCGACCCGCGCGGGCGCTTCGTCGGCGAGACGGCGAGCGACAAGGGCGAGGAACTCCTCGTCCGCGACCTCGACTTCGACCTGATCGAGGAAGTACGGCAGCAGTGGGCCTTCTACCGTGACCGCCGTCCCGACGCCTACGAAGGGCTGGTACAGCCGTGAACGATCTCTCCACACGTCACCGCAAGGTGCTGCCCGACTGGCTCGCCCTGTACTACGACGAGCCGCTGGAGATCACCCACGGCGAGGGACGGCACGTCTGGGACTCCGCGGGCAACCGCTACCTGGACTTCTTCGGCGGCATCCTGACCACGATGACCGCGCACGCACTGCCCGAGGTGACCAAGGCGGTCAGCGAGCAGGCCGGCCGGATCATCCACTCCTCGACCCTCTATCTCAACCGGCCGATGGTCGAACTCGCCGAGCGCATCGCCCAGGTGAGCGGAATCCCGGACGCCCGCGTCTTCTTCACCACCTCCGGCACCGAGGCCAACGACACCGCCCTGCTGCTGGCCACCGCCTACCGCCGCAGCAACACCGTGCTGGCCATGCGCAACAGCTACCACGGCCGCTCCTTCAGCACGGTCGGCGTCACCGGCAACCGCAGCTGGTCCCCGACCTCGCTGTCCCCGCTGCAGACCCTGTACGTGCACGGCGGCGTCCGCACCCGCGGGCCGTTCGCCCACCTCGACGACCGCGCGTTCGTCGACGCCTGCGTGGCCGACCTGAGGGACATCCTCGGGCACACCCGGCCGCCCGCCGCGCTGATCGCCGAACCCGTCCAGGGCGTCGGCGGGTTCACGTCCCCGCCCGACGGGCTCTACGCCGCCTTCCGCGAGGTCCTGAGGGAGCATGACGTCCTGTGGATCGCCGACGAGGTGCAGACCGGCTGGGGGCGCACCGGCGAGCACTTCTGGGGCTGGCAGGCGCACGCCCGCAGCGGTCCGCCGGACCTGGTCACCTTCGCCAAGGGCATCGGCAACGGCATGTCCGTCGGCGGGGTGATCGCCCGTGCCGAGATCATGAACTGCCTGGACGCCAACAGCATCTCGACGTTCGGCGGCACCCAGGTCACCATGGCCGCCGGCCTCGCCAACCTCACCTACCTCCTCGAACACGACCTGCAGGGCAACGCCCGCCGGGTCGGCGGACTGCTCATCGAGCGGCTGCGCGCCGTCGCCGCCCAGCTGCCCGGTGTGCGCGAGGTGCGCGGACGAGGGCTGATGATCGGCATCGAGCTCGTGAAACCCGGGACGGACGAGGCCGATCCGCGGGCGGCCGCCACCGTGCTGGAGGCGGCTCGCGAGGGCGGACTGCTCATCGGCAAGGGCGGCGGCCACGACACCAGCGCCCTGCGCGTCGCACCCCCGCTGTCGCTCACCGTCGCCGAGGCCGAGGAGGGAGCGGCCATCCTCGAACGCGCCCTGCGGAGCGTGTGACCCGCACAGCGGAGCCGGCACCACCCGAGCGAGGGACACGGCCATGACGACGATCTCCACCGACACCTGGCAGCCGCACGAGCCCGCCCTCTCCGTCCGGCAGGTGCTCACCCTGGAGCGGGTGCTCGCCGGCGAACCCGAGGTGGTCGCCGGGGCCGGGCAACTGGACCGGGCGGTGCGCTGGGTGCACGTCGCCGAGGCCGCCGACGTCGGCGTGATGCTCAGCGGCGGCGAGATGGTGCTGACCACCGGGGTGCTCCTCGCCGGAGACGAGGCCAAGCAGGCCGAGTACGTCCGCTCCCTGCACCGGGCCGAGGCGGCGGCCGTCGTCCTCGGTCTCGGGCGGGCCTTTCCCACCCCGCCCGAGGTGATGCGGCGGGCCGCCGAACGGTGCGGGCTGCCCATGGTCGTCCTGCACCGGCCCCTGCCCTTCGCCGAGCTGACCGAGGAGGTGCAGTGCCGGCTGGTCCGGCGCAGGTTCGCCGCCGTCAGCCTCTCGGAGACCGTACGCACCGCCCTCACCGGCCTCATCACGGCCGGTGCCCCGCTGCAAGGGCTGCTGGAGGAGGTCGCCCGGCACAGCGGCTGCCCGGTGGTGGTCACCAACCTCGCCCACCGCGTCCTCGCCACCGCGGGGGAGCGGTCGGCCGTGGACGACGTACTGCGCGACTGGGAGCGGATCTCCCGGCAGGCCGGTGGCAGCGCGGGCGACGGCTGGGTGCGCGCCGAGCTGGGCGGGCGAGGGGAGCGGTGGGGCCGGCTGCTGCTGTGCGGCTACCGGGGCGAGGCGGCCACCGGGCGGCTGCTCGCCGACCGGGCGGCCGAGGCGCTGGTACTGCACCGCATGCTCGGCGGCGGCTCCGCGCACACCTGGGAGGAGCAGTCCGCGCAGAGCCTGCTGACCGACCTGATCTCCGGGACCGTACCGGCCCGTCACCTGCTGCCGCGGGCGCGGGCGGCCGGACTGCCGGTCAACCGGCGGACGTTCGTCCCGCTCGTGGTGCCGGGCGGCGAGCCCGGCCCGCTCGGCCGCGTGCTGCGCATGCTGGGGCTGCCCGGGCTGGTCGCCGAGTCCGCCGGCGGGGCCGCCGCCGTCCTGCTCAGCCTCGCCCGCGACCAGCACGCCGAGGCGCTCACCGCGCACTTCGCCGCCCGGCTGCGCGCCGAGACCGGTGCTCCGGACACGGTGGTCGCCGCCGCCGATCCGCGCACCGCCTGGGACGAGGTACCCGCGGGCCTGCGCGAGGCCGGACATGTCGCCGACGCCGTGACCGGCGCCACCGCCGTCCTGGACCTGCCGGCCGTCGTCCGGCTCAGGGACGTCCATCTGCGCGGACTGATCCGGCTGCTGCGCGACGACCCGCACGTGCAGTCCTTCGCCGAGCGGGAGCTGGACGGGCTGCTGGCCGACGGCGAACCCGAGCTGCTGAACGTCCTGCGCACCTATCTCGCGACCGGCCGCAACAAGTCCCGCACCGCCCAGCTCCACCACGTCTCCCGGCCCGCCCTCTACCGCCGCCTGGAGGCCATACAGGCCCGCCTCGGCGTCGACCTGGACGACTTCGAACAGGCGGCCTCCATACACATCGCACTCCTCGCGCACGACGTGCAACAGGGGTGAAACCCGAGACGACCAGGGAAAACGGCGGTGAAACATGGGCTCGCGGACACGTGACACGGTGGCACGCCCACGGCCCGCAGACGTGACACGCTGCCACTCAAAGGGGCTCTCCGGGCTTCCTAGGCTCACAGCACACCGAGCTACCGGAGGCCCCGATGAGCCGAGTGATCCGTGCCGCCCTCTTCCAGACGGCCTGGACCGGCGACAAGGAATCCATGATCCAGGTGCACGAGCAGGCGGCCCGGGACGCCGCCGCACAGGGCGCCCAAGTCCTCTGTTTCCAGGAGCTGTTCTACGGCCCCTACTTCTGCCAGGTGCAGGACAAGGCGTTCTACGAGTACGCCGAGCGGATCCCCGACGGCCCGACCGTCCGGCGCTTCCAGAGCCTCGCCCGCGAACTGGGCATCGTCCTGGTCCTGCCCATGTACGAGGAGGAGCAGCCGGGAGTGCTGTACAACACCGCGGCGGTGATCGACGCGGACGGCTCCTACCTCGGCAAGTACCGCAAGACCCACATCCCCCAAGTGCGGGGATTCTGGGAGAAGTTCTACTTCCGGCCGGGCAACAGCGGCTGGCCCGTCTTCGACACGGCCGTCGGCAGGATCGGCGTCTACATCTGCTACGACCGGCACTTCCCCGAAGGCTGGCGGGCGCTGGGCCTGGCCGGTGCCGAGATCGTCTTCAACCCCTCGGCCACCTCGCGCGGTCTGTCCCGCTACCTGTGGCAGCTGGAGCAGCCGGCGGCGGCCGTCGCCAACGAGTACTTCGTCGGCGCGATCAACCGGGTCGGCGTGGAGGACCTGGGCGACAACGACTTCTACGGCACCACCTACTTCGTGGACCCCGAGGCCCAGTTCGTCGGCGAGGCGGCGAGCGACAAGGAGACCGAACTCGTCGTCCGGGACCTGGATCTGGCCAAGCTCCACGAGGTCCGCGACCGCTGGCAGTTCTACCGCGACCGCGCGCCCGGGACCTACGGACCGCTGACGGCGCCGTAGGAACGCCGGGTCGCACAGGCGCCCTGAAGGGGCGCGGGGCCGCCTTCGACGTGCGGCTGCCGCCGCGCGGGCGCGACCGGCCACATCCGACCCGCACCCACCCAGGAGAGGGACCATGAGCAGTCGTACCGTCATCCGCGGTGGTCTCATCATCACCGCGTCCGACGAGATCCACGCCGACGTGCTGATCGAGGACGGCCGCGTCGCCGCCCTCGCCGCCTCCGGCACCCCCGCCGCCGAGGCGTTCACCGCCGAGAGGGTCGTCGACGCCACCGGGAGGTACGTCATCCCGGGTGGCGTCGACGCCCACACCCACATGGAGCTGCCGTTCGGCGGCACCTTCGCCTCCGACACCTTCGAGACCGGCACCCGGGCCGCCGCCTGGGGCGGTACGACGACGATCGTCGACTTCGCCGTCCAGAGCGTCGGCCACACCCTGCGCGAGGGCCTGGACGCCTGGCACGGCAAGGCCGAGGGCAACTGCGCCATCGACTACGGCTTCCACATGATCGTCTCCGACGTGAACCAGGAGACGCTCAAGGAGATGGACCTGCTCGTCGAGGAGGGCGTCACCTCCTTCAAGCAGTTCATGGCCTACCCCGGCGTCTTCTACTCCGACGACGGCCAGATCCTGCGGGCCATGCAGCGCTCCGCCGAGAACGGCGGCCTGATCATGATGCACGCCGAGAACGGCATCGCGATCGACGTCCTCGTGGAACAGGCGCTGGCCCGCGGCGAGACCGACCCGCGCTACCACGGCGAGGTCCGCAAGGCCCTGCTGGAGGCGGAGGCCACACACCGCGCCATCCGGCTCGCCCAGGTCGCTGGCGCCCCCCTGTACGTCGTGCACGTCTCCGCGACGGAGGCGGTGGCCGAGCTGGTACGGGCCCGCGACGAGGGGCTGAACGTGTTCGGCGAGACCTGCCCGCAGTACCTGTTCCTGTCCACCGACAACCTCGCCGAGCCCGGTTTCGAAGGCGCCAAGTACGTGTGCAGCACGCCGCTTCGGCCCAGGGAGCACCAGGCCGCCCTCTGGCGGGGACTGCGCACCAACGACCTGCAGGTGGTCTCCACCGACCACTGCCCCTTCTGCTTCACCGGCCAGAAGGAGCTGGGCCGCGGCGACTTCTCCAAGATCCCCAACGGTCTGCCGGGCGTGGAGAACCGCATGGACCTGCTCCACCAGGCCGTCGTCGAGGGGCGCATCTCCCGCCGTCGCTGGATCGAGATCGCCTGCGCCACCCCAGCACGCATGTTCGGCCTGTACCCGAAGAAGGGCACCATCGCCCCGGGGGCCGACGCGGACATCGTCATCTACGACCCGCACGCCGAGCAGGTGATCTCCGCCCGGACCCACCACATGAACGTCGACTACTCGGCCTACGAGGGCAAGCGCGTCACCGGCCGGGTCGAGACCGTGCTCTCGCGCGGCGAGCACGTCATCGACCAGCGGGCGTACACCGGCCGCGCCGGCCACGGCGTGTACACCCCGCGCTCCACCTGCCAGTACCTCAACTAGGAGCGCCACACATGGACTTCGGACTCGTTCTGCAGACCGACCCGCCCGCCTCCCGTGTCGTCAGCCTGATGAAGCGGGCCGAACGCAACGGCTTCGGTTACGGCTGGACCTTCGACTCCTCCGTGCTGTGGCAGGAACCGTTCGTGATCTACAGCCAGATCCTCGCCAACACCACGCGGCTGAAGGTCGGCCCGATGGTCACCAACCCGAGCACCCGCACCTGGGAGGTCACCGCCTCCACCTTCGCCACCCTCAACGACATGTTCGGCAACCGGACGGTCTGCGGCATCGGCCGCGGCGACTCCGCGATGCGCGTCGCGGGCCGCACGCCCAACACCCTCGCCCGGATCAGCGAGGCCATGAAGGTCATCCGCGCCCTCGGCAGCGGCGAGGAGGCCGACCTCGGCGGCACGAAGATCCGGTTCCCCTGGATCAGGGACGGCGCCGAACTGCCGGTCTGGATGGCCGCCTACGGCCCCAAGGCGCTGAAGATGACCGGCGAGGAGGCCGACGGGTTCATCCTCCAGCTCGCCGACCCCTACCTGACGGAGTACATGGTCAAGGCCGTCAGGGACGCGGCGGTGGCCGCCGGCCGGGACCCGGCGGAGGTGACGGTCTGCGTCGCGGCGCCCGCCTACGTCACCGACGACGACTCGCCCGAGGCCCTGGCCCACGCCCGCGAACAGTGCCGCTGGTTCGGCGGCATGGTCGGCAACCACGTCGCCGACCTGGTCGCCAAGTACGGTGAGCACTCCGCCGGTATCCCCGGGGAACTCACGGACTACATCAAGGCACGGCAGGGCTACGACTACGCCCACCACGGCCGCAGCGGCAACCCGGACACCCGGTTCGTGCCCGACGAGATCGTGGACCGGTTCTGCGTCATCGGCCCCGTCGAGAAGCACATCGAGAAGCTGAAGGCGCTGCGCGCGCTGGGCGTCGACCAGTTCGCGGTGTACGACATGCACGACGCGCAGGAGGCGACCATCGACGCCTACGGCGGCCAGGTCATCCCCGCCCTCAACGCCTGACCCCGCCCCGCCGGGTCCGAGTTCCCCCCACACCCCTCTTGGTCTCCCCTCCCCGCCGTCCCGGGGAGGGGGCTGGTGCCCGCACGGCCTGTCCCCGACCCCTCTCCCCGATTGGCCAGCCCATGACCGACACCGCTCCCACGGCCATACCGCCATCCGGCCAAGTCACCCTGCCCGACGGGCGCGTGGAACTCGCCCCCGGCACCGCGCAGCCCAGTGGCCCCTACGCCAACGAGGACCTCCTGCCGGTCCCCGCGGCGGGGCGCACCTGGACGACGTACAACTTCTCCGCCCTGTGGGTCGGCATGGCCCACAACACCGCCTCCTGGACTCTGGCGTCCGGGCTGATCGCGGTGGGCATGGACTGGAAACAGGCCGTGTTCACCATCGCCCTCGCCAACCTGATCGTGCTGGTGCCGATGCTGCTGACCGGGCACGCCGGCCCCAAGTACGGCATTCCCTTCCCCGTCTTCGCCCGCGCCTCCTTCGGTGTGCGCGGCGCCAACCTGCCCGCCGTGGTACGGGCGTTGGTGGCCTGCGGCTGGTTCGGCATCCAGACCTGGATCGGAGGCGAGGCGATCTACTTCCTGGCCGGCAAACTGGTCGGCGACGGCTGGGCGAACGCCTCGCACATCGGCGGCTACGCCTGGACCATGTGGCTGTCCTTCGCGATCTTCTGGGCCGTCCAGGTCGCCATCATCCACCGGGGCATGGAGACGATCCGCCGCTTCGAGAACTGGGCGGCACCCTTCGTGATCCTGGGCGCGCTGGTCATGCTCTGGTGGATGAGCAGCAAGGCCGGCGGCGTGGGCCCGCTCTTCGGCCAGCCCTCCGCACTGGGCTGGGGCGGCGACTTCTGGAAGCTGTTCTGGCCCTCCCTGATGGGCATGATCGGCTTCTGGTCGACGCTGTCGCTGAACATCCCGGACTTCACCCGCTACGGAAAGAGCCAGAAGGCGCAGACCTGGGGCCAGGCCCTCGGCCTGCCGACCACGATGACGCTGTTCGCGTTCCTCTCCGTGCTCGTCACGTCCGGTTCCCAGGCGGTGTACGGCAAGCCCGTCTGGGACCCGGTCCAGCTCGCCGCCAGGACGGACAGCGTGGTCGGCCTGCTCTACGCCCTGGTCACCGTGCTGGTCGCGACCCTGTCCGTGAACATCGCGGCCAACCTGGTCTCCCCGGCCTTCGACTTCTCCAACGTCGCGCCCAGGAAGGTGAGTTTCCGCGGCGGGGCACTCATCACCGCCGTCCTCGCCGTGCTGATCTTCCCCTGGAAGCTGTACTCCGACCCGCAGGGCTACATCTTCACCTGGCTCGGCCTGGTCGGCGGACTGCTCGGCACGGTGGCGGGCATCCTCGTCGCCGACTACTGGCTGCTGCGCCGCACCCGCCTCGACCTCGCCGACCTGTACCGCACGGGCGGCCGCTACTGGTACACGGGCGGCTGGAACTGGCGGGCGGTGGTGGCCTTCCTGGTGGGCGGTGTCCTCGCGATCGGCGGCGCCGACCTCGCGCCGCTGATCGACGGCCGCCCCGTCCCCGCGCTGTCCGCGCTGGCCGACTACGGCTGGGCGGTGGGCCTCGGCACCTCCTCGCTGCTGTACCTGGCGCTCACCTGGCTCACCGGCGACAGGAGGACGGCGGTCTGAGTGCGGCGGTCGACACGGCGCGAGGGCCTCGGCCGGGAGGACAGAGGTTCGGGGGCCTCGGCCGAGGCCCGGGGCCCCGGCCGAATGCCTGGGGCCTGGGCGGAGTTCGGGGGCCGCCCGGGCCGAGTTCCGGGGGCGGTCAGCCCGGCTGCCCGCCCCCGAGCGCGCCGACCGCGGCCTTCGCCGCCTTGATGGCCCCCTTGTTGATCTCGTCCGTGCCCGGGGCCTTCTTCGTCTCGAAGTCACTGCCGTTGAAGGTGACGACCACCAGGGCGTTGGAGACCCGCGCCAGCACCACGCCCTCGCGGGTCTGCTGCTTGTCCTCCGTGGTGAGGTTGACGACGGAGTACGCGGCGTCCCCGAGCCCCGGAACGGCACCGCCACCGCTCTTCTCGCCGACCCGCTGCTCGTACTCCCGCTTCGCCTCCGCTGCCGAGTCGCTGATCTCGAACGACACGTCGAGCCAGCGGTAGTCGTAGCCCTGGAGCGCGTTCCACGAACAGGTGCGGCGCAGTCGGGTGTCCGTCGACGGGATCTCCTTGCCCGACGTCGCGGCCCCGGGCACCAGCGACTTGACGGTGGCCACGGGCACGCTGGAGCACGGGGCGGGCGCGGTGGCGTACGCCTTCGAGGCCGCGCCGGACGACGGGGCGGCGGAGGAGGGGCCGGCCGGCGTCTCCCGGGGCGCCGACCGGTGCGCGGCGGCGGGTGGCGCGGCCGGGCCGGACGTCAGCGCCCAGCCGGCGCAGGCGAGGACCGCGACCGGCGTCAGACGCGCGGTGAGGGCGAGCGGCAGAGGAAGAGAACGCACGGCGCACTTCTCGTGGGGGAGGGGGCGCGGAGGGGGTCCGCGGGGGTACGGGGACGACAGTGTCACACGACTGCCCGTGCGGCGGAAGGGCGAACTCGCTGCGTGCTCGGGCGATCACGACCGCGTGTTCACGAGGTACCGCTCTGCCCCTTATGCCGTCGACATCCTGCCCTGGTCGGTGGCGATGTCGTTCGACGGCTGGTACCGGGCGCGGATGCCCATGTCGCCGAGGACCCCCGGGCACCCAGTCGTCGCGACAGGCGTAGCCGTCCTGGAAGGACATGCCCTGCACCAGGGACTCGGGCACCGACAGCGAGCGGGTGATCATGTTGCCCGGCTCCACGAAGGTCGGACAGGGACGACACCACGAGCCGGCGTGCTCAGGGGCAAGGGGCCTACTCGCCCCGCGCGGTGCGAGGCGGCACCCGGCGGGGCGCGGCGTTTACGGCACGCGCGCGGTCCACTCCTCGGTGGCGAACTTCGTCCGCATCAGTTCCTCCGCGCGCGCCATCTCTTCCGCAGTGACTTCGCCAGTGGTCAGCCCGTAGCGGTCGCGGAAGGAGGCGACCATGTTCTCGATGACCTGCTCCCGCGCGAGGCCCGTCTGCCGGCGGAGCGGGTCGACCCGCTTCTTGGCGCTCCTGGTGCCCTTGTCGGACATCTTCTCCCTGCCGATGCGGAGCACGTCGAGCATCTTGGCGGCGTCGATGTCGTAGGACATCGTCACGTGATGGAGGACGGCTCCAGGACCGCCGTCAGGGCCCACCATGCGCTTCTGGGCCGCACCGGCGATCTTGCCGGCCTCGGTGGCGATGTCGTTCAGGGGCTGGTACCAGGCCCTGATGCCCATGTCGCCGAGTGCGCCCAGCACCCAGTCGTCGAGGTAGGCGTAGCTGTCCGCGAAGGAGAGGCCCGAGACCAGGGACTCCGGTACCGACAGGGAGTACGTGATCGTGCTCATGGGCTCTACGAACATGGCCCCACCACCGGAGATACGGCGAACCACGGTCATCCCGTGCTTCGCGGCCCCCTCGGGGTCCACCTCGTTCCGCAGGGACTGGAAGCTGCCGATCACCACGGAAGGGGACGCCCACTCCCATACCCGTAGGGTCGGGGCTCGCCGCCCGGCGGCCACCTCGGCGGTGACCACCTCGTCCAGCGCCATGTGCAGGGCCGGTGCCTGCGGCTCCATGTGCACCAGCTGCCAGTCGTAGTCGCTCCACTCGGTCGCGTGGGCCAGAGCGCGCCGGACGGCGACGCCGACGCCCTCCGCTGTCAGCCCGAGCATCACGGTCGACTCAGGCAGCGCCGCCGTGATCCGGGCGGCCAGCCCTGCGGCGTCCGTCGACGCGGGGGAACCCTCAAGGGCTGTGTTGATCGAGAAGATCGCTTCGTCCGGCTCCAGGAAGAAGTCCCCGGCGACTCGCACGTTGCGCAGGACACCGCCCTCGACATCCAGATCTACGACGACCAGCTTGCCGCCGGGCACCTTGTACTCGCCATGCACGGCTTCGTTTCCTTCCAGCGGGCTGTACGTGCTCTGAGCTCCTTGCTCTGACATTCGGGCAGATGCGTACATCTGATGTAGTAGACCTTAATACTCGCCTTTAATCGCACGAACAGGAGACTGGGCCCTCCCGGGGACCGGGTTCAAGGGAAACCCTGTCACAACCTCGTGAATACCGACTCTCACCATGTGGAATCACATCCAGGCATTCTTGACCGGCCGGAGTCCCTCCTGGTTCGATCGGTGGCATGAAGCGACAGGACCTCACGCGGCGACGCCACGTCGACCTGGTGCGTGTTTCCAGCGCCTTCTGTCGCTGTCGGGTCTGAGCGCACCCGAGGGAAACCCTCCCACCCTCTCGCCCGCTCCCTCTGTGACTTCTTCCGTGAATTCCGGCCCCGGATCATTTCCGTCGTGACGACGGCTTACCCGGAAACGCCGCTCCGGCGTGCCTGAATTCCGCGGAGCGCATTCGCCCTGCTCGCGCAGCATTCTCCTGCCAGGAGTTCCCATGCCCGCAGTGCACGGCTTCCGCGACGCCGTCCAGCAGGCCGGTCCGTCCACCGGCGACGGCAAGGGCATGTGGCAGGACTCCACGTTCGAGGACCTCGTGCAGTACAACGACGGCTTCCGCACGGGTCTGATCGGCACCCCTGAGCAGATCGCTGAGCGGATCGTCGCCTACAAGCGGCTCGGCGTCGACCTCCTCCTTCTCGGCTTCCTGCACTACCTGGAGGAGGTCGAGTACTTCGGCAAGCGGGTGCTGCCCCTGGTGCGCGAACTGGAGGCACGGGAAGCCGCGTCCGAGCCCGCCGCCGCCCACGCCTGACCGCGGCCCGCACCCGAAACGACGAACCGAAAGGTCCTCCCATGGCCACTGTCCTGTCCGTCTCCGGAAGCCCCTCCGCCACCTCCCGCACCGCTCGGCTGCTGCGCCACCTGGACGGACGGCTCGTCGCGCAGGGGCATGAGGTGATCGCGCTGGACGTTCGTACCCTGCCTGCCGAGGCACTGCTCGGGGCCGACTTCGCTCACCCGGCGATCGTCCGGGCCACCGCCCTGTTCGAGCAGGCGGACGGGGTGGTGATCGGTACCCCCGTCTACAAGGCCGCCTACTCCGGACTGCTGAAGTCCCTGCTCGACCTGCTCCCGCAGTACGCCCTGGCGGGCAAGACGGTCCTCCCGCTGGCCACCGGCGGCAGCACCGCCCACGTCCTGGCCATCGACTACGCCCTGCGCCCGGTGCTGGCCTCCATGGGCCCTGCGCACATCACGCCGGGCTGGTTCACGCTCGACAGGGACATCACGGTGGGCGAGGACGGCGCGCTGACCGTCGCGCCGGGATCGGCCGAGGCTCTGGCGCAGGTCACGGACCAGTTCTCGGCCGCGCTGGGCGGGCGGACGACGCTGCTGGCGGCCGCCGGATGAGCGTCGCGCACGTCATCGCGGACGACACCGAGGCCCTTGCCGTGGCCGCGGAGCTGGCCGGGGACTTCCGCAAAGGCGCCGCCGAGCGGGACGCGCGGCGCAGGCTCCCCCGCGCGGAACTGGAGCGGCTGTCCGCCTCCGGGCTGCTCGCCGTGACCGTACCCGCCCGGTCCGGTGGCGCGGACGTCCGTGCGGACACGCTCGCCGAGATCTTCCGACTGCTCGCCGCCGCCGACGCCAGCCTGGCCCTGATCCCGCAGAGCCACCGGCCGTTACGTGCTCAACGGCACCAAGCCGCCCCGGCACGGCCTCCTCTGACGGAGGCCGAACGACGCTGACGAACACCGATCGGAGCCCTCACGTGTCCCTCACCTTCCACTGGTTCCTGCCCACCAACGGCGACAGCCGCCACGTCGTCGGCGGCGGCCACGGCACCCCCGCCACGGAGTCCGGGCGCGACCGGCCGCCGACGGTCGCCTACCTGAGCCAGATCGCCCGCGCTGCCGAGGACCTCGGTTTCGTCGGCGCGCTCACGCCGACCGGCGCGTGGTGCGAGGACGCGTGGCTGACCACCGCCATGGTCAGCCAGAACACCGAGCGCCTGAAGTTCCTGGTCGCCTTCCGCCCCGGCTTCGTCTCGCCGACGCTCGCGGCGCAGATGGCCTCTGCGCAGCGTCCGCTTCGGCATTCGGCTGCACGTCATCACCCGCGACACCTCCGAGCAGGCCTGGGCCGAGGCGGAGCGGCTGCTGGCGGGCTTCGACACGGAGACCGTGCGGCAGGTTCAGGCCGGGCTTGCCCGCAGCGAGTCGGAGGGGCAGCGGCGGATGCTGGCCCTGCACGGGGGTGGGAACAGGGACGGGCTGGAGATCCATCCCAACGTGTGGGCGGGCATCGGACTGGTGCGGGGTGGCGCGGGGACCGCCCTGGTCGGCAGTCACACCGAGGTTGCCGAGCGGATCAAGGAGTACGCCGCCCTGGGGATCGAGGAGTTCATCTTCTCCGGGTATCCGCATCTGGAGGAGGCGTACTGGTTCGGCGAAGGCGTGCTGCCGAAGCTTCAGGCGCAGGGTCTGTGGCAGCACCCGTACGGGCAGCAGGTGGCCCCCGCCGCCCAGGTCCCCTTCGCCGATGCCGGGAGGGCGCGACGACCCAGGTGATGGCCGCCGCCGAGACGGGGGGCGAGCCCGCGCCGCCACCCAGGGCCGTCTAGCCGACGAGCTCGCTCACGAGTGCGGCGACTTGCTCCACTTCGATGAGGAAACCGTCGTGACCGTACGGGGATTCGACCACCCGGACGTGATCCGCTGTGGGGATCCCGGCCGCCAACTCCGCTTGCTGGGAGAGCGGATAGAGGCGATCCGAGTCGACGCCCGCGACGAGGGTCCTGGCCGTCACGCGGCTCAGGGCGGCGCGCGTACCACCTCGGCCGCGACCGATGTCGTGACGGTTCATGGCCTCTGCCAGTGTGACGTAGCTGCCCGCGTCGAAGCGGCGCACGAGCTTGGCGGCGTGGTGGTCGAGATAGGACTCGACCTGGTACCGGCCGCCGTTCCAGGGATCCTCCGTGCCCTGTGGCGTGCGGCCGAAACGGGCCTGAAGCTCCGGCTCGCTGCGGTAGGTGACGTGGGCGAGGCGACGGGCCAGGCCGAGTCCCGCGTGCGGGCCGGCTCCGGGGCCGGCGTCGAGGTAGTCGCCGCCGCGCCAGTGCGGGTCGCTGCGGATGGCGTGCAGCTGGATGTCGGCCCAGGCGATCTGCTCGGCGCTTGCCGCCGCCGTGGTGGCGATCAGGAGGAGTGCGTTCGCGCGCTCCGGATACGACACGGCCCACTCCACGGCACGCATTCCGCCCATCGAGCCGCCGATCACCAGGGCCCAGCGGTCGACGCCGAGTGCGTCGGCGAGGCCGACTTCCGCGGCG
The DNA here is from genome assembly GCF_040426375.1 of Streptomyces sp. NPDC096012. Classification (NCBI taxonomy): domain Bacteria; kingdom Bacillati; phylum Actinomycetota; class Actinomycetes; order Kitasatosporales; family Streptomycetaceae; genus Streptomyces; species Streptomyces sp. NPDC096012. Next base: position 68,173 of record NZ_JBEOTD010000014.1, read on the forward strand.
ACCTGGTCGCGCTGTGTCAGGGCGGGGAAGGAACCACCCCAGTGTCGGCCGTCGGAACGCGTCGAGGCCGGTCCGGTCGTGCCCTGGCAGCCGCCCAGGACGTTGGGAGCGACGACGAACCAGCGGTCGGTGTCCAGCGCCCGACCGGTCCCGACGAGCCCGTCCCACCAGCCGGGGGTGGGGTGGCCGGGTTGGGCCGGGCCGGCGACGTGGCTGTCGCCGGTGAGCGCGTGGAGCACCAGGACGGCATTGGACCGGTCTGGTGCCAGTCGCCCCCAGGTTTCGAACGCGAGGCGCACACCGGGCAGTTCACCTCCGGCCTCCAGCGGTAGCGGTCTCTCCCGCACGTGCCATCGGCGGCGCCCCGGAGGGTCCCCCTCCCGCCAGGCCCCGGAGGCCGGCGGGAGGGGGGCCTCGGAAGTCGCCACTACGGTGTTCAGGACGCACCCTTCGCCGCGCGGAAGCCGGCCTCCAGGTCCGCCTTGAGGTCGGCGAGGTTCTCGATGCCGACCGACAGGCGGACCAGGCCGGGCGAGGTGCCGGTCGCCGCCAACTGCGCCTCGTCCAGCTGGCTGTGGGTGGTGGACGCCGGATGGATGATGAGGCTGCGTACGTCGCCGATGTTGGCGAGATGGCTGAACAGCTCGACGGCGTCGACGAACCGCTTGCCCGCCTCGACGCCGTCCCGCAGTTCGAAGGCCAGGACCGCGCCGGCGCCGCGTGGCAGGTAGCGCCGCCCTGCCTCGTACCACCGGTTGGACTCCAGGCCCGGGTAGTGCACGGCGGCGACCTCGTCGCGCTGTTCCAGCCATTCGGCCAGGGCCTGGGCGTTGGCGGAGTGCCGTTCCAGGCGCAGGCTGAGCGTCTCCACGCCTTGCAGCAGCAGGAAGGCCGAGTGCGGGGAGAGGGCGGGCCCGATGTCGCGGAGCAACTGGACGCGCAGTTTGACGGCGAAGGCACCCGGGCCCAGCGCGGGCCAGTACTGCAGGCCGTGGTAGCTGGGGTCCGGTTCGCTGAAGTCGGGGAAGCGGTCGGTGTGCGCGCCGAAGTCGAAGGTGCCGCCGTCGACGACGACACCGGCGATGGTGGTGCCGTGGCCGCCGAGGAACTTGGTCGCGGAGTGGACGACGATGTCGGCGCCGTGCTCGATGGGCCGCAGCAGGTACGGGGTGGGCACGGTGTTGTCCACGATCAGCGGGACTCCCGCCTCGTGCGCGACGTCGGCCACCGCCCGTACGTCGAGTACATTGCCGCGCGGATTGCCGAGTGTCTCGGCGAACAGGGCCTTCGTGTTCGGCCGGATCGCCGCTCGCCAGGCTTCCAGGTCGTCCGGGTCGTCGACGAAGGACACCTCGACGCCGAACTTGGGCAGGGTGTGGCGGAAGAGGTTGTAGGTGCCGCCGTACAGGGACGTGCTGGAGACGATGTGGTCGCCCGCGCTCGCCAGAGTCAGGATGGCGAGGGTCTCCGCGGCCTGCCCCGAGGCCAGGGCCACCGCGGCGACGCCGCCTTCGAGCGTGGCGATCCGCTGCTCGAAGACGTCCTGGGTGGGATTGTGGATACGGGTGTAGATGTTGCCGGGCTCGGCGAGCGAGAACAGGTCGGCGGCGTGCTGGGTGTCGCGGAAGACGAACGAGGTCGTCTGGTAGATCGGCACCGCCCGCGCCCCGGTCGTCGGATCCGGCGCCGCGCCGGCGTGGATCTGCCTGGTCTCGAACGACCAGGCCGAGGCGTCGGGACCGGCTGGTTCGTCCTCGGGGGTGTGGCCGGCGGTGACGGAGTCGATCGGCTGGCTCATGGTTCTCCCTTGTGCGGGGTGTGCGGGATGTGCGGGGTGTGCGAAGACCGCGCGGCTGCCGTCCGGGCCGGAAGAGGGCAGGCCGGAGGAGGGCGCGGCACGATGGGGCGGAGAGCGCGCGAGGTGAACAGGCGCGAGGTCAGGAGAGGGGGATCAGATGCCGGAGCGCGGCGTCAGCTCACGGCGGTACAACCCGTGGTGGTGACACGCACGTAGTCAACGTGGCGGCGGGTCACGAGCACGGTCATGGGTTCAGGTAACCACAGCTGGTGACGGCGCACCAGCACGACTCGGAAAGAGGGCGATGCCTCGGCCTTCCTCGCCCGCCGGCCGCCCTGGTGGCCGTCTCACCCGTCGGGACGGTCAGTGGAGGCCGGCTCGTTCGTGCGTCAGGCGCAGGTGTCGTGCCGGGTCACGGCCGGATGGGGGCCGGTGTCGACCAGGACCGCCGTGTCGCCGTCGGGCGCGGTGAACAGCAGACCGATCGGCTGTCCGCCGGTCACGGCATCGCGTTCCAGCTCGATCCGGGAGCGCCCGGCTCGTCTTGGGCGGAGTGCGGGCAGAGCTGGCTACGCACGGCGACGCCGGCGTCCCGGCGGACAGCACACCCGTCGATCACGCCGCACCCGCCGGCGCGAACGGCAGTCTGCGGGCGATCAGCAGGGCGACGTCGTCGTGGTCGTCCGGCTGCCGGAGGTCGTTCAGGAGCCGGTCGCAGGTCTCTTCCAGGGAGCGGTCGGGTGCGGCGAGGACACGCAGGAGCGTATCGAGGCGTTCATCGATGGGGTGGTGGCGGGTTTCGACCAGTCCGTCGGTGTAGAGGACCAGTTGGTCGCCCGGCTCGAGGCCGACGGTGGTGGTCTCGAAGGGGACGCCGCCGACGCCGAGCGGGGTGCCGGTGGGCAGGTCGAGGAGCTGGGGATGGTGCCCGCGGCGGACGAGGACGGGGGGCAGGTGGCCGGCGTTGGCGATCTGGCACTCCCCACTGTGGGGGTCGTAGGCGGCGTAGAGGCAGGTGGCGATGTACTGCTCCAGTCCGGAGGTGATCGTGTCGAGCTGTTCGAGGACTCGGGTGGGGTCGAGGTCCAGGCCGGCGAAGGCGGCGGTGGCCGTGCGCAGCCGGCCCATGGCCGCGGCGGCGTCGATGCCGCTGCCCATGACGTCGCCCACGACGAGGGCCGTCCGGTCGCCGCCCAGCGGGAGCACGTCGTACCAGTCGCCGCCGATCTCGTAGGCGGCCTGTGCGGGCTGGTAGCGGGAGGCGATCTGCAGGCCGGGCAGGTGGGGTGGATGGCGGGGGAGCAGACTGCGCTGGAGGGTCTCGGCGGCGTTGCGCACGCTCTGGTGGGTGCGGGCGTTGTCGATGCAGACGGCGGTGCGGGAGGCCAGCTCGGCGGCGATGGCGAGGTCGTCCTCGTCGAAGGGACGTGGATCGCGGGCGCGGCTCAGCCCCAGGAAGCCGAGGACGGTGGCGCGTGCGGTGAGGGGGACGGCCATGTAGGAGTGCACTCCGGCGCGGGCCAGCAGCGTGGCGGCGTGGTCGTCGCGGGCGATGCACGTCAGGTCGTCGTCGTCGGCGTGGGCGATCAGGATGGGCCGGCCGGTGCGCACGCACCGGGTGGCCACGCGGTCGTCGTCGTACGCGGCGATGTGGCCGGGCGGATCGGCGGCCTCGAGCGCCTCGGTGGGGTAGGCGGCCTTCAGCGCGAGGGCACGGAAGAACGCGGGACCGACCGTGCTGTGAGGCCGGTGCTCGTCGATGGCGGAGTCGAGCACGTCGACGGAGACCACGTCGGCCAGCTCGGGCACGGTGACGTCGGCCAGTTCCCGGGCGGTCTGTGCGACGTCCAGGGTGGTGCCGATACGGGCGGAGCCGTCGGCGAGCAGGGCCAGGCGCCGCCGCGTCGCGGTCGCCTCCTTGGCCGCCTGGTAACGCTCGGTGACGTCCGTGACCAGTTCGGCCACCCCGAGTACGCGGCCCCGGGTGTCCTCCAGCCGGTAGACCGAGATCGTCCAGGCGTGCAGGCGCGGCTGCGCGTCGGCCGGGCTGCGACCGACGATCGTCGACTGGTCGATCAGGGGCACCCCCGACTCGAGGACCTGCCGCATCGCGGCTTCGGGCATCTCGAACCTCGCGTCCTTCATGATCGCGCGGTAGTGGCGGCCGAGGTGGTCCTTCGCCGGGATGCCGTGCATCCGTTCCAGCGCGGGGTTGACGGACATGTACCGCAGGTCCGAGTCGAGGATCGCGATTCCGATGGGCGACTGGTGGATCAGCCGGGTGGACAGGGCGACGTCCCGCTCCAGTTCGCGCAGTGTGGGCGAGTCGGTACCGAGTCCGAGGGCGTAGAAGTCGCCGCGGTCGTCCAGCAGCCGCATGTTGCGCAGCTCCACCAGGCGTGTGCTGCCGTCCTTTCGCCGGACGGGAAACGTGCCGCCCCAGGTCTGGCCCGTCCCCATGACGTCGGCGAACTTCTTGGCCACCCAGTCCCAGTGCTCCTCGCTGACCAGGAGCCGCGCGGCGTACTGGCCGAGCGCCTCCTCGGCCGTGTAGCCGTACAGCTCCTCGGCATGCGGGCTCCACAGGACCACCCGTCCCTCGGCGTCCAGCAGCACCGCCGCGACCCCGAGGAGATCCATCAGCCCGCTCTGCCATGGTTCGCCGCTCGCTCGGCCGTCGAACACCTGGTCGATGTCCGCGGGAGGCCGTTCGGCTTCGCTCATCGCGGGCACCCTTTCCGCTCGCCGACGCCACATGAGCCACTGCGGCGCGGCCGGTCTGCGCCTGTCGGCGCCTCGACTTCCATGCTCACCCAGAGCACCGGAGAACACACCCCCTTCACCGGGCGCCGGCCCGCACCGCAGGGGCGCCCGGCGGACCCGCGAAGGTGCGGCGAGCCGATGGTTCCCCGAGGTCACGAGCGTCGGCGACACGGGGCGACCGGCAGCCTTCCGGGGAGCGGGAGAAGCAGACCCCCGGCGCCGACTCCCCGGATTCTCACCCCAGGGGCCGTCCCCGAGCACCTACCATCCAGGCCGATGTACGTCGACAGCGAGGTGAGGGGCCCTGTGTTCACGACCCGACCGACCCTCCAGGGGACCTTCGGCATGGTCTCCTCCACCCACTGGCTCGCCTCCCAGTCGGCGATGGCGGTCCTGGAGGACGGCGGCAACGCCTTCGACGCCGCGGTGGCCGGGGCGTTCGTGCTGCACGTGGTGGAGCCCCATCTGAACGGACCCGCCGGCGAGGTGCCCATCCTGCTCGCCCCGGCCGGCGGCGCGGTACGCGTGCTGTGCGGGCAGGGGGTGGCCCCGGCGGGCGCCACGACCGCGCACTACCGGGGACTCGGCCTCGACCTCGTCCCCGGCACCGGCCCGCTCGCGGCCGCCGTGCCCGGTGCCTTCGACGCCTGGCTGCTGCTCCTGCGCGACCACGGCACCAAGTCCCTCGACGAGGTCCTCGAATACGCCGTCGGCTACGCCGAGCACGGGCACCCGCCCGTGGAGAAGGTCGGCGCGACCGTGGAGACGGTACGGGAGCTGTTCGAGACGGAGTGGACGTCGTCGGCGGAGGTCTACCTGCCCGGTGGCAGGGCACCCCGGCCCGGCGAACTGCTGCGCAACCCCGCCCTGGCCGCCACCTGGAAGCGGCTGCTCGCCGAGACCGCCGGCGCCGGCGACCGGGAGGCCCGGATCGACGCCGCGCGCGAGGTGTGGCGCTCCGGCTTCATCGCCGAGGCCCTGGTACGGCAGTCCCGGCGGCCCACCCTGGACACCAGCGGTGAACGGCACACCGGCACCCTCACCGAGGCCGACCTGGCCGGCTGGACGGCGGCCTACGAGGCCCCGGTGACGTACGACTGGAACGGCTGGACCGTGTGCAAGGCCGGCCCCTGGAGCCAGGGCCCCGCTCTCCTGCAGCAGCTCGCCCTGCTCCCGCCCGAGCTGCCCGCCCACGGCTCCGCCGACTACGTCCACCTGCTGATCGAGGGCTGCAAGCTCGCCATGGCCGACCGCGAGGCCTGGTACGGCGACGCGGCCGACGTTCCGCTCGCCGCACTCCTCTCGGACGACTACAACGCCGCACGGCGGGCCCTCGTCGGCGAACGGGCCTCCCACGACCTGCGCCCCGGCAGCCCCGGCGGGCGCCCCCCGCGGCTGCCCGCGCAGGCCCACGCGCGCGTGGAGCCCACCGCCGGCTTCGACCCGATGGGCGCGGGGGAGCCGACCGTCGCCGAGTTCCCCGGCGAGCCGTACGTGGCGGTCGACGGCACGACCCGCGGCGACACCTGTCACCTCGACGTGGTCGACCGCTGGGGCAACATGATCGCGGCCACCCCGAGCGGCGGCTGGCTCCAGTCCAACCCGGTCGTACCCGAGCTGGGCTTCCCGCTCGGCACCCGACTGCAGATGACCTGGCTGGAGGACGGCCTGCCGAACACCCTCACCCCGGGCCGCCGCCCCCGCACCACTCTCACGCCGTCCCTGGCCCTGCGCGACGGCGTGCCGGTCCTGGCGTTCGGCACGCCCGGCGGCGACCAGCAGGACCAGTGGCAGCTGCACTTCTTCCTCGCCGCCGTCCTGCGTGCCCCCGTCCGCGGCGGTCTCGACCTGCAGGGCGCCATCGACGCCCCGAACTGGCACAACGACAGCTTCCCCAGCTCCTTCTACCCGCGCGGCCGCCGCCCCGGCAGCGTGACCGTGGAGGCCCGCGCGGACGCCGCCGTCATCGAGGAACTGCGGCGGCGCGGCCACGACGTCACCGTCGGTCCCGCCTGGTCCGAGGGCCGCCTGTGCGCGGTCGCGCGGGACCCGGAGACCGGCGTCCTGTCGGCGGCGGCGAACCCGCGCGGGATGCAGGGGTATGCGGTGGGCCGCTGAGGAAGGGGCTTCAGAGGAGGCCGTGGCCGGGCCCTCGACGGCGCCGGGCTCGCGAGGAGCCCGGGACGAACGAGGTCCGGCTCCCGACGGGCGGCGGCCGGCCCGCCGGTCCCGTGCGGCCCCGGTTGTTCATCCCGATTCCACCTGGTGTGCACCGGGCGGGCGGGTGTTGTCAGTGGCGCATGTTCTCATGGAGACATGATCGGAGACACGGAAACCATCGACGAGTTTCTCAACCGCTGCTCGCACGACGTGGAAGAAGCGGTCCGCAAGGCGGCCGCGGCCGAGATCCTGCCCCGCTTCCGCCGCCTGGCCGAGCACGAGGTGGACCAGAAGAGCGGACCGCACGACCTGGTGACGGACGCCGACCGCCTCGCGGAGCTGCGGCTCACCGAGGGCCTCGCCTCCCTGCTGCCCGGCTCCGTCGTGGTCGGCGAGGAGGCGGTGCACGCCGACCCCGCGAGCTACGACGCACTCCAGGGCGACGCCCCGGTGTGGATCGTGGACCCGGTCGACGGCACCCGCCAGTTCGTGCACGGCGACGACGGCTTCTGCACGCTGGTCGCCCTCGCCCACCGCGGCGTCGTCACCGCCTCCTGGACCTACGCCGCGGCACGCGACCAGTTCGCCACCGCCGTACGTGGCCGGGGCGCCTTCCTCGACGGCGAGCGGCTGTTCGCGGGGCCGCCCGCACCGGGCCGGGATCTGACCGTCGCCACCTCCCACCCCGACTACACGACCGACGAGCAGAAGCGCTCCCTGCGCGCCCTGTGGACCGACGGCATCGCACCCCGGCCCTGCGGATCCGCGGGCCTGGAGTACCTCGCCGTCGCCCGGGGCCAGTTGGACGCGGTGGCGTTCTCCTGGGAGGCCGCCTGGGACCACGCGGCCGGCCTGCTCCTGGTCGAGGAGGCCGGCGGCGCGCACAGCACGCTCAGCGGCGAGCCGTTCCGCGTGACCGGGGGCAACGCACTGCCGTTCACCGCCGCCCGCGACGCCGCCACCGCCCGCCGGCTGGCCGACCTGCTGCGCACGGCGGTCTGACGACCAAGGACGCGCGCCCCTGGGCGGTGACCGACTCGCCGGGCGGGCATTCCGCTTGGCGACCGGCCGGCCAGGGGGCCGACGGGATCACGCGGCCGCCGCACCGAGCCGCTGTCCTTCGCGGGCCACCCGGGCCGGGGTGTGGCAGTCCCGCGGCATATCCTGACCGGACTGGCCATCGGCTGACGAAGGGGTCCGAAGGTGCCGTCGATGCTCGATGCGGTCGTGGTGGGTGCGGGACCGAACGGACTGACCGCTGCGGTGGAGCTGGCCCGCCGCGGGTTCTCGGTCGCCCTCTTCGAGGCGAAGGCCACCGTGGGCGGCGGCGCCCGCACCGAGGAGCTGACCCTGCCCGGCTTCCGGCACGACCCGTGCTCGGCGGCCCACCCCCTCGGTATCAACTCGCCCGCCTTCCGCGCCCTGCCCCTGGAGCGCTACGGCCTCGAGTGGCTGCACGCCGAGCTGCCGATGGCGCACCCCTTCCTCGACGGCAGCGCGGCCGTCCTGTCCCGGTCGGTGGCCGAGACCGCGGCCTCCTTCGGACCGCGCGACGCGGGGGCGTACCGCAGACTCGTCGAGCCGTTCCTGCCCCACTGGGACACCCTGGTACGCGACTTCATGTCCCTGCCGCTGACGGCGCTCCCGCGCGACCCCGTCACCCTGGCCCGCTTCGGCCTGGCCGGGCTGCCCCCGTCCACCTGGCTGATGCGCCGTTTCAAGGACGACCGGGTCAAGACCCTGTTCGCGGGCCTGGTCGCCCATGTGATGGCCCCGCTCGGCGGCCTGGCCACCGGCGCCATCGGCCTGGTCTTCGCCCTGGCCGCCCACGCCCGCGGCTGGCCGGTGCCCCGCGGCGGCTCCCAGGCGATCTCCGACGCCCTCGCCGCCCACCTGAAGGACCTCGGCGGTGCCGTGCACACCGACTACGAGGTCAAGCGCCTGGACGACCTGCCGCCCGCGCGCGCCTACGTCTTCGACACCTCACCCACCGCGCTCGCCCGCATCGCCGGCCTCGGCGACCACTACGCGAACTACCGGTACGGCCCCAGCGTCTTCAAGATCGACTACGCGCTGGACGGCCCGGTGCCCTGGACGGCGCCCGAGGCCCGCGTCGCCGGAACCGTCCAGATCGGGGCGAGCAGCGCCGAGATCGGCACCGCCCTGCGCGCCGCCTCCCGCGAGGGCCGCGCCCCCGGCCGGCCCTTCATGATCACCGTGCAGCCCAGCGTCGTCGACCCGGGCCGGGCCCCCGCCGGCAAGCACGTCTTCTGGGCCTACGGACACGTCCCGAACGGCTGGTCCGGCGACCTCACCGACGCCATGGAACGCCAACTGGAGCGCTTCGCCCCCGGCTTCCGCGACCGCGTGCTCGCCCGTGCCGTCGCCGGCCCCGCCGAGATGGCCGCCCGCAACGCCAACTACGTCGGCGGCGACATCGCCTGCGGCGCGGCCTCCGGGCTCCAGCTCCTGCTGCGCCCCAAACCGTCCCTCTTCCCGTACCACACCCCCCACCCCGCGGTGTTCATCTGCTCCTCGGCCACCCCGCCCGGACCGGGTGTGCACGGCATGTCGGGGCACAACGCGGCCAAGGCCGTCTGGCGGAGGCTGAGGCAGACATGACCGTCACCATCACGCTCGTGCGGGGCGACATCACCCGGCAGCACGCCGACGCGATCGTCAACGCCGCCAACTCCTCCCTCCTCGGCGGCGGGGGAGTGGACGGCGCGATCCACCGCCGGGGCGGCCCCGCCATCCTGGAGGAGTGCCGCAAGCTGCGCGCCTCCCGGTACGGCGGGGGACTGCCCACCGGGCAGGCGGTCGCCACCACGGCGGGCGAACTGGACGCCGGCTGGGTGATCCACACGGTGGGCCCGGTCTGGTCCGCCACCGAGGACCGCTCCGACCTGCTCGCCGCCTGCTACCGGGAGTCCCTCCGGGTGGCCGACGAACTCGGCGCCCGCACGGTCGCGTTCCCGGCCGTCTCCACCGGCGTGTACCGGTGGCCCATGGACGACGCGGCGCGCATCGCGGTGGCAACGGTCCGGAACACGCCGACCGCCGTCGAGGAGGCCCGCTTCGTCCTCTTCGACGAGCGGGCGTACGACGCGTTCGCCCGGCAGACCGGCTGACGGGCCCGCCGTACGGCGCCCCGACCGCGTGCCGCCCACGGGGAAGGCTCCAGACCCTCGGAAGGACCGGTGCGTGTCCCCTGGGCCGCGTTGCGGTCGGACGGGTGTGCGGTCGGACTGGTGCGGGTCCCCTGGGGGTCGGTGTGCGGTCGGAGCGGTGCGGGTCCCCTGGGCCGGGTTGCGGTCGGACTGGTGTGCGGTCGGACTGGTGCGGGCCCCCTGGGGGTCGGTGTGCGGTCGGAGCGGTGCGCGTCCCCTGGACCGGGGTGCGGTCGGACCGGTGCGGGCCCCTGGACCGGGGTGCTGTCGGACCCGTGCGCGCCCCCTGGGCCGGGGCGGCAGCCGACCACGTGGCATCATCGGCCGGGGTCAGGACCACCGCCGCACGCGCACCACCGCCGCACGAGGAGCACGATGAACCCCGCTCTCACCGCCCCGCCCGACGGGGACGCCCCCGGACGGAACGGAGCGGAGAGCCCGCAGCAGGCCGCCGCCCCCGCACCCGCCTCCTCCCCCTCCGCGGCCTCCGTCTCCGTCTCCGCCTCCGCCGTTCCGCCTGTGTCCCCCGCCCCGGCCCCCTGCTCTCTGCCCGCGGCTTCCGGATCCGTCTCCGCCGCTCCGCCCGCGTCCCCTGCCCAGGCCACCTGCTCCCGGCCTGCGGCTTCCGGATCCGTCTCCTGCTCTCCGCCCGCAGCCTCCGTCTCCGCCTCCGCTTCGCCGCCTGCGTCCCGCGCTCCGATCTCCTCCCCTCCGTCCGCGGCCTCCCTATGCGCCTCCTCCTCGCCCTCCGCCACCCCGCGGTCCGCCGGAGTCTCCCTGCTGGACGACTTCTCCCTGGAGATGACCGGCAAGGACGTGACCCGGCTGGAGGAGGCTCGGGACGGCATCCCCGCCGGTACCCGGATCAACATCACCTTCCTCGCCGGTGAGGACCTCTCCACGCGGCTGGAAGCGGCGCGCGCGGTCAAACGGCTCGGCTTCGTCCCCGTACCGCACATCTCCGCGCGGCGGCTGCCCCACCGCTCCGCCCTGGAGGACTTCCTGTCCGGGCTGGCGGCGGACGGCACGAGCGAGAACGTCTTCGTGGTCGGCGGCGACCCCGCCCGCCCCGAGGGCCCGTACGAGGACGCCCTCGCCCTGCTGCGCACCGGACTCCTGCGGCACCACGGCGTGCGTCACATCGGTATCAGCGGCTACCCGGAGGGCCACCCGGCGATATCCACGCCCGCCCTGTGGTCGGCGCTCACCGACAAGGCGGCGGCCATCGGCGCCGAGCGGTTCGGCGGTGACGTCATCACCCAGTTCGGTTTCGACGTCGAGCCGGTCCTCACCTGGCTGGAGGCCGTCCGTGCCCGGGGTGTGCACCTGCCGGTACGCATCGGGGTCCCCGGCCCGGCGGGGGTACGCCGGCTGCTCGGCTACGCCACCCGGTTCGGCGTCGCCACCAGCGCCTCCGTCGCCCGGAAGTACGGCTTCTCGCTGACCAACCTGATGGGGACGACCGGTCCGGACCGCTTCCTGCACGCACTGGCGGACCGGTACGACCCCGCGCGGCACGGCCGGGTGAAGGTGCACTTCTACACGTTCGGCGGACTGCGGACCACCGCCGAGTGGGTCGCCCGGTTCCGGCGGGCGAGCCTCTCCTAGCAGCCCGGGCCGGGCGCCGTCGGACCTGGTCACGTCCACGTACGTGTCGGATTTCCGCCAGCGGCAGGGGCGTGCGCCGCACGATGCTGGACGTATGCAGACAGGGATGCACCTCGACCGGGAGCACTGCGTACACGCCGTGCGGTCCAAGGACGCGCGGTTCGACGGATGGTTCTTCACGGCCGTCCTGACCACGCGGATCTACTGCCGGCCCAGCTGCCCGGTGGTCCCGCCGAAGGCCGAGAACATGACCTTCTACCCGAGCGCGGCCGCCTGCCAGCAGGCCGGCTTCCGGGCCTGCAAGCGCTGCCGTCCCGACACCAGCCCCGGCTCCCCGGAGTGGAACCAGCGCGCCGACCTGGTCGCCCGGGCCATGCGGCTCATCGCCGACGGCGTCGTGGACCGCGAGGGCGTGCCCGGCCTCGCGGGGCGCCTCGGCTACAGCGCCCGGCAGGTGGAGCGGCAACTGCTCGCCGAACTGGGCGCGGGACCACTCGCGCTGGCCCGCGCCCAGCGCGCCCAGACCGCACGGCTGCTCATCGAGACCACGCCGCTGCCGATGGCGGACATCGCCTTCGCGGCCGGCTTCTCCTCGATCCGCGCCTTCAACGACACCGTCCGCGAGGTCTTCGCCCTGTCCCCGAGCCGGCTGCGTGACCGGGTCCCCGGCAACCGCGCGGCGAGCACCCCGGGCACCCTCTCGCTGCGCCTACCGTTCCGCGCCCCACTCAACCCCGGCAACCTCTTCGGCCACCTCGCCGCCACGGCCGTACCCGGCGTCGAGGAGTGGCGCGACGGCGCGTACCGGCGCACGCTCCGGCTGCCCTACGGGCACGGCATCGTCGCCCTGACCCCGCGCCCCGAGCACATCGCCTGCCGGCTCGCCCTGAGCGACCTGCGCGATCTGACGGTGGCGATCAGCCGCTGCCGCCGCATGCTGGACCTGGACGCCGACCCGGTCGCCGTCGACGGCCGGCTGCGCACCGATCCGCTGCTGGCACCCCTGGTCGACCGGGCCCCGGGCCGCCGGGTGCCGCGCACGGTCGACGAGGCGGAGTTCGCCGTCCGGGCCGTCCTCGGACAACAGGTGTCCACGGCCGCCGCCCGCACCCACGCGGCCCGCCTGGTCACCGCGCACGGCAAGCCGCTCGACGACCCCGAGGGCGGCCTCACCCATCTCTTCCCGGCGCCCGAGGCACTGGCCGCCGTGGACCCCGAGACCCTGGCCATGCCCCGCACCCGGCGCACCACCCTGACCACCCTCGTGCGGCAACTCGCCGACGGCACCCTGCACCTGGGCGTCGAATCGGACTGGGCCGAGACCCGCGCGCGGCTGCTCGCCCTGCCGGGCTTCGGGCCCTGGACCGTCGACGTCATCGCCATGCGTGCCCTCGGCGATCCCGACGCCTTCCTCCCCACCGACCTCGGCATCCGCCGGGCCGCGGGAGAACTCGGCCTGCCGTCCACACCGGCCGCGCTCACCGCGCGCGCCGAGGCCTGGCGCCCGTGGCGGGCGTACGCGGTCCAGTACCTGTGGGCGACCGACGCCCACCCCATCAACTTCCTTCCGGTATGAGCCCATTGAACGCCGCACAGGCCCGCACCGGTCGGCAGCACAGGCCCGCACCGGTCGGCGGCGCAGGCCCGCACCGGTTGGGCAGCGCAAGCCCGCACCGGTCTGGCAGCGCAAGCCCGCACCGGTCGGCCGCACAAGCCCGCACCGGTCTGGCAGCACAGGCCCGCACCGGTCGTACGGACCCGCTCGGGCCCGCACAACGCGTCCCACTCCTATGACTCGTACAAGAAGGGTCGGCAGTGAACAGTCACACCGTCATCGACAGCCCGTACGGCCCGCTCACCCTCGTCGCCGATGCCGACGGCGCACTGTGCGGCCTGTACATGGTCGGCCAGCGGCACCGTCCGCCCGAGGAGAGCTTCGGCCCGCGCACGAGCGGCCTGCGCTGCTTCGCCCGGGCGGAGGAGCAGTTGTCCGCGTACTTCGCGGGTGAGCTGACCGAGTTCAGCCTCCAACCGGCCCTGCACGGAACCCCGTTCCAGCGCAGGGTGTGGGAACTGCTCACCCGCATCCCGTTCGGTGAGACCCTCACCTACGGCGAACTCGCCGACGCCCTCGGCAATCCCAAGGCCTCCCGAGCGGTCGGGCTGGCCAACGGCCGCAACCCGGTCGGCATCGTCGTCCCCTGCCACCGGGTGATCGGCGCCAACGGCAGCCTGACGGGATACGGCGGCGGCCTGGACCGCAAGCGCCGGCTGCTGGACTTCGAGCGCGGCACGGCTGCCCTTTTCCCGGGCATGTCCGGAGCCGTGGTCGGTGCGGTCCGTTCCGGGCCCGCGGGCCACGCCGAGCCTGAAGTGGCCGACCGCCCCGCCTGACCCGCGCCCGACCGTCGCGGGCCGGCTCAGGACTCCTGGTCGCTCAGACCGGTGAGAATCCGGGGCAGGGCGGTGCCGATGGGTTCGCGGACCACCTCGTCGGCGCGTTCGTCGTACGGTGTCGGTTCGGCGTTGACGATGACGAGCCGGGCGCCGTTGTCGGCGGCGACGCCTGCGAGGCCGGCGGCGGGCTGAACCTGGAGGCTGGTGCCGACGGCGATGAAGACGGTGCAGGCCTTGGCGATGCCGAGCGCCTCGCCGAGGACCACCGGGTCCAGCTGCTGGCCGAACATCACGGTGGCCGACTTCAGGATCCCGCCGCACTCCAGGCAGGGCGGGTCCTCTTCCCCGGCCTCGACGCGGGTCAGCGCGTCCTCCATCGACCCCCGGGCGTGGCACTTGGTGCACACGACGCTGCGCGCGGTGCCGTGCAGTTCGAGCACCTTGCGGGCGGGCATACCGGCAAGCTGGTGCAGTCCGTCCACGTTCTGAGTGATCACCCGCACCGGGACGCCGGACTTTTCGAGCTCGGCGACGGCCAGGTGTGCGGCGTTGGGCTCGGCCCTCAGCGTCCGGTTCCCGCGTCGCATTCGCCAGGACCTGCGTCGGATCTCGGGGTCGCTCATGTAGTAGTCGTACGTCACGAGCTTCTCGGCTTCGGGATCCTTCCGCCACAGCCCGTTCGGACCGCGATAATCGGGAATCCCGGAATCGGTGGAGACGCCTGCACCACTGAGAATGGCGACGAGTGGCCTGTTCATGGGCCGAGAGTAGGACGGCCGCCCGCTCGCGGCGAACGGATATCGCCGCGCCCCACGGTTCAGGTGTCCTCCCTCTTCCACCCGAGCGAACACTGCCGCCGGCAGTGCCGTGCGCGCTGACGAAGGACCGGGCTCTCCGCGTCGGCCCGGCCCGTCATCGACCAGGTGAAGGACCACCAAGGGGACGGTAGCCGGGCCGATACGGCTGTCGGCTGTCTCGTTCCCCATCTGCGGTCCATGCGCGCCGAAAATCAGTGGCTACCCGCACGGACCGCCCCGAGGCTGTACGCCAGGGAACAACCGCGACGTGAGATCCGCGCGACCTATAGAGCATCCACGATCACCGTTTATCAGGCGTACTCGCCGGAGCTTGGCCTGACCGCCGTCCGCGAGGGAAGGTTTCCCGCTGCGTGGAAGCGGGACCGGATGACGTGAGTCACCAAGCCGCGTTCATGGCCTTTTCCCTCTGTCGGAAGTGGCTGGCCCCTGCAAGGGAAAAGTTTCCCCGCTGATCCAGTGCTCGAGGCAGGATGCGCAGAGGACCCGGCTCGACGCTGGGTCCTCTGCGGCTCTGTGGGTCAGTCGGTGTCGTCGCCGCACTCCGGCTCGGCGAGGCTGTCCTGCCGCGGCGCTCGAGTCGGCAGGGACGGCTGGGTGCCGTCCCTGCCGACCGGCTTGAAGTAGTGGTCCAGCGCCCAGGCGGCCACGCGGGTGCCGGCCCGGCAGCCGACTACGTCCGCCGTGCGGGAGTGCACGCCGCCCCACACACGCGCGTCGACGACGTCCCGGTCGAGGTCGTCGGCGGACCCGTAAAACCGCGTGGTGCCGGTGACTTCGGAGGGGACGTAGAGGTCGATGTGCGAGGTGCGGAGGACGCCGGTCAGGGCGCGTGTCACGGCGGCGGCGACGGTTGTATGGCCGGCGATGTAGTCCGGGTGTGGTGGGGTGAGGAGCAGCGGCTCCCAGGCCGGGTCCGCCGTCGTCGCGGGGTTGCCGTCGGTGTCGGCGAGGCGGATGGCGGTGATCGGCCGCCAGGTGCCGTAGTGGAGCTTGGCGTCCCATGCAGTGACGACGGCGTCGGTTGCCGATGCGTTCACCGCGGCGAACAGCCGGGCCGTCTCGGCGATGCCGAGCCGGTGCCGGGCGGCGTGGTCCCGTACGGCGATCTGGATCTGTTCGACCAGGTTGCCGCTGAAGAAGAGGGCGGTCTCGGTCTGCTGCGAGCTCCTGCCCGAGCCGGTCTTCACGCCCATGGTCTTCAGCTCCTGGACATCCTCGGCGTAAGCGGCCGAGGAGAGGGCGGGTGGTCCGCCGGGCCGGAACTGCTGCGGGGAGGTGAGCAGGAGGGGGCGGAGCCTGGCGAGCCAGGTGTCGATGAAGGGCTGGAACGCGGGCGGGGTGGGCCGCCAGACCCCCGGTGCCGGGGCAGCGGTGAACGGAACGTCGGCGAACCTTCCGTCCCCTTCGCGGAGTTCGATGATGCGGGCGGCGGCGCGCTTTCCGTAGTCCACGCCCTGGTCTCTGGTATGACCGGCCGGAAGAGCGGCGAGCGAGTCCGCGTAGGCGGTGTCGAGCCGCTCCTTGAAGGCGGGGAAGTAGGTGAGCAGCATGTCGTGGGCCGCGGTGGCGGCGGCCGCCGCGGAGGATGCCTTGGCCGGACCGCGCTCGTGCCATTTGTACAGGGCGTAGCCGCCTTCGATCCCCACCACGGCGTTGTACACGGCGACGGAGACGAATCCCTCCCAGATCGCTGCCTGACCGGAGGGGCGTGGGCCGAGGCCGGTCTTGATCGTGTCGGTGGCGATGGCGTTCCACTCGCGGACCACGGCTGCCGGGTCCGCCGCGGTCCGGGTGTGCGCGTCGGGGGGACTTGTCGCGGCGGTGAGCGTCACGAGGGCGATCCCCGCGACGGCACAGATGAATCCCCGGGCACGTGAACGCGGAGGAGCGGGAAGAGGGGGCTCTTGGTACACAGCGTGCTCCCTAGAGTTGAGTGCCCAAGGCATAGCAACGGCCTACTGGGTGAGCAAGACAACTCGCCGCGAATCGGGCAGGTTCAAGGCGCCCTCGAATGCCTCACCGCCCGCTGTGCGGAGATCACCGCCTGACAGCCCCTGCGGTTCGTGTCCGACGACGGCCAACACCCGATCGCAGCCTTCGACCGTATCCGCACCGCCCTGCGCATCCTCACCCCGGACACCGCGTCAGCCCCCAAGCCGACCGGTCCGACTCCCTAGCCACTCGAACCGAAACGTCGCTGGTGGAGGCGACGTGGCTGCTGCCGCCGAAAGACTCTCGGTGCAAAAGGGCTGTCAACGCGACTTGACGTGGGTCATCAAGCCGCGCTCATAGCCTCTTTCCGGGGCCGAAGAGCGACGCTGAACCAGCAGACAAACGCCCAGTTACAGAGTGCTGGCTCAGCGCGGTCCACCGGCCCTCGGTGGGGGTCATGCGTAGGACGACGCGCGGGAGGCCGTGCGGGACGGCGTGTACGTCGACCGCTGTCACGCCGCCGGACTGCGAGCCGGAGCTTTCCGCGTACCAGCAGGCGATGCGGAGAAGGCTCCTCGCGGCCCCCGTAGTGCCGGCGCCCGAGGCCTGGCAGCCTCGCGGTTCCACCGGCCGGGAAGAGGCCTCGGCCGGGCCGGGTTCAGGAGACCGCGGACGTCAGGTACGTCAGGTAGACCCCTCCCTCGCAGTCGGGCATCTTCCGCAGCGTCCAGCGGCCCCGGACGGTCGGGGAGGAGAAGTTCGACTCGGCGTCGTCCTCCTCCACCTCACCGTCCTTCGGGGTGTATCCGGCCTTGGGGAGCCGCTTGTGCAGAAGGGCCAGGGTGGCGTCGAAGCCGCTCCGTGCGACCGTGGCGACGATCAGCCGGCCGCCGGTGCGGTGCTCCACCGAAGTCACGATCGCGCCCTCGGGCACCGGCAGATCCGCCGGGAAGTCCTTGGGAAGCGACAGTGAGGCGGCGGTGGGGCAGCCGCCGGGCGCCGAGGCGCCCGTGTACGGCCTCGCACGCAAGGGCCCGGTGTTCCGGGGCGCGGGCGAGCATCCGGTGACGGCCGCCAGACAGAGGACGGCGCCGACCAGCACGGCAGCCGGGGCGAACGGCTTCACCTAACGGCCTCCCTTGGACTTCTTGTGCTTGCCGGCGACCAGGGCGTCGTACGCGCCGTACAGCGTGTCGCCGTAGGACTGGCGGGCGATGGAGGCCAGTGCGTCGTAGTTCTGCGCGCCACCGGTGGCGCAGGTGCCCGTGCAGCCGTCGGCGTAGGCGGCGAGCACGCGGCCCTGGGCGTCGAGGGTGACGTCGATGAAGTCCAGGAGGTTCCGGTCCTGGCCGCAGGTGGTGCCGCCCGTGCAGATGGACCCCTTCTGTACCGGGTCGGTGGGCGTGGCGTCGACAGTGACCCAGGACTGGCCGCCGTCGTAGGTGGTGGCCACGTACAGGTGCCAGACGCCCTTGAAGTTGGCCGTGTCCTGGTAGTTGCCCCCGGTCGTGGTGCCCAGGAAGGCGAAGGCGGCGCGGTTGTCATCGCCTGCGGTCACGGCGGGGAAGGCGATGTTCTTGATGCCGAGGGATGCGCCGACGTTCTGGTCGTACAGCCACGTCTTGCCCTTGTCGTGGCTGACGGCGATCCGCGCGGTGCCGTCGCTGTTCTGGTAGCCCATGTACACGGTCCCGCCGGCGCCGATTCCCACGCTCGGGTCTGAGTCACCGGGGGTGCTGGACAGGTTCTTGCGGACGGTCCACGTCAGCCCGTTGTCCTCGGACACGGCCACGGCCTGGTTGCCGCCGCAGCCCTTGTTGGGCACGTACACCGTGCCGTCCGGGGCGACCTTCACATGCCCGTGCAGGCCGCCGCAGTCCAGCAGCGAGTACATCGGAACGGCGGGTCCGTACGTCAGACCGCCGTCCCGGCTGACCGCGCAGGAAGCGTCGGCGATGTCCTGGGAGCAGTAGTAGACGGCGTTCGGGTACGACGTGACGGAGCCCGGCTCGCCCGTGGTGAAGGGGCCGCCGCCGATGGTCTGGTGGTCCACACCGGAGTTGATGCCCGAGCCGCTGGTCGGCGTCCACGTCTCGCCGTCGTCGTCGGTGTAGCAGGTCAGGGCGGTTTTTCCAGCGAGCTGCGACTCGAAGGTGCGGTGGGTGGCCGGGTCGGTGAACAGGATCGGGTCGAGGCTGGTGACGCTGCCCTGGGGACAGCCGTTGCCCGCGTTGGCGCTCTTGTCCTGCCAGGTAGCGGCGCCGGCGGCGTCGTAAGTGACCTTGAACGTCGAGGTGTACGACTGGAACATCGCGGCACCGGTCGCGCGGTCGACGCCGATCGAGGGTTCGCCGGCGTTGTGCGCGTCCTTGAGGCTGTCGGGCGCCGAGGAGTTCGCGTACATCGGTGGGATCGCCGTACTCGGCGGCGGGTCGGCCGGATCGGCGACCAGGCTCGCGGTGCCGCTGAAGCTGTCGCCGAGCGGGGCGTACGGCACCACACGCACGGTGTACGACGCCGTCACCGCCGGAAGCAGCACGGTCTCCGGGTCGCTGGAAGAGGCGGAAGCGGCCACCTCACGGCCGTCTGCGCCGAGGACGTACAGGTCGAAGTCGGCGGCGGTCCGGCCACTTGACATCGACGCGCAGGCTGTGACCGGCGTCGTAGCCCACGGGCACCGACACGTTCAGGGTGTAGTCGTCGCAGAGTTGCGGATTCCCGCAGCTCACCGTCCCGGCAGTGCCGGAGACGTTCGGGACGGCGAAGGGACCGGCGCTCCACGTGGTCGTGGGCGCAGTGTCGCTGACCGATCCGGAGGGCGGGGTGGCGGCGTCGGCCGACACACTCGGGAGGGTTCCGGCGATGAGTGCCAGCAACCCGACGGCGAGACGCCCGCGCGACCGCGGGTGGCGGTGAAGACGGAGTGTCGAGAGGAGAGCCACAGGTACCTCGTGGGTTCGCGAGTCGGACCAAGGGCGATGGTGCGTAGAGCGGTACAGGTGGTGCCTTCGTCTGCTCTACGAGGAGGCGGGCCGCGTCCGTCGCGAGAAACCGAACTCTTTTCGAAGCGGGCCGAACAGTGCGCACGGGGTGCACCGGAAAGGACTGTGAGCACGGCCTGACATGGATCAAGCCGTCTTTCCTGTGGATGATGTACCGCTGCGGCTGGGCCACGAAGGCGGGTCAAGGAGACCGTTCTGGCCGTCGAGATCACCCGTGACGGCTTCGACTGGGCGCTACGGCACGCGTGCCTGTCGAGTTACGCCCGCGGGGTACACCCCGACCGTGCCACCTGGCAGCGTGAGCTGAAGCGGGCGCCCGCTCGTGTCCAGTGGGACCCCGAGCGGGACCTGAGCCTGCAACCCTTGCCCTCCCGTTCCCTGCAACTCGGCCTCTGCGGCGAGGCCGTACGACGCTACGCGGACGAGTGGACGGTCAACATCCGTGACGTGACCCCGCAGGCACACGAGATCCATGCCCTCGTCGGCGCCGGCGACCTGACCTCCGCAGCCCGACTGTTGCTCACGGAGCGCCCCTACCCCGCCGGGGACGAACCGCTGGCGAACCTGCGCCCATGACCTGGCGAGCTCACGCGCCAGCTGGCCGCTACTCATCAGGGAACGACGGCTTGATCCATGGCAAGCCGTGCCTTGAGAAGCGGCCTTGTCAGTGGGCTCTGCCAGGGTGTGGGCCGTGGACGAACTGGTGGAGCGTGTCGACGATCAAGATCGTGTGCTGGGGACGGTGGTCAGCCGCCGGCAGGCCATCCGGGAGGGTTGGCTGCACCGGGTCGCCGTGACGGTGTGTCGTGATGAGCGTGGGCGGATCCTCGTTCACCGGCGGTCGGAGCAGCTGTCGCGCTTCCCCGGTCTCTATGAGGTCGTGGTGGGTGGCGCCGTGGACGTCGGTGAGTCCTATGAACAGGCCGCCGCGCGGGAGCTGGCCGAAGAGCTGGGCATTCGTGTGCTGCCGCGCTTGCTGTTCACGTTCCTCAACCGCAGTGGTCTGAGTCCTCACTGGCTCGGCGTGCACCAGGCCGTGGTGCCGGAGGCCGTGGCCGCCGATCCTGACGAGGTCGCCTGGCATGGCTGGCTGACCAAGCCGGCGCTGCGGTCGGCCCTGCTGGAGTGGCGCTTCACCCCCGACAGCCACGAAGCCTTCGACCGGTATCTCGCGTTCCGGACCGCGCGGTCCTGACCTTGCCCGCTTCTCGGGCTGGGGTGCCTGCTTGCAGCCACAGCACGGAAGACGCCAACGGCGATGCGCATTCGGCGGAACCGGCCGCCGGCCGGCCGGCCGGAGCGAGGTCGTTGCCGGGAGGCCAGGTCGGTCGTCGGTTACGTCGCCGGGTGGCCGTTCTCCAGTTCCAGGGGGCCCGTGCCGCTCGTGAGGGCGTCCAGGGCGGCCAGGACGCGGCGGCCGAGTGCGCCGGGCAGATGGTCGGGGATGTCCTGGCGGGGGACCAGCCGCCAGGACAGCAGTTCCTCCTCCTGCAGCCGGATGGCCTTGAGGTCGGCGTCCGCGAGGACACCGCCGTCGTACAGATACGCCACCAGCGGCGGCCGGCCCGCGCCGTGCACCCAGTCCACGGCCAGCAGGCGTCCGAGTTCCCTGTCGAGCCCGATCTCCTCCAGCGTCTCCCGGCGGGCGCCCCGGCGCGGGGTCTCCCCGTCGTCGGACTCGACCGTGCCGCCCGGAAGCGCCCAGCCCTCGCGGTAGTTGGGCTCGACGAGCAGCACACGTCCCTCGGCGTCCCGGAACAGCGCGGCCGCACCGGCGAGGACACGGGGCAGACCGGCGATGTACGTGGCGAAGTCAGGAGTCGTGGTCATGGGGGAAGGGTAACCAGACGCCGGACGGTCACGCTCCGGCCGTCGCCAGGCGCAGGGTGCGTTCGGCCAGCGCACTGATCCGCACGCCGTCGAAGCCGAACACCGCGCTGCGGACGGTGTCCTCCAGCGGGTCCCGCCACTGCGCCGGGATCGCGGCCGCGCCGTTGAGTACCCCGGCCACCGAGCCGGCCGTCGCCCCGTTGGAGTCGGTGTCCAGGCCGCCGCGCACGGTCAGGGCGAGGGTCCGGGTGAAGTCGCCGTCGCCGTACAGCAGCCCGGCGGTGAGCACGGCGGCGTTCGGCACCGTGTGGATCCAGCCGAGGCCGGCGGTCTCCTCGGACAGCGTGGCCAGGGTCTCCTCCCAGGGCAGCCGTGTCTCGTGCAGAGTGGCCACCCGCCGCACGGTACGGGCCAGGCGACTGCTCGCCGGAATCAGGCCGAGCGCGCTCTCCAGCGCGTCCCGCACGGTGGGGGCGGTGAACGCCGCCGAGATCAGCGCGGCCGCGAACATCGCGCCGTAGACACCGTTGCCGGTGTGCGACAGGACCGCGTCCCGGCGGCCCAGGCCGGCGGCGCGGGCCGGATCGCCGGGGCAGGTCCAGCCGTAGACGTCCGCGCGGATCAGAGCCCCGATCCACTCCTGGTACGGGTTCTCGTACGTCGCCGTCAGCGGCGGCTTCAGCCCGTTCGCCAGGTTGCGGTAGGCCGCCCGTTCAGCCGTGAAGGTCTGCAGGTACGGCAGCCGGAGCAGCCACAGGTCGCCGACCTGCTCGGTGCTGAAGGCGAAGCCGTGGGTCTCCAGCAGGTGCAGCCCGAGGATCGCGTAGTCCACGTCGTCGTCCCGGCAGCTGCCGTGGATCCGGCCGCGCACGCACGCGCGCCACTCCGGGCGCAGTTCGGCGGTCTCGGCCGCGTCGGCGGGCTCCGGCAGGTAGTCGGTGAGTGGCAGCGCGCCGGCCCGCCGCAGATAGCGGTCGATACGGGCGCGGGTCCACACGTCGCCCTGCTCGACAGGTTTGCCGAGCATGTTGCCCGCGATCCGGCCGAGCCAGCCGCCGTGGATGCGGTCGGCGAGGGCGGCGTATTCCAGGCGCTGGCTGGTCATGGCGGGGGTCTACCCGTTTTCCCCGGGAGCTTCCCAGGCGTGCGGCGGCCGGTTCGCGGGATCGTCCCGGGCGTGCGGCGGCCGGTTCCCGGGGGCCTTCCAGGCGTGCGGCGGCCGTACCCGGAAGCTTGCCCGGCGCCCGGCGCCCGGCGTGCGGCGTGCGGCGGCCGGTTCGCGGGAGCTTCCCAGGCGTCCGGCGCCCGGCGTGCGGCGGCCGTTCCCGGGAGCTTCCCAGGCGTCCGGTGGCAGGCGTGCGGCGGCCGGTTCGCGGGAGCTTCCCAGCCTTCGGTCGGGGCATGACGGCGGGGGTGTCCTCCGGTTATGGTCGCAGCGGCGCGACTGGCCCTGACGTGCGCGGGGCCCGGAGAGCAAGGGGAATGCAAGGTGGCGGACGCTGCAGTGGACGAGACCCGTCGGGTGCTCATCGCCGCGGACAAGTTCAAGGGCTCGCTGACGGCCGTGCAGGTCGCCGAGCGGGTGACGGCCGGGCTGCGCCGGATCGTGCCGGACCTTCCCGTCGAGGCGCTGCCCGTGGCCGACGGCGGCGACGGGACCGTGGACGCGGCGGTCGCGGCCGGTTTCGAGCGGCGGGAGGTCCGGGTCGCCGGGCCGCTCGGCCAGGAGGTGACGGCCGCGTTCGCGCTGCGCGGCGACACCGCGGTCGTGGAGATGGCCGAGGCGAGCGGCCTCCAGCGCCTCCCGGCCGGCGTCTTCGCGCCTCTGACGGCCTCGACGTACGGCTCCGGGGAGCTGCTGCGGGCCGCGCTCGACGCGGGCGCGCGGACGATCGTGTTCGGCGTCGGCGGCAGCGCCACGACGGACGGCGGCGCCGGGATGCTGTCGGCGCTGGGCGCGCGGTTCCTGGACGACGAGGGCGAGCCGGTGGCTCCCGGCGGCGGCGGGCTGGCCGGGCTGGCCCGCGCGGACCTGACCGGTCTGGATCCCCGGCTGTCCTCGGTCGAGCTGGTGCTCGCCAGCGACGTCGACAATCCGCTGACCGGGCCGAAGGGCGCGCCGGCGGTGTACGGCCCGCAGAAGGGCGCCTCGCCGGACGACGTGGCGACCCTGGACTCGGCGCTCGCCCACTTCGCCAAGGTGCTGGAGGCCGAGGCCGGTCCACGGGCGGCGCGGTACGCGGCGTCCCCGGGCGCGGGGGCGGCGGGCGGCATCGGCTACGGCGCCCTGCTGCTGGGCGCCCGCTTCCGGCCCGGCATCGAGGTCATGCTGGACGTACTGGGCTTCGCCCCCGCCCTGGAGCGGGCCTCGCTGGTCATCACCGGGGAGGGCTCGCTGGACGAGCAGACGCTGCACGGGAAGGCGCCGGCGGGAGTCGCCGCGGCGGCGCGTGCCGCGGGCAAGGACGTGGTGGCCGTGTGCGGGCGGCTCGCGCTGCCGGAGGAGGCGTTGCGCCGGGCCGGGATCGGCCGGGCGTATCCGCTGACGTCCGTCGAGCCCGACGTGGCCAGGTGCATCGCCGAGGCCGGGCCGATCCTCGAGCGGGTCGCCGCAGGTATCGCCGAGGACCACCTGAGCTGACGTACCCGGGGGCTCGGCCGCCCGGGACGGTCGCCGGAGCCGGCCCGGGGTCTGTCCGACCATTCTCGTCGTCTGCCGGAGGGCGGCGCGGGCGTCGGGTGCGTGCTCTCGGCGTGCCGGCCCCCGGGCCCCGTGCCGGACGTACCCGGGGCTCGGCCGTCCGGGGCGGTGCCGGGGCCGGTCCGGGGTCTGTCCGACCATTCGTGTCGTCTGCCGGAGGGCGGCGCGGCGTCGGGTGCGTGCTCTCGGCGTGCCGGCCGCGGGCCCTCGTACCGGACGTACCCGGGTCCGCGGCCACGGCGGCGAGAGTGCGTGCACGGCCGCGCGCGGGAGACGGGAATGGTCGGAGAGGCCCTCAGGCCACGTCCTTGCCGAGGACACGCGTCATCTCCGCGCCCACCTCGCGGGTGAGGCCGCCGTCGCAGGGGATGCCCAGGGCCAGGGCGAGATCCTTGCCGTGCAGATCGGTGAGGGCTTCGGTGAGGTCGGCGAAGCCGGACGCGGCCTCGCGCCCTCGGCCGGCCGCGGTCACGGCCGCCAGCAGGCCGATGACCGCGGCGGGCCACCAGCAGAGGCCGAGCAGGAGGTAGGCGATGGCCCAGGCGTGCAGGCGCGTGGCCGAGGTGAAGGCGGTGCGCGCGGCGGTGAGTTCGGTGCGGGTGCCGTCGGGGGCGAGGAGCCAGAGGTGGGGCCAGGCGACGGTGAGGTCGAGGCGGTAGGCGCGCCAGACCCGGCGTTCGGGGTCGGTGATCCGGTCGCCGGCCCAGAACGGGTGACGGGGTGCGGCGAGGGCGATGCGGGCCCGGACGGCGTGGTGCCGCTCGGCGGACTCGGTGAGCGGGCCGGCGTCGCCGCTGCCGGCGATCGTGGCGCGTCCGGCGGCCACCAGCGCGGCGCGGTAGGCCCGGTCGGCGTCCTGCCAGCGCCGCAGGCGACGGGCCGTCAGCCGGCGGGTGACGGGTCCGCGCGCTTCGGTGAGCCAGGCCTTCTCGCACCACGTTCCCACCGCCTGGACGGCGGCCCCGACGGCCGCCGCACCGGCCAGGACGGCGAGCGCGGCCACGGCGAGGGAGCCCGGGCTGTGGGCGCCGGGGGCGGTGGCCAGGGCACCGAGACGGTCGCGCAGGCGCCCGGTGTCGCTCCAGTGGCGTTGACCGAGGGTGACGGCGCAGACGAGCGTCGCCAGGTAGATCAGACCGGGGACCGCCAGGAGCGCCATCCAGCGTTCGGCGAGCCTGCCGCCGAGCGTGTTGAGGAAGGCGGTCATGGCCGCAGCGTGATCTCGCGCAGCGGCCGGTCGAAGACGAGGCAGCGCGGCCCCCGGCCGGGGTCGGCGGCGGGTGCCTCGACCCGTGCGCAGTGGCCGAGGGGGCAGGCGAGCACATACAACGGCGGGTGGCCGTGGCCGGCGCCCGGGAGGCGTTGGTACGAGCCCGGGGTGGTGCGGTAGGAGCCGAGGCCGGCGCTGTGCCCGGCGGCGAGGAGCAGTTCCTCCAGCTCGTCGAAGGCGTCCTCCAGCGCCCCGGGCGGACGGCCGTCGCGCACCTCGGCGAGGATGTGGTCGACAAGCCGCCGCACCGCCTCGCCGGCGGTCAGCTCGGCCGGTGTCGCCATCAGCCTGCGGCACAGTTCCCCGAGTCGCTCGTGGCCCGGTCCGGGTCGCGTCACCGCTTTCTCCCTCCCCTGTGCATATCAGCATAACGACCATGCTTCCGTGGGCAGTTGGATACCGTGGAGGGTCATCACGGCATACGGGGGCCGGTCATGTCGTACGGGGACGGAGCCACTCCGCCGGATCCGACGGAGGCGGCCGACGCGTGGATGCGACGGTTCCGCCGCACGGGCGACCGCGGGGACCTGGACCAGGCGGTCGAGTGGTTCCGGGCCGCCTTGCGGGAGGCGCTGGACGAGCGCGGCAGCCGCGAGTGCTCGGCGAACCTGCGTGTGGGCCTGTGGTTCCGGTGGGACGCGTACCACGACGACCGCGACCGGGACGAGCTGATCACGCTGGCCGGCGAGGCGGCGACCGAGGAGGCGGCGGAGCAGGATCTGCTCTTCCTCGGGGTGGCGCTGCGCAGCCGTTTCGACGACGAGCGGCGTGCGGAGGACCGGGACCGGGCGATCGACGCGCTGCGGCGGGCGGCGGCCGTCCCGGTGGAACGGAGCCACAACCGGCTGATGGCGCTGGACTACCTCGGCCGGCTGCTCACGGACCGGTTCGAGGAGACGGGCGATCCGGGTGACCTCGCGGAGGCGGAACGCGTCTATCGCCGTGCGCTGAGCCACACGGCCCCCGGCCACGAGGCGCGCGCGGCGATCCTGCACGCTCTCGCGGCCGTCAGGGAGCACTCCTTCGGCCTGACGCAGGATCCGAGGGCGCTGCGTGAGGGGCTGGAGTTACGGCGCGCGGCGCTGGCGGAGAGTCCGCCCGGGGTGGCGCACCGCGCCATCGTGCTGGACGGCCTCGGAACGGCGCTGCGGACCTGGGTGGGCGTCTCGCCCGACGAGACGGCCGTCGACGAGATGCTCCGCGTCACCCGGACGGCCCTGACGGAGGCCCCGGGGCGACCGGACGCCCCGGAACGGCTGCAGGCGCTGACGGGGCTGGGAGTGGCGCTGCGGCTGGCCGGCGAGCACGGCGGCGGTACGGCGATGCTGCGTGAGTCGGTGGACCTGCTGCGCGCGGCGGTCCGGCACACGCCCCCGGCCGGCCCGCTCCGGGCGCTGAGGTTGAACAGCCTGGGAAACGCCCTGCACCGGCTCGGCGAGCAGACCGGGGACGCGGCCCTGCTGGACGAGACCGTCGAGGTGCTGCGGGAAGCAGTGGCCCGCAGCGGGCCCGGGCAGGCCGACGGCCCGGTGGCGAACCTCGCGCTCGCGCTGCGCGAGCGCTACCACCAGACCGGCGACCTGGCCGCCCTGCGCGAGGCCGCCGACCTGGCCCGGCGAGCCGTGGAATCCGGCGGCGCGGCGCCGGATTCCACGGCTCATCTGGCCAACCTGGGAGTGGTACTCCAGACCTGGTACGACCGGACCGGGGACGCCTCGGCGGCGGCCGAGGCCGTCGACGTCGCCCGCGACGTACTGGCGCGCACCCCGCAGGACGGCCCGCAGTGGACCGGCCGGGCGAACCACCTCGCCAACGCACTGTCCAAGCGGCACGCGGCCATCGGTGACCCCGCTGACCGGGAGGAGGCGATCTCGCTGTTGACGCGGGCCGCCGACGCCACGGCGTACGGGGACCCGAAACTGCCCGTACTGCTGCACAACCTCGGCAAGGCGCTGCTCGACAGGGCGACGGCCATGGAGGATCCGGCCGGGCTGGATCAGGCGGTGACCACGCTCGGCCGGGCGGTGTGGGCCCGTTCCGGCGGGGAGGCCGAGCAGGCGAACCTTCTGCTGACGTACGCGAGCGCCCTGCGCACGCTGCACGAGGCCGCCGGGGATCCGGGCGTGCTGCTGGCGGCCGAGGACGCCTACCGGCAGGTGGCCGCGATCGGTGCCCTCCCGGCCGACCGCCGGATCGCGGCGGCCCGCGACTGGGGCGCGGCCGCGGCCGACGCGGGCCGCTGGGACGAGGCGCTGCGGGGATACCGGACCGCGGTGGAGCTGCTGCCGTTCAGCGTCACGCGGCGGCTGGCGCGCGGCGACCAGGAGCACCGGCTCACCCGGGTCCACGGGCTGGCCGCCGAGGCCGCGGCCTGTGCCGTCAACGCCGGGGAGCCGGAACTGGCCGTTCAGCTGCTGGAGCACGGCCGCGGGGTGCTGCTGTGGCAGGCCGTCTCCGCGCGCGGCGAGTGGGAACGGCTGCGCGCAGCGCACCCGGAACCGGCCGAACTCTTCCTTCGCCTGCGGGACCGCATCGACGCACTGGACGCGAAGGAGGCAGGGGAGGGGGAGGCGGGTGCGGCGCTGGAGGGGAAGCTGCCGGCCGACGAGCGACACCGGCTGGCCGCCGAGTGGGAACGGCTCGTCACCCGGATCCGCGCCCTGCCCGGCTTCGCCGACTTCCTCGCCGCACCGACGCTCGGCAGCCTGCTGGCCTGCGCCGGTCGCGGGCCGGTGGTGCTCGCGTACTGCAGCGTGTACCGCAGCGACGCGCTGGTCCTGCGGCCGGACGGGGTAGGGGTGGTGCCGCTGCCCGAGGTCACACCGGCGACGCTGGAACACCAGGTGGCCCGGTTGGACGACGCGCTGGCGGCGGCCACCGACCCGGTGAGGGAACGGCAGGCCCAGCACACCCTCGGCGAGGTGCTGGGCTGGGCGTGGGACCACATCGCCGAACGTGTGCTCGCCCGGCTCGGCCTGCTCGACGCGCCGTCCGGGGACGACTGGCCCCGGCTGTGGTGGTCGCCGGGCGGCGCGCTCGCCGCGCTGCCGCTGCACGCGGCCGGCCACCACGACGGACAGCGCACCGTCCTGGACCGGGTGATCTCCTCCTACACGCCGACCGTGCGCACGCTGGCGTACGCCCGGGCCCGGGCGGCGGGGCCCGCGCCGCCGGGCCGGCTGCTGGCGGTGGCGCAGCCCGACACACCCGGCGCCCGGCCGCTCGGCGGCGCCCGGCGGGAGGTCGCGGAACTGGCGAAGCTGCTCCCGTTCGAGCTGATCACCGGCTCCGACGCGACGCTCGCGCGGGTGGTGCGGGCGCTGCCCGAGCACCCCTACGCACACTTCGCCTGCCACGGGGTGAGCGATCCGGACGACCCGTCGAACGCCCGCCTGCTCGTCCACGACCACCAGCGGGAGCCGTTGACGGTCCGCCGGATCTCCCGGCTGGACCTGCCGCGGGCCAGGCTCGCGGTCCTGTCGGCCTGTGAGACCGCCCGGGGCGCCGAACGGCTCGCGGACGAGTCCATCCACATCACCTCGGCGTTCCAGGTCGCCGGATACCCCCACGCGATCGGCACCCTCTGGCCGGTACACGACGCGGTGGCGGTGCGCGTGACCAGGAGTCTGTACGGCCACCTGCGCGACGGCGGCCACGCCGACCCCGCGGGCCTCGACACCGCGCGGAGCGCCATCGCGCTGCACCACGCCGTACGGGAGTGCCGCGCCGCCTTCCCGCGCACCCCCAGCCTGTGGGCCGCCCATGTGCACTCCGGGCCCTGACGACATACCGGCATCCGACGGAAAACGAACGGGAAAGGAGCTGATCCGACATGGCTCGCTGGTGGCGCGGCGGTTCGAGGGCGCCCGACGATCCACCCGACCCCGACCCCGACCCCGACCCCGGAAGCGGGGCGGAGCCGGAGTTTCCGCCGGCGGCCGAGTGGGTCGCCACGCTGACGGGCCCGGACGGGACCGAGGAGGAGATCGCCCGGGTTCCCATCCCCGCCGATCAGCACTTCGGCATGAAGGCCAACGCCGTACTGCGGCGTCTCGGGCCGGAGCACCCCGAGACGCTGGCCGCCTTCCGCGACTACGCCCGGGTGCTCGCGCAGGTGAAGGGGCGCCGTGAGGAGGCCCGTGAACGGCTGACGAATCTGATGCTGGTGCAGTCGCGGGTGCTCGGTTACGTGCACGAGGACACCCTCACGACCGCCGCCGACCTGGCCGAGCTGCTCCAGGCGACGGGAGAGCCCGCCAAGGCGGAGGAGGTGTGGCGAAGCGTGTGGGACAGCCGAGCCGGGCTGCTCGGCCGTGACCATCCGGACACGCTCGTCAGCGCTGTCCGCCTCGCCGAGGTGCTGGAGACGCTGCAGCGCGTGCCGGAGGCCACCGCGCTGCGCCGGGACGTCCTGGAACGCCGCAGGCGCGCGCTCGGACCGGACCACTCCGAGACGCTGGACGCCGCCAACGGCCACGCGATCTCCCTCATCAAGGCGGGCCGCTGGGAGGAGGCGGAACGGGAACTGCGGGAGCTTACCGGCCGGCTGGAGCGGCGCGGCGAACGCGACGACCACGCCCTGCTCGAGGCACGGGCCAACCTCGGTGCGGCGCTGTGCCGGCTCGGCCGCCTGAAGGAGGCGCAAAGGGTGCTGCGCACGGTCCTGGCCGAATACGAGCGTGCCAACGGCCGGGATCACGCGGGCACCCTCTCGGTCCGCAACAACCTCGCCGCCGTGCTGCACGCCAGAGGCCGCTACGCGGACGCCGCGGTCGTGCTGCGCGAGGTCGAGGCCGGCACCGTCCGGCTGCACGGCGATGCCCACCCCCGCACCCTCAAGGCCCGGGACAACCTGGCGAACGTGCTGATCGACGCCGGGCAACGGCAGGAGGCGGCTCAGCTGCTGCGGGGCTGTCTCGACGGCTACCGCCGGGTGTTCGGCCCCGGCCACCCCCTGGTCCGCTCGGCCACCGAGCGCCTCGACTGGCTGCGCGACAACCCGGCTTAGCGGCGCACGGACGAAGGGCCCCGGACCAACCCGGTCCAGGGCCCTCTCGCTGCCGGCCTGCGGCTACGGCACCTGCGCGCGTGCCTCGCGACGGTTGTCGCGGAAGTTGTTCACCCGGCGGGCCGTGGCGAACAGCGGGATCACCGCGCCCATGACCAGCTGCAGGGCGCAGCCCGTCTGGAGCAGCAGCTGCCCGCTGGGGGCGTCGAAGGCCCATGCCGCGAGCAGGCCCATGGACAGCACGATCCAGGAGAGCATCGCGCCGGCGAGGCGGCCCCGCGGCTTCGGGTACTCCACCCGGCTGACCATCAGCCACGCCGTGCCGAGGATCGCCAGCAGCGTCGCCACGAAGGGCAGCTCCAGCAGCACGATCGAGACGACCGTCAGCGCGCCGAACGGCGAGGGCATGCCCTGGAACGTGCCGTCCTTCACGGTCACGCAGGAGAAGCGCGCCAGCCGCAGGACGACGGCCAGGAGCACCACGATCGCCCCGAGCGCCGCCACTCTCTGGTGCGCGTCGTCCGCGACCATGCCGTAGACGAGGACGAAGTACGCCGGTGCCAGCCCGAAGCTGATCAGGTCGGACAGGTTGTCCAGCTCCGCGCCCATGGGGGAGGAGCGCAGCTTGCGGGCCACCAGGCCGTCGAACAGGTCGAAGACCGCCGCGCAGAGCATCAGGATGACCGCCGTGGCCGCGCTGTGGCGGGCCATGCCGGATTCCTGGCTGCCGGTGAGGTGCGGGATCAGGATGCCGGTGGTGGTGAAGTACACCGCCATGAAGCCGCACGTGGCGTTACCCAGGGTGAGGGTGTCCGCTATCGAGAGGCGGAGAGAAAGAGGCATCTCCTCTTCGTCGTCCGCCTCGTCGGCCTCAGGCACCCAGCCCGCCTGGGTCTCCGGATCAATCACGGTCAATGCGAGTCACCCCAGCCACGGTCTTCTGGCCGACCTCGACCGCGACCTCCACGCCCGCGGGCAGGTAGAGGTCGACACGCGAGCCGAAGCGGATCAGACCGATGCGGTCGCCCTGCTCGACCTTCGTGCCCTCGGGGATGTAGGGCACGATGCGGCGGGCCACCGCGCCGGCGATCTGGATCATCTCGATGTCGCCGAGTTCGGTGTCGAAATGCCAGACTACGCGCTCGTTGTTCTCGCTCTCCTTGTTGAAAGCTGGAACAAAGCCGCCGGGGATGTGCTCGACCGACGTCACCGTGCCCGCGAGGGGCGCGCGGTTGACGTGGACGTTGAGCGGGCTCATGAAGATGGCGACGCGGGTGCGGCCGTCCTTCCACGGCATGATGCTCTGCACCACACCGTCGGCGGGGGAGATGACGCGGCCCGTGGCGACCTCGCGCTCCGGGTCGCGGAAGAACCACAGCATGCCCGCCGCGAGCGCGGTGGCGGGCACGGCGACGGCCTTGGCTGCGCCCGAGCGGCGGGCGCGGACCAGGCTGAGGGCTGCGGTGGCGACGGTCGGGAGAAGCCACGGCGATGCTCCGCGCGCGAGGCGTGCGCCTACCAGGCTGTCGCGGTGTGCAGAGGTTTGGCTGTGGGGCATGGATGACCTTCGTAGCGGATGATGCCGCGCGGTGACGGGGGACGGCGGCTTTCCCGGGATCGTACCGGTCGCAGGCCACAACTGGGCAAGCCAGTCAGTCGAGTCGGCGGCCGAAGAGGGTCTACGGGGTGTGATCTTCTTCTCGACGAAAACACCCCGTATCCGGACAATCAGCCCTGGAATCGATACTCTTCGAGCAACCTGCGCCCGATGATCATTTTCTGGATCTCGGCGGTGCCTTCGCCGATGAGCAGCATCGGCGCCTCCCGGTAGAGGCGCTCGATCTCGTACTCCTTGGAGAAGCCGTACCCGCCGTGGATCCGGAAGGCATCCTCCACGACCTCCTTGCAGTACTCGGAGGCGAGGTACTTCGCCATCCCTGCCTCGAGGTCGTTTCGTTCCCCGGAGTCCTTTTTGCGTGCCGCGTTCACCATCATGGCATGCGCGGCCTCGACCTTGGTGGCCATGTCGGCCAGCTTGAACTGGATGGCCTGGTGCTGGGCGATCGCCTTGCCGAAAGTGTGCCGCTGCTGGGCGTACCGGACACCCAGCTCGAAGGCACGCTGAGCGACACCGCAGCCACGCGCCGCCACGTTGACGCGGCCGACCTCGACGCCGTCCATCATTTGGTAAAAACCTCGGCCGGTGACGCCGCCGAGCACCCGATCGGCCGGAACGCGCAGGCCGTCCATGATCAACTCGGTCGTGTCGACGCCCTTGTAGCCCATCTTGTCGATCTTGCCGGGGATGGTGAGGCCGGGACGCACCTCGCCGAACCCGGGCTCCTTCTCCACCAGGAAGGTCGTCATCGACTTGTGCGGGGCCGTGCCCTCGGGGTGTCCTTCGTCACTTCGGACCAGAACGGCCACGAGCGAGGACGTGCCGCCGTTCGTCAGCCACATCTTCTGGCCGTTCAGGACGTACTCGTCGCCGTCCTTCACCGCCTTGGAGGTGATCGCCGACACGTCGGAGCCCAGGGCCGGCTCCGACATCGAGAAGGCGCCGCGGATGTCGCCGGCCGCCATCCGGGGCAGGAAGTGGTCCTTCTGCTCCTGCGTGCCGTGCTGCTTGAGCATGTACGCCACGATGAAGTGCGTGTTGATGATGCCGGACACCGACATCCAGCCCCGGGCGATCTCCTCGACGCACAGCGCGTACGTCAGGAGGGACTCGCCCAGGCCGCCGTACTCCTCGGGAATCATCAGGCCGAACAGGCCGAGCTCCTTGAGGCCGTCGACGATCGCTTGCGGATACTCGTCACGGTGCTCCAGCTCGGTGGCGACCGGGATGATCTCCTTGTCCACGAAGTCGCGGACGGTGGAGAGGATCTCCTGCTGGACGTCGGTCAGACCGGCGGTCTGGGCGAGACGGGCCATGGCTACTTCTCCTGCTCCTTGAGCTCCGGGCGGCCCGGCTGCTCGCCGCCGCGCTCCTTGATGTAGGTCTCGGTGGGCACCATGACCTTGCGGCGGAAGACGCACACCAGGGTGCCGTCCTGCTTGTAGCCCTTGGTCTCGACGTGGACGATCCCGCGGTCGTTCTTCGACTTCGACGGCCACTTGTCGAGGACGGTGGTCTGCCCGTAGATCGTGTCGCCGTGGAAGGTCGGCGCCACGTGCCTGAGCGACTCGATCTCCAGGTTGGCGATCGCCTTGCCGGAGACGTCCGGGACGGACATGCCGAGCAGCAGCGAGTAGACGTAGTTCCCGACCACGACGTTCTTCCCGAAGTCCGTGGTGCTCTCCGCGTAGTTGGCGTCCATGTGGAGCGGGTGGTGGTTCATGGTGAGCAGGCAGAACAGGTGATCGTCGTACTCCGTGACCGTCTTTCCCGGCCAGTGCTTGTACGTCGCCCCGACCTCGAACTCCTCGTACGTGCGTCCGAACTGCATCGCGCTCAGGCCTCCGGGATCTCGAACTTGCCGGTGCGCCGCATGCCGGCGGCGCGCCCCTTGCCCGCGATGACCAGGGCCATCTTGCGGCTGGCCTCGTCGATCATCTCGTCGCCGAGCATGGCGGAGCCCTTCTTGCCGCCCGCCTCGGAGGTGTAGTAGTCGTACGCGTCCAGGATCAGCTCGGCGTGGTCGTAGTCCTCCTGCGAGGGCGAGAAGATCTCGTTGGACGCCTCGACCTGGCCCGGGTGCAGCACCCACTTGCCGTCGAAGCCGAGGGCCGCGGCGCGCCCGGCCACCTCGCGGTAGCCGTCCACGTTGCGGATCTGCAGGTAGGGGCCGTCGATCGCCTGGAGGTCGTTGGCGCGGGCGGCCATCAGGATCTTCATCAGGATGTAGTGGTAGGCGTCCGCCGGGTAGCCGGGCGGCTGCTCGCCCACGACGAGCGACTTCATGTTGATGGAGGCCATGAAGTCGGCCGGGCCGAAGATGATCGTCTCGGTGCGCGGGGAGGCCTGCGCGATCTCGTTGACGTTGTTCAGGCCCTGCGCGTTCTCGATCTGCGCCTCGATGCCGATCCGGCCGACCTCGAAGCCCATGGTCTTCTCGATCTGGGTGAGCAGCAGGTCCAGCGCCACGATCTGCTGGGCGTTCTGCACCTTCGGCAGCATGATGCAGTCGAGGTTCTGGCCGGCGCCCTCGACGACCGTGACGACGTCGCGGTACGTCCATTCGGTCGTCCAGTCGTTGACCCGCACGACGCGCGTCTTGCCGGTCCAGTCGCCCTCGTTGAGGAACTTGACGATGGTGTGCCGCGCCTCGGGCTTGGCGAGCGGCGCGCACGCGTCCTCCAGGTCGAGGAAGACCTGGTCCGCCGGGAGGCCCTGCGCCTTCTCCAGGAAGCGCGGGTTGCTTCCCGGGACCGCCAGACAGGAGCGGCGCGGGCGAAGGCGGTTGACGGTCGTCATGCGGGGACCTCCAGGGGGTCGAGCTTGTTCGCTTTCCGGATCTCGTCGACGATGCGGCCGATGATCCCGGTGATGTCGAAGTCCTTCGGGGTGAACACCGCGGCCACACCGGCGGCCCTGAGCTGTTCGGCGTCACCGTTCGGGATGATGCCACCTGCGATCACCGGTATATCTGTGGCACCGGCCACACGCAGCCGCTGGAGTACGTCCGGGACCAGCTGGGCGTGCGAACCGGAGAGGATCGACAGGCCGACCGCGTGCACGTCCTCGGCCAGGGCCGCGTCCACGATCTGCTCGGGGGTGAGCCTGATGCCCTGGTAGACCACCTCGAAGCCGGCGTCGCGCGCGCGGACGGCGATCTGCTCGGCGCCGTTGGAGTGCCCGTCGAGGCCCGGCTTGCCGACCAGGAAGCGGAGTTTGCCGACGCCCATGTCGCGCGCGGTGGCGGCCACCTTGGCGCGGACCTCGGCGAGCGCCGAGCCGGCCTCGGCGGCGACGGCCACCGGCGCGGAGGACACCCCGGTGGGCGCCCGGTACTCGCCGAACACCTCGCGCAGGGCCC
The DNA here is from genome assembly GCF_040426375.1 of Streptomyces sp. NPDC096012. Classification (NCBI taxonomy): domain Bacteria; kingdom Bacillati; phylum Actinomycetota; class Actinomycetes; order Kitasatosporales; family Streptomycetaceae; genus Streptomyces; species Streptomyces sp. NPDC096012. Next base: position 103,609 of record NZ_JBEOTD010000014.1, read on the forward strand.
CCGCCCACTCGCCGGTCGTGACCCCGGCGCGGGCGCACTCCAGGGTGGCCTCCATGAGGTTCGCGGTGCCCTTGGCCGCCTCCTTCAGCCGCTCCAGCGCCTTGCAGGGGCGCGGGTGGTTGAAGGGCGGCTGGTAGCGGGTGTCCCGCCAGCGCCCCAGGGACTCGATGACGCGGGCCTCGACCGCCGGGTCGACCGTCTGGATCGCGGTGTCCAGATCGGCGGTGAGCGGGTTCGGCTCGGTGCCCTCGAAGGCGTTGACGCCGATGATCTTCTCCTGGCCGGACTCGATCCGGGCCCGGCGCTCGGCGTGCGAGGCGACCAGCTGCGACTTGAGGTAGCCGGACTCCACGGCGGCCATCGCGCCGCCCATCTCCTGGATGCGGTCCATCTCCGCGAGGGACTCCGCCACGAGGGCGTCCACCTTCGCCTCGATGACGTGCGAGCCCTCGAAGATGTCCTCGTACTCCAGCAGGTCGCTCTCGTAGGCGAGGACCTGCTGGATGCGCAGCGACCACTGCTGGTCCCAGGGGCGGGGCAGGCCGAGGGCCTCGTTCCAGGCGGGCAGCTGCACGGCACGCGCGCGTGCGTCCTTCGACAGGGTCACGGCCAGCATCTCGAGCACGATCCGCTGGACGTTGTTCTCCGGCTGCGCCTCGGTCAGGCCGAGGGAGTTGACCTGGACGCCGTAGCGGAAGCGGCGCTGCTTGGGGTTCTCGATGCCGTACCGCTCGCGGGTGACCTTGTCCCAGATGCGGCCGAACGCCCGCATCTTGCACATCTCCTCGATGAAGCGGACGCCCGCGTTCACGAAGAAGGAGATCCGCGCGACCACGTCGCCCATGCGCTCCTGGGGCACCTGGCCGGAGTCGCGCACGGCGTCCAGGACGGCGATCGCGGTGGACATCGCGTACGCGATCTCCTGCACCGGCGTGGCCCCGGCCTCCTGCAGGTGGTAGCTGCAGATGTTGATCGGGTTCCACTTCGGGATGTGGGAGACCGTGTACGCGATCATGTCCGTCGTCAGGCGGAGCGACGGGCCCGGCGGGAAGACGTGCGTGCCGCGGGACAGGTACTCCTTGACGATGTCGTTCTGGGTCGTGCCCTGGAGCTGGGTGACGTCCACGCCCTGCTCCTCGGCGACGACCTGGTAGAGCGCCAGCAGCCACATGGCCGTGGCATTGATCGTCATCGAGGTGTTCATCTGGTCCAGGGGGATGTCCTGGAACAGCCGGCGCATGTCACCGAGGTGCGCGACGGGCACGCCGACCCGGCCCACCTCGCCGCGGGCGAGGATGTGGTCGGAGTCGTAGCCGGTCTGTGTCGGCAGGTCGAACGCCACCGACAGACCGGTCTGGCCCTTGGCGAGGTTGCGCCGGTACAGCTCGTTGGACGCCTCGGCCGTGGAGTGACCGGCATACGTGCGCATGAGCCACGGCCGGTCCTTCTGACGCTCAGTCATCTATGACCTCGGGTGTCCTCAGATGTTGCGGAAGCGGTTGATGGCGTCGATGTGCTGGGCGCGCATCTCCTGGTCGCGCACGCCCAGGCCCTCCTCGGGCGCCAGGCACAGCACGCCGACCTTGCCCTGGTGCAGGTTGCGGTGGACGTCGTACGTCGCCTGGCCGGTCTCCTCCAGGGAGTAGACCTTCGACAGGGTCGGGTGGATCTTGCCCTTGGCGATGAGGCGGTTGGCCTCCCAGGCCTCGCGGTAGTTGGCGAAGTGGGAGCCGATGATCCGCTTGAGCGACATCCACAGGTAGCGGTTGTCGTACTCGTGCATGTAGCCCGAGGTCGAGGCGCAGGTGGTGATGGTCCCGCCCTTGCGGGTGACGAACACGGAGGCGCCGAAGGTCTCGCGGCCGGGGTGCTCGAAGACGATGTCGATGTCCTCGCCGCCGGTGAGCTCACGGATGCGCTTGCCGAAGCGCTTCCACTCCTTCGGGTCCTGGGTGTTCTCGTCCTTCCAGAACTTGTAGCCCTCGGCGTTGCGGTCGATGATCGCCTCGGCGCCCATGGAGCGGCAGATCCCGGCCTTCTGATCGCTGGAGACGACGCAGATCGGGTTGGCGCCGCCGGCGAGGGCGAACTGGGTGGCGTACGAGCCGAGGCCGCCGCTCGCGCCCCAGATCAGGACGTTGTCGCCCTGCTTCATGCCGGCGCCGTTGCGGGAGACGAGCTGGCGGTAGGCGGTGGAGTTCACCAGGCCCGGGGCCGCGGCCTCCTCCCAGCTCAGGTGGTCCGGCTTCGGCATCAGCTGGTTGGACTTCACCAGCGCGATCTCGGCGAGGCCGCCGAAGTTGGTCTCGAAGCCCCAGATGCGCTGCTCGGGGTCGAGCATCGTGTCGTTGTGGCCGTCCGAGGACTCCAGCTCGACGGAGAGGCAGTGGGCCACGACCTCGTCACCGGGCTTCCACGCGTTGACGCCCGGGCCGGTGCGCAGGACGACGCCGGCGAGGTCGGAACCGATGATGTGGTACGGCAGGTCGTGGCGCTTGGCCAGCTCGTTGGTGCGGCCGTAGCGCTCCAGGAACCCGAACGTGGACAGCGGCTCGAAGATCGAGGTCCACACCGAGTTGTAGTTCACCGAGGAGGCCATGACGGCCACCAGGGCTTCGCCCGGTCCCAGTTCGGGCACGGGGACGTCGTCGAGGTGGATCGACTTGCGCGGGTCCTTGTCGCGGGTCTCGAGGCCCGCGAACATCTCCGTCTCGTCCTTGTGCACGGTGATCGCGCGGTACGAGTCGGGGAGCGGCAGAGCGGCGAAGTCGGCGGACGTGGCGTCCTTCGACTGGATCGCGTCCAGGATGTCCTTCACGGTCACGGTGTTGCCTCCGGCGGTGAGCGCCCTGAGGGAGGGGCGCCTGTGGATTCGTCGGTGCTGCGATGAGTGCTGCTGAGGGTTTCGGGGTGTGCCGTCGGTTCGGCTCGGTGGTGCTTCGGCAGCGCTTTGTGGCGCGAGAGGTTGCCTGTGACGCAGGCGTCCGGGCGGGCAGGCCATCGGCTTGCTGGGACAGCCGACGCGCGATCGGTCGCTGCGCGCCGGCCGCCCGGACTCCCTTCAACGTATGACACCGCGTGTCAGGTGACAAGGCACTGAGTGCCAGAACTTGCTCTCAGATGAAATCTTTACGTAACAAATGAGCGATGATCGATCGAACGGGGCTCGAAATCCACTCGAAAACGGGTCCCGGCATGGCAAAACGGCCACCCCGAAGGGTGGCCGTCCTCATGAGCGCGGGGAGCTGTCAGCGCTCCTTCAGCGCCTCCTCGATCGTCCGCATGACCTCTGCCAGGGGCGCGTCGGTACGGGCCACCGTCACCAGCACCTCACCGTGCGGGGAGACCGTCGCCGGGGCGTGGCCGGACGCCGGCCGCCCGGCCGGGCCGCGCCCCGCCCCGATGCCCGACCCGAAGGTCTTGCGCACGATGGCGAAGGCGTGGTCCAGCTGGGCCTCGACGTCCCCCTGGCCGCCCGCCCGCAGCCAGCGCCTGAGCACGTGGTTGTGGGCGGTGACGACGGCGGAGGCGGCGACCTCGGCGAGCAGCGGGTCGTCGTTGGCGTCGTCGGCGTGCGCGTGCTCGTCGAAGTGGCCGAGCAGATAGCGGGTGAACAGGCGCTCGTAGCGGGCCACCGAGGCGATCTCGGCCTCGCGCAGCGTGGGCACCTCCCGCGTGAGCTTGTAGCGGGCGACCGAGATCTCCGGCCGGGCCGCGTACATCCTCATGACTTCCTTGATGCCGCGGCACACCGTGTCGAGCGGGTGCTCATGTGCGGGGGCGGCGTTGAGGACCGCCTCGGCGCGGATCAGCGTGTCGTCGTGGTCCGGGAAGATCGCCTCTTCCTTGGAGCGGAAGTGCCGGAAGAAGGTGCGCCGGGCGACACCGGCCGCGGCCGCGATCTCGTCGACGGTGGTCGCCTCGTAGCCCTTCGTCGCGAACAGCTCCATGGCTGCGGCGGCCAGTTCTCGGCGCATCTTGAGCCGCTGGGCGGCGGCGCGGCTGCCGGCGGCACTCTCCGGCGCGTCGGGCGTAGCTGGTGTACGTGAGGACTTGGCGGGCTGGGACATGACCCGAAAGTACTGCATGTGCCCAGCCTGATGCGCAGGCCCGGGGTTCCCCCCGCCCGTCACGGGCGGGGGTCCTCCGGCCGGGTCGAGCAGTCCGCCCCAGTCCGTCTCCGGGTCCGACCAGTCGCCGGCGCCGTCAGCGGCGGGCATACTCGCGGAAGCCGCGGCCGGTCTTGCGGCCGAGGCAGCCCGCGGCCACCAGGTGCTCCAGCAGCGGTGCCGGGGCGAGGCCCGGGTCGCGGAACTCGCGGTGCAGCACCTTCTCGATGGCCAGCGAGACGTCCAGGCCGACGACGTCCAGCAGCTCGAAGGGGCCCATCGGGTAGCCGCCGCCCAGCCTCATCGCCGCGTCGATGTCGTCGAGCGACGCGTAGTGCTCCTGCACCATCTTGATCGCGTTGTTGAGGTAGGGGAACAGCAGCGCGTTGACGATGAACCCCGCGCGGTCCCCGCAGTCGACGGGGTGCTTCTTGATCTTGGCGCAGACCTCGCGGACCGTCGAGTGGACGTCGTCCGCGGTCAGCACCGTGCGGACCACCTCGACCAGCTTCATGGCCGGCGCCGGGTTGAAGAAGTGCATGCCGATCACGTCCTGCGGCCGCGAGGTGGCGCGGGCGCAGGCGACGACGGGCAGCGAGGACGTGGTGGTGGCCAGGACCGCACCGGGCTTGCAGACCTTGTCCAGCGCCTGGAACAGCTGACGCTTGACCTCCAGGTCCTCGGCGACCGCCTCGACGGCCAGGTCCACGTCGGCGAAGGCTTCGTACGACCCGGCCGGGGCGACCCGGTCCAGGATCTGCGCGGCGGCCTCGGCGGTCAGCCGGCCCTTGTCGACCGAGCGCGCCAGGGACTTGCCGATCCGGGCCTTGGCGGCCTGCGCCTTCTCCTCGCTCCGGGCGGCCAGGACGACCTCGTAACCGGCCTTCGCGAACACCTCCGCGATCCCGGAGGCCATGGTGCCGGAGCCCGCGACACCGACCGAGCGGACCTCGCGGCCGGTGCCGAGCGCGCCGCCCGGAGCCGGGGTCAGCGCGTCCGGGACGACCGTGGCGCTGCCGGGCGCCTCGTAGGAGTAGAAGCCGCGCCCGGACTTGCGGCCGGTCAGGCCCGCCTCGCTGAGCTGCTTCAGGATCGGGGCGGGGGCGTGCAGCCGGTCGCGGGACTCGGCGTACATGGCCTCCAGGACCGTACGCGCGGTGTCGATGCCGATCAGGTCCAGCAGGGCCAGCGGGCCCATCGGCAGGCCGCAGCCGAGCCGCATCGCCGCGTCGATGTCCTCGCGGGAGGCGTACCTGGCCTCGTACATCGCGGCGGCCTGGTTGAGGTAGCCGAAGAGCAGCCCGTCCGCGACGAAGCCGGGGCGGTCGCCGACCGCGACCGGTTCCTTGCCCAGCTCGATCGCCAGGTCCGTGACCGCGGCGACGGCCTGCGGCGCGGTCAGCACGCACGAGACGACCTCGACCAGCTTCATGGCCGGCGCCGGGTTGAAGAAGTGCAGGCCGAGCACGCGCTCGGGCCGTGCCGAGTCGGCGGCCAGCCGGGTCACGGACAGCGCGTTGGTGCCGGTCGCGAGGATCGTGTCCGGGCGCACGATGCCGTCCAGTTCCCGGAAGATCTGCTGCTTGATCTCGTACGACTCCGGGACCACCTCGATGACGAGATCGGCGTCGGCCGCCGCGTGCAGGTCGCCGGAGGTGCGGACCCGGGCCAGCGTGCCGGCGCGCTCCGCCTCGGTGAGCCGGCCGCGCGCCACGGCGCGGGCGGTGGAGGCCTCCAGGGCGGCGAGGGACCTCGCGGCCTGGGCCTCGCTGATGTCGATGCCGATCACCTCGCGGCCGGCCTTCGCGAGGACCTCGGTGATGCCGGTGCCCATGGTGCCGAGGCCGACGACGGCGATCGTCCTGAGCGGGGACAGCGGGGTGGCGGACTGAGGGGACAGGGGAGTGGCCATCGCGGGACTCCAGAATGAGGGTGACGACGAGGAGCGCGCCGGGTGCGCCGGGAGGGCGCACCACGGAGCGATGAAGGAGTGCGGGTGTGCCGGGCTGCAAGCGCACACGCCCGGTACCGCCGGTCCCGTGGGCGCGCACACGCCCGGGAAGTGGCGGATCTCCGGCCGGCTCTGTCCCGAAGCCGGGCCGTACTGCGGTGCACACGGTGCACCGAACCGACAACGCCCGCGACGGCCGCGTCACCAGACCGTCGCCAGCGGAAGTGCGAGAGGTAACTCGCTCGAATGAGCTTAACCGGTGGGTAACGAGCGCGCCAGCCCTCCGACTTTGTGATGTGGCTCCCTCCTTCGGCACGACCCCTCTACGCTGGTGCGCGTGGACGAAGAGTTGCGATCGCTCACGGAACGCTTACGGCAGGAGGCGCGCGGCTCGGCGGCCTTCCAGCGGCTGCTGGACACCGGGGACCTCGGACGGCTGGCGGACGTCCTCACCGCGCCCGGACAGCCGCTGTGGGCGAGGGAACTGGCCGCGTTCCGCCTCGGACTCGCGGGGGACCGGCGCGCCTTCGAGTCCCTGGTGCTGCTGCTCAACCACCGCGACCCACCGCGCTGCGCCTCCGCCGCCCACGCCCTGGCCCGGCTCGGCGACCCGCGCACGGCCCGGGCGGCCGCCGCGCTCGCCACCAACGAACTGCGCGTCGCCTACGCCCTGCACCCGGTCCGGCTGCTCGTCGCCCTGCGCGCCCCGGAGTCCGTACCCGCGCTGATCACCACCCTGGAGCGGCGGCTGCGCCCGCACGACCCCTTCCGGCGGGTCGCCCTCGCCTGTGTGGAGGGCCTGGGCGCACTCGGCGACCCCCGCGCCCGCCGGGTACTGAACGAGGCCCTCGCCCACCCGGCCCTCGCGGAGGCGGCCGTACACGCCCTGGCCCGGATACCGCAGGACCGCGAGGCGAGGTGACGCCGGGGCAAGCCCCGGGATCCGCCGATGTGCGTCATGCCCGGACCCTGGCACAGTCGGCTTGCCGCCCGGCACGTTTCGCCGCCGCCCGACCGCGTCCTCCGCGTCGACCGTTTCCACCACGCCCCGAGCGACCCCGCTACCAGCTCAGGGCACGGCATCCCACTGGAGCACTAGGGGTGGAAGGCGAGCAGGCCGTGGAGGGTGGTGCTGCGGGACGAGGCGGAGGCCGTCTTGGTCTTCAGGGGCGCCGGGTCGGGTGACTTCGCGCAGACCGCGTCGGCCGTCCCGCCGCCGTGCGGCACCGTGCCGTCGGTCAGATACGCCGAGAGATGCCGGTCCAGGCAGGCGTTGCCGCTCAGCGTGATGCCGTGGTTGCCGCCGCCCTCCTCGACCACCAGGCTGGAGCCGGCCAGCAGCCGGTGGACCGTCACACCGCCCTGATAGGGGGTGGCGGCGTCGTCGGTCGCCTGGAAGAGCAGCGCCGGCGGCAGCTTGCCGTTGGTGACGTCCACCGGCTTCAGCGTGCCGGTCGGCCAGAACGCGCAGGGCGCGTTGTACCAGGTGTTGTTCCAGCTCATGAAGGGCGCCTTGCCGTACACCGCCCAGGTGTCCGTGCTCCAGTGGTTCCAGGAGCGGTGCCAGGAGGCGTCACGGCACTGCACGGCGGTGTAGACGCTGTAGCCGTTGTCGCCCGAGGCGTCCACGGCGCCGAAGTTCTCGTACGCCTTCACGAGCGGCCCGGTGTCCTGGTGGTGGACGTAGGCCGCGAACGCCTCGGCGAGGTAGGGCCAGTAGCCGTTGTAGTAGCCGCCCGGCATGAAGGTGTCCTCCAGTTCGGAGGCGCCGACCTTGCCGCCGGCCGGCCTTCTCGCCAGAGCCGCCCGCATCGCGTACCACTCGGCCTCCACCTTCGCGGGGTCGCGGCCGAGCCCGTAGGTGGCGTCGTACCTGGCGATCCAGGCCATCAGGGCGCGGTGGCGGTCGTCGAAGGCGTGGTCCTGGCCCAGGTTGTCCCCGTACCAGACGCCGGTCGGGTCGACGATCGAGTCCAGCACCAGGCGGCGGACCCGGTCCGGGTGCAGCTTGGCGTAGACGGCGCCGAGATAGGTGCCGTAGGAGTAGCCGAGGTAGCTGATCGTCCGGGCGCCGAGGGCCTGCCGGACGGAGTCCATGTCCTCGGCGGCGCTGACGGTGTCGATGTAGGGCAGCAGATCGGCGTACTTGCGGCCGCAGGCGGCGGCGAAGGACTTCGCCCGGTCGAGGTTCGCCCGCTCCAGCGCGGGCGTGGCCGGCAGGCTGTCCGGGCGCACCGGGCGGAAGTGGCCGGGCACGCAGTCCAGCGCCGGGGTGCTCCGGCCGACCCCGCGCGGGTCGAAGCCGATGACGTCGTACTGGGCGGCCACACTCCTCGGCAGCGCCGACGCGACGAACCCGGCCAGTGTCAGCCCGCTGCCGCCGGGGCCCCCGGGATTGACCAGGAGCGGGCCCTGGAACGTCCGCGCGGTGTGCGGGACGCGGGACAGGGCGAGCGTGATCTGCCGGCCGGCCGGCTTCGCGTGGTCGAGGGGCACCCGCAGGGAGGCGCACTGGAGCGCCGGGTAGTCGCTCGTGCCGCACTCCTTCCAGGCGACGGCTGCCGCCGGAGCGGCCGGAGCGGGCCCCGCGGTGGGAGCCGCCGGCATCGCGAGTGCGGCCGGGGCCGCAGGTGCAGGCGAGGCCGGGCGGGCCGCTCGCGCGGGGACGGCCGTGGCCGAACCCGCCAGCACGGCCGCGGCCGCGCAGAGCACGGCTGCGCGTCTTCTCATGGGTCCTCCCGGGACGGAGGTTGCGACGAACCGCGAGGATCACGGCTCTCGCCGCATCGTTCCGGGAACGGGCCCCGGAGAACCCGTTGAGGCGATACTTGACCCGGATGGGCCGCGCGATGCCCTCGGACGCTCTCAGATGAGGGTGAGTTGGACCGGCTCGGACGCGGACTCCGCTTCCGGCCGCGCCGGGCGGATCCGGCGGGCCGCGGCCGCGCGCGTGGGCCCGATGCCGTACTCCCCGGCCAGCTCGTGCACCTGACGGGTGATCCGGCGCTGGTACCACTTGGGCGCGTAGGAGCCCTCCGCGTACAGCCGCTCGTAGCGGCGCACCAGGTGCGGATGGTGCCGGCCCAGCCAGGCCATGAACCACTCCCGGGCACCGGGCCGCAGATGCAGCACCAGAGGGGTGACGGAGGTGGCGCCGGCCGCCGCGATCGCCCGCACGGTGGCCCGCAGTTGGGCCGCGTCGTCACTCAGGAAGGGGATCACCGGCGCCATCAGCACCCCGCAGCCGATGCCGTGCTCCGCGAGGGTGCGGACGACGTCCAGCCGGCGCTCGGGGGCCGGGGTGCCGGGCTCCACCGTGCGCCACAGCGCGGTGTCGAGGAAGCCCACGGAGACCGAGACGCCGATGTCCGTCACCTCCGCCGCCCGGGTCAGCAACTCCAGGTCCCTGAGGATCAGGGTGCCCTTGGTGAGGATCGAGAACGGGTTCGCGTGGTCGGTGAGGGCGGAGATGATGCCCGGCATCAGCCGGTAGCGGCCCTCCGCGCGCTGGTAGCAGTCGACGTTGGTGCCCATCGCCACGTGGTCGCCCCGCCAGCGGCGCGAGGCCAGCTGGCGGCGCAGCACCTCCGGCGCGTTGACCTTGACCACGATCTGGCTGTCGAAGCCGATGCCGGTGTCCAGGTCCAGATAGCTGTGCGTCTTCCTGGCGAAGCAGTACACGCACGCGTGCGAGCAGCCCCGGTAGGGGTTGACCGTCCACTCGAACGGCATGCGTGAGGCGCCCGGTACCCGGTTCAGCACCGAGCGCGCCCGGACCTCGTGGAAGGTGATCCCGCGGAACTCCGGGGTGTCGAAGGTGCGGATGGTGACGGCGTCCGCGCCGAACAGCGCGGGCTCGGCGGCCCGGCCGTGCTCGGTGGGCTCACCGGGCTCACCGGGCTCCCCGGACTCGACGGTGAGGTTCTCCCAGCGCATGACGCCTCCTCGGTAGGTCTCGGCCCCACAATAGAACATCTGTTCCCATGATCGTGCGGGTACCGATTTGGGCGGCCGGGCACCGGGGTGGTTGGCTTGCCTCCACCCCGAGCACACAGGTCCTGGAGGAACGCAATGGCGCAGGTCGAGGCCACTACGGAGCGGGTCGTCGCGGCGGACGCGGAGAAGGTGTTCGACGCCCTCGCCGACTACCGCGGTACGCGGCAGAAGCTGATGCCCGAGCAGTTCATCGAGTACGAGGTGCGCGAGGGCGGCGACGGCGAGGGCACCCTCGTCCACTGGAAGCTCCAGGCCACCAGCAAGCGGGTGCGCGACTGCCTGCTGGAGGTCGGCGAGCCCACCGAGGGCGAGCTGGTCGAGAAGGACCGCAACTCCTCCATGGTCACCACCTGGCGCGTCACCCCGGCCGGTGAGGGCAGCTCCCGGGTCGTCGTCACCACCACCTGGACGGGCGCGGGCGGCATCGGCGGCTTCTTCGAGAAGACCTTCGCGCCCAAGGGCCTCGGCCGGATCTACGACGCCCTGCTCGCCAACCTCGCCGCCGAGGTCGAGAAGTAGGTCCAAGCTCCCACCGGTGAAGGGGTGTTGCACTCCTTCACCGGTTCGGGTGGATCCCCGCCCCATCCCCGGCGATGCCGTAACTCGCCGCAGTTGTCAACAGTTGTCGCCTTACGCGGGAATTGTGACAGGTGTGACGAGGGGAGCGGAACGTGGGCGGGACGACTCTGGTGAAGCACGACCCGGTCGTGGCGCCGGCCGCGGCATCGGCCGTGGAGGAGCGAGCCGCCGAGACCGCCGCCGCCGCACCCCCGCCGGCACCCGCCCCCGAACTGGAACCGCGCCGCGTGCGGTTGGTGTTCCTCGGGCTGATGCTCGCCCTGCTCCTCGCGGCGCTCGACCAGATGATCGTCGCCACCGCGCTGCCGAAGATCGTCGGCGAACTGCACGGCCTGGACCGGATGTCCTGGGCGATCACCGCCTATCTGCTCACCTCCACCGTCGGCCTGCCCCTGTACGGCAAGCTCGGCGACTTGGTCGGCCGCAAGAGCGTCTTCCTGTTCGCCATCGCCGTCTTCGTGGCCGGCTCGGCGCTCGCCGGCCGGGCGCAGACCATGGACCAGCTGATCGCCTTCCGCGCGATCCAGGGGGTCGGCGCGGGCGGCCTCATGATCGGCGTGCAGGCGATCATCGCCGACATCGTGCCGCCCCGCGAGCGCGGCCGCTACATGGGCCTGATCGGCGCCGCCTTCGGCCTCGCCTCCGTCGCCGGCCCGCTGCTCGGCGGCTACTTCACCGACCACCTCTCCTGGCGCTGGTGCTTCTACATCAACGTCCCCTTCGGACTGGTCACCTTCGCCGTCGTCACCGCCGTGCTGAAACTGCCGAAGCCGCGCGCCCGGGGCCGTCTCGACGTGCCCGGCGCGCTCCTGCTCGCCGCCGCCTCCACCTGCCTGGTCCTGCTGACCAGCTGGGGCGGCACCGAGTACGCGTGGGGCTCGAAGCAGATCCTCGGGCTCGGCGCCGGAGCGGTCGCCTCCGTCGTCCTGTTCCTGGTCGCCGAGCGCTTCGCCGCCGAACCCCTCATCCCGCTCAGGCTGTTCCGCGACTCGGTCTTCAACGTCAGCGGCCTGGTGGGCCTCGTGATCGGTGTCGCCCTGTTCGGCGCCGCCAGCTACCTGCCGACCTTCCTGCAGATGGTCGACGGGGCCAGCGCCACCGAGTCGGGGCTGCTGATGCTGCCCATGATGGCCGGCATCGTCGGCGCCTCCGTCATCGGCGGCCAGCTGATCAGCCACACCGGCCGCTACCGGATCTTCCCGGTGCTCGGCGGCGCCGTCTCCACCGTCGGCATGTGGCTGCTGTCCCGGCTCGAGACCGACACGCCCCGGCTGCAGTACAGCATCTGGATGGCGGTCCTCGGCGCCGGCATCGGCCTGGTCATGCCCGTGCTCGTCCTCGCCGTGCAGAACTCCGTGCGCCCCGCCGACCTCGGCACCGCCACCAGCGCCAACAACTACTTCCGGCAGATCGGCGGCAGCGTCGGCGCCGCGATCTTCGGGACGCTGTTCGCCGACCGGCTCGCCGGCTCCCTGCGCAAGGAGCTGCCGCCGAGCGCCGGCACCCGGCTGCCCGACCCCGACTCCATCACCCCGCAGCTCGTCCACGCGCTGCCGCCGGCCCTGCGCGACGCCTACGTCCGCGCCTACGCCGACGCGATGCCCCGGATCTTCCTCTACCTCGTCCCGGTGCTCGCCGCGGGCCTGCTCATCGCCTTCTTCCTCAAGGAGAAACCACTGGTGTCCCACCACACCGCCGAAACGGAACCCGAGACCGTGAACGCGTCCATCCCGCAGGCCCGTTCGCCCTATGCCGCGGGCATCCCCGTCTGCGGCACCGTGCAGCACCCCGACGGCACCGTGGTGCCCCGGGCGGCCCTCACCCTCATCGACGTCGCCGGTCAGCAGATCGGCCGGGGCGCCAGCGGCGAGGACGGACGGTACGCGCTCAGCACCCCCGGCTCCGGCGCCTACGTGCTGATCGCCGCCGCGGGCGGCCACCAGCCGCAGGCCGTCTCCGTCACCGTCGGCGAACGGCCGGTCGAGCTCGACGTCGTGCTCGGCGGCGCCGGACGCCTCGCCGGCAGCGTGCTCACCGCCGACGGCAGCCCCGTCCGGGACGCCACCGTCACCCTCACCAACGTGCACGGCGAGGTCGTCTCCACCACCCGCAGCGGCCGCGAGGGCGGCTACGTCATCACCGAGCTGGTGGCCGGTGAATACACCCTGGCCGCCAGCGCCCCCGCCTTCCGGCCCGCCGCGCTGCCCGTCACCGTGCAGGCCTCCCGGGAGACCCGGCAGGACGTCGAACTCGCGGGCGGCGCGGTGCTCAAGGGCACCGTCCGGGCGAGCGCCGGCCGCCCGGTGGAGGACGCGCGGGTCACGCTGCTCGACGCCGCCGGCAACGTCGTCGACACCCTCACGACCGGACCCGACGGAACGTTCCGGTTCGTCGATCTCTCCTCCGGCGAGTACACCGTCATCGCCGCAGGTTACCCGCCGGTCGCCACGGTGCTGCAGGTCGCGGGCGGCGGACGCACCGAGCGGGACCTGCAGTTGGGCCACGAGGACTGAGGAGCGCGCCGGGCGGGGGCGCCCGCACGGCGCGGGGCCGCGCGCCGGTGCGCCGGGGTGAAACCAATTCCAGGATTGCCACACATCGCCACCGGCCGCCGCCGTACCGTAGGGGCGAGCGGCACAGATCGTTTACGAACAGCCGTGGGGGAGAGAGGGCCTGGGTCATGGACCGTGGCAGCGAGCGGGACACGCCTCCCGGGCGCGACGGCGGCGACACCCCGGCGGGCCGGATTCCGCTGGCGGTGGTCGTCGTCGACCGCGACGGGCTGGTGTCCCACTGGAGCAGCGGCGCGCGGCGGCTGTTCGGCGCCACCCGGGAGGATGCCGTCGGACATCCCGCGGCGGACCTGCTGCCGGTCTCCGGTGCCCTCCCCGATGACCTGCAGGGCGCCCCGACGCCCGACCCCTACGAGGAGTACGACGGGTTCGGCCCCGACCTGGAGGTCTCGCTCGGCGGCCACGCCGCCTACGCCACGGCCGGCCGCGCCCGCCTCCAGCCGCACCGGCGGACAGCGGACGGCGACCGGCTCGACGTGCTCTGGTGGGCCTACCCGCTCGTCGGCCCCGGCTCCTCCCGGCTGCTGGTGCTGGCCGCCGACGCCGCCCGGCTGCGCGACGAGCGCGGCTACGACGACGAGACCGCCGAACGCATCTCGCCCGGCTTCGCCCGCCACACCGAACTGCCCGCCTCCGACGAGCTGGCACGGCGCCTGCCGGAGATCCTGCCCAACATGGGTCCGGGCCTCAGCGGCCGCATCGTCTCCCAGATCCTCGAACTGGGTTATCCCGTGCTGGAGTTCAGCCAGTTCGACCGGGTGCCCGTGACCCCGTACTGGGGTGTGCCGCGCCGTGCGGGACGCCTGCGCGCCGAGGCCGCCGTACCGCAGCAGCGGGCGGCGTCGCCCCTGCTGCCGTCCGCTGCCCGACAGGACCTCGAGTACGCCGCCGTACGCGAACGGCTCGAGTTCCTCAACGAGGTCAGCTCCCGCATCGGTTCCTCCCTCGACCTCGGCGAGACCATCCGCGAGGTCACCAGCGCCGCCGTCCCCCGGTTCACGGACTTCGCCGGCACCCACCTGCGCGCCGCCGTCCTGGCGGGCGAGGGCTTCCCGGACGGCCCGCCGGACGCCAGCACCGTGATGTTCCGGGTGTGGGTCGAGCACAACGACGAACCGGGCCGCTGGGACGACACCACACCGGTGGGCGAGGCGTTCGCCTTCCCCGAGCACACCCCGTTCTACCAGTGCATGGTCACCGGCGAGCCGGTCCTCGTGCCGAGGGTCACCGAGGAACTGTCCGAGCGCATCTCCGGCGAGTTCGAGAAGCGCGACCTCCGGCCGCTGATCCGGGGCCGGTCGCTGCTGATCGTCCCGCTCAAGGCGCGCAACGTCGTCCTCGGCTTCATGGTGCTGATGCGCCGCCCCGACCGTCCGGCGTTCGACGACATGGACCGCGCCACCGGCGCCGAACTCGCCGCCCGGGCGGGCCTGGTGCTCGACAACGCCCGCATGTACACCTACCAGGAGAACGTCGCCGACACCCTGCAGGACAGCATGCTGCCGCAGGTGAGCCCGCGGATGGCCGGGTGCGACGTCGCCACCCGCTACCTGCCCGGCACCCGGCTCGGCCGCATCGGCGGCGACTGGTTCGACACCATCAAACTGCCCGGCTCGCGCACCGCCCTGGTGGTCGGCGACGTCATGGGCCACGGCCTCAACTCGGCCGCGATGATGGGACAGTTGCGCACCGCCGTCCAGACCATGGCCACCATGGAGACCCCGCCCGCCCAACTGCTGCGCAACCTCGACGACCTGGCCCGCCGGCTCGGCGACAACTACCTCGCCACCTGTCTGTACGCCGTCTACGACCCGATCCGCGGCGACCTGACCCTCGCCAACGCCGGGCACATCCCGCCCGTCCTGGTCCGCGCCGAGGACGGCGGCAGCGAGCTCATCGAGCTGCCCACCGGTGCCCCCATAGGCGTCGGGGGTGTCCCCTTCGAGGCGATCCGGGTCAAGGTCGCCCCCGGTGACCGGCTCGTGCTGTGCACCGACGGCCTGGTCGAGGTGCGCGGCTCCGACATCGGCGAGGGCCTCGCCGCGCTCTGCGAGTCCGCCGCCCATCCCGCCGCCTCGATGGACGACGCCTGCGACACCATCATCCGCGCCCTGAACACACACGGCGGCCGCAAGGACGACGTCGCCCTGCTCATGGCGCGCCTCAACGGCATCCCCGACGACCACGTCGCCGAGTGGCGGCTCGACTCCGATCCGCGCGAGGCGTCCCGGGCCCGCCGGCTGGTCCGCGAACAGCTGATGACGTGGGACCTGCCCCAAGCGGTGGAGACGGCCGAGCTGCTGGTCAGCGAGGTCGTCACCAACGCCCTGCGGCACGCGCGGAGCGAACGGATCGGGCTGCGGGTGGTCCGCACCGACGCACTGCTGTTCGAGGTCACCGACGACGAGCCCGCCCTGCCCGCGATGATCGCCGCCGAGCCGCACGACGAGGCGGGCCGCGGACTGCGCGTGGTCAGCCGGCTGGCCCGGGAGTGGGGCGCCAGCGCCGCCGGGCACCGTAAGACCGTCTGGATCGAGCAGGCCGTCACCTAGGCCGGGTGTCGAGACCGGATCTCGGGCCGGCGTCGGCAGCGGGCGGGCCAGCACCCCGACCGGTTCGGGGGATCCCCGGCCGCGGCCGATCGGGAGGGGGCGCGTAGGGCGGTCGCTGCGCGGCGGGGGCTCCCACAAGGCTTCGGCCGGACGATCGGCCTCGTGGGCCAAGGGGGCGGCCCCGGGGACAGAGCTCCCTTCACGCCCACGTACGGGCCAACGGTGCGGCACCCGGATGTCCGCCGGAAGCGGCTCATGCCGGGACTCTCCGGACGCTCCTGCGAGCGGCACCCGGTCACGGCGCCTGTCGCGCGGTTCCCGGCGCGATGAGGTAATCAGAAACGGTGAACAAGGACGCGAGCGACCCCTTCGTGCATGTCCGGGGTGCCAGTGAGAACAACCTCCGGAACATCGACGTCGACCTTCCGCGGGACGCGATGGTCGCCTTCACCGGGGTCTCCGGTTCGGGCAAGTCCTCGCTCGCGTTCGGCACGCTCTACGCGGAGGCCCAGCGGCGCTACTTCGAGTCCGTGGCACCGTACGCCCGAAGGCTGCTGCAACAGGTCGGCGCACCGCACGTGCAGGAGATCACCGGACTGCCACCGGCCGTGGCCCTGCAGCAGCGACGCGGGTCGCCCAGCTCACGCTCGACGGTCGGCACCATCACCACCCTGTCCAACCTGCTGCGCATCCTGTACTCCCGCGCCGGCACCTACCCGCCCGGGGCCACACGGCTGGACGCCGAGTCGTTCTCACCCAACACCGCGGCCGGCGCCTGCCCGGTGTGCCACGGACTGGGCGTCGTGCACGACGTCGCCGAGGACCTGCTCGTCCCGGACCCCTCGCTGAGCATCCGCGAGGGGGCGATCGCCGCCTGGCCGGGCGCCTGGCAGGGCGCCAACCTGCGCAGTGTCGTGAACGGCCTGGGCATCGACATCGACCGCCCGTGGCGCAGGCTCAGGAAGAGGGACCGGGACTGGCTGCTGTACACGGACGAGCAGCCCCTGGTGTACATCGAGCCGGAGGAGGACCGCATCGACTACGGCTACCAGGGCAAGTTCTGGAGCGCCCGCAAGCACGTCATGCACGTCCTCGCCGACTCCAAGAGCGAGAAGATGCGCGAACGCGCGCTCCGGTTCGTCAGGAGCGTGCCCTGCCCCGAGTGCCACGGCAGCGGACTGCGGCCCGAGGCGCTCGCGGTGACCTTCGCCGGACGATCCATCGCCGAGATCAACGCGATGCCGCTCACCGAGGTCGTGGCGCTGCTGCGGCCCGTCGCCAGGCGGTCCAAGGCCGACGCCACCACGTCGACCGCCCGATCCGGGGAGACGACCGAGGTCGCGGTCCGGATCTGCGGCGATCTGGTCGCGCGCATCGACGTACTGCTCGACCTGGGCCTGGGATATCTCAGCCTCGGGCGCCGCTCGACGACCCTGTCGCCCGGCGAGGCGCAGCGCCTGCGGATCGCCACCCAGCTGCGCTCGGGGCTGTTCGGCGTCGTCTACGTCCTCGACGAGCCCTCCGCGGGCCTGCACCCGGCCGACGCGGAACCGCTGCTGGACGTGCTGGACCGCCTCAAGGCGGCGGGCAACTCGCTGTTCGTCGTGGAGCACGACATGGACGTCGTACGGCGGGCGGACTGGGTGGTCGACATCGGCCCCGGCGCGGGCGAGGGCGGTGGACGCGTGCTGTACAGCGGCCCGGTCGCCGGTCTCGAGCGGGTCCGGGAGTCGGCCACGAGCCAGTACCTGTTCGGGCGCGCCCAGCCGCTCGACCACCGCCCGCGCACACCGCACGGCTGGCTGCACCTGCGCGGCGTCTCCCGGCACAATCTGCGTGACGTGTCCGTCGACGTACCGCTGTGCGTCCTGACGGCGGTGACGGGCGTGTCCGGTTCCGGAAAGTCGACGCTGGTGACGCAGGTGCTCGCCGAGGTCGTCCGCGGCCACCTCGGAGTCGTACCCGAGGAGCCCGAGGAGGCGCGGCTGGAGGTCGACGTCCAGGACGCGTCGGGGGTCGAGTCGTTCGACCGGCTGGTCCTGGTCGACCAACGGCCCATCGGCCGGACTCCCCGGTCCAACCTGGCCACGTACACGGGCATGTTCGACGCGGTGCGCAAGCTGTACGCGGCGACGGACGAGGCCAGGGCGCGCGGCTACTCGGCCGGGCGGTTCTCCTTCAACGTGCCCGAGGGGCGGTGCGAGACCTGCCAGGGCGAAGGATTCGTCGCGGTGGAACTGCTGTTCCTGCCCGGCACCTACGCGCCGTGCCCGACCTGCCATGGCGCCCGGTACAACGCCGAGACGCTGGAGGTCACCTACCGCGGCAAGAACATCGCGGAGGTGCTGGCGCTGTCCGTCGACGCCGCCGCCGAGTTCCTGTCCGCCGTCCCGGCCGCCTCCCGCAGTCTGGAGACGCTGCGCGAGGTGGGACTGGGGTACCTGCGGCTGGGCCAGCCCGCGACGGAACTCAGCGGTGGTGAGGCGCAGCGCATCAAACTGGCCACCGAGCTGCAGCGAGCCCGCCGCGGGCACGCGCTCTACCTGCTCGACGAGCCGACGGCGGGGCTGCACCCCTCGGACATCGCGCTGCTGCTGCGACAGCTGCACCGGCTCGTCGACGCCGGCAACACGGTCGTCCTCGTCGAGCACGACCTGGACACGATCGCCACCGCCGACTGGGTCATCGACCTCGGGCCGGGCGGCGGCGACGCGGGCGGGCGGGTGGTCGCGGAGGGGCCGCCGGCCAAGGTGGCGAGGGCCCGCCGCAGCGCCACGGCGCCCTATCTCGCGGCCCGGCTCGCGCGCTCGTGACGACGGCGCCAGAGGGGAGGTCCCAGGCGGGTCGTCCCGGCCGTCCCCGGCGCGCAGGCCGGCCGGCGTGACGACGATGCCGATCGCACCGCAGATCGCCCGGATCACGGGCCCCGGCCGCATGCCGGTGGGCGGGGAGCACGACGTACTCCGGGCCCCCCGCGCGGCCGTGACGCCCGGTTCTCAGGAACGTGGCCGCCGGCCCCTTGCCCCACTCCGGCCCGACGCGATATCCCGATCAAGTAACCGACCTTGGGAGATCGCATGCACGTCTCGGACAACTACCGCAAGAACTGGGAAGGTTACTGGAGCGCGACCTCCGACGCGCGGGGAGAGGCGATCTGGGACTCCGACCCCGCTCTCTCCGCCGGACCGCACAGCGAACTGCTGCTGTCGCACGCGGACGCCTCCCGTACCATCGTCGACCTCGGCTGCGGCAACGGCACCCAGACCCGCCATCTGGCCACCCGGTTCGCCCACGCCGTCGGTGTCGACCTCTCGCACGCCGCCGTCGAGCACGCCCGCCGCGCCGGCGGCGACGGCACCGTGGAGTTCCAGCAGCTCGACCTCACCGACATCGACGCCGTACGCACGCTGCACGACCGGCTCGGCGACAGCAACGTCTACATGCGGGCCGTCATCCACCAGAGCGAACCGGCCGCGCGTCCGGCCGTGGCCGCCGCCGTAGCGGAGATCATCGGCAGCGAGGGGCGCGCGTTCGTCGTCGAACTCACCTCCGCCTCCCGGGACGTCCTGGCGCGTGCGGCGTCCGAGCCGGACGGTCCCGGACCCAAGCTGCAGCGCGTCTTCCACCACGGGCTGAAGCCCGCCGACGCCGGCGACGAGGAGGTCCCGCGCCTGCTGTCCGACGCCGGCCTGGAGATCCTCGCGACCGGCGACACGGTGGTGCCGCAGACCGAGCACCTGGCCGACGGCACCCGCATCGACCTGCCGGCCCGCTGGTTCATACTGGCCGGAAAGTGACCGCCGCCTGAGGCTCCGGGCCGGCCCGGAGCCGCACCGGCACGGTCCGGTGCGGCCCGGGTGCGGCGGTCGCGCCGCACGAGCGGACACGGGGCCGGCGCCGAGCCCTTTCCGCCTCGTAGGAAGTTCCCCCGTCGGCGCGTAACGTGAAGCACCATGAAGATCCCCGTCACCGCCGCACGGTTCACCGCGCTGTGTCGCACACCGCTGTCACCGGCCGGCCGGCAAGCCGCTGAACCGCGAGGGAACGAAGCCGCATGAAGATCCTCATCAGTGCCGACATGGAGGGGGCCACGGGCGTCACCTGGCCGGGCGACGTACTGCCGGGGACGCCGCAGTGGGAGCGGTGCCGTTCGATGTTCACCTCCGACGTGAACGCGGCGGCGCAGGGCTTCTTCGACGGCGGCGCGGACCAGGTGCTCGTCAACGAGGCCCACTGGAGCATGCGCAACCTGCTGCTGGAGCGGCTCGACGAACGGGTCGAGATGCTCACCGGACGGCACAAGGAGCTGTCCATGGTGGAGGGCGTGCAGCACGGCGACGTCGACGGCATCGCGTTCATCGGCTACCACACGGGCGCCGGCATGGAGGGCGTCCTCGCCCACACCTACCTCGCCAACCAGATCACCGGGGTGTGGCTGGACGACGTCCGCGCCAGCGAGGGCCTGCTCAACGCGCATGTCGTCGCCGAGTACGGCGTTCCCGTCGTGCTCGTCACCGGTGACGACCTGGCCTGCGAGGACGCCCTCGGTTACGCGCCCGAGGCGCTGAAGGTCGCCGTCAAGGACCATGTGTCGCGCTACGCCGCGGTGTGCCGCACCCCGGCCCGCACCGCGGCCGACATCCGCTCCGCCGCCAAGGAGGCCGCCCGGCTGGCGGCCCGTCACCAGCCGGCGCAGGCCGGGCCGTTCACCGTCGCCGTCGAGTTCGACGCCGAGCACCTGGCGATGGCCGCGACCGTCGTCCCGGGGGTCGCCCGGATCGGGGAGCGGAAAGTGGCGTACACCAGCGCCACCATGTTCGAGGGGATCCGGACGTTCAAGGCGGTCACCACGATCGTCTCCGCCGCCGTGGAGGAGCAGTATGGCTGACCAGCAGGCCCTGGACGAGGTCGTGGAGTTCACCTCCGGCCTGATCCGCGTCGACACCACCAACCGGGGCGGCGGGGACTGCCGGGAGCGGCCGGCGGCCGAGTACGCGGCCGAGCGGCTGTCCGGAGCGGGCCTGGACCCGCTGCTGCTGGAGCGCACGCCGGGCCGGACCAACGTCGTCGCCCGGATCGAGGGCACCGACCCGTCGGCCGACGCGCTGCTCGTGCACGGGCACCTCGACGTGGTGCCCGCCGAGGCCGCCGACTGGAGCGTGCACCCGTTCTCCGGCGAGATCCGCGACGGCGTCGTGTGGGGCCGGGGCGCCGTCGACATGAAGAACATGGACGCGATGATCCTGGCGGTCGTCCGGTCCTGGGCCCGGCAGGGCGTACGGCCCCGCCGGGACCTCGTCATCGCGTTCACCGCGGACGAGGAGGCCAGCGCCGAGGACGGTTCCGGCTTCCTCGCCGACCGGCACCCCGAGCTCTTCGAGGGCTGCACCGAGGGCGTCAGCGAGTCCGGTGCCTTCACCTTCCACGACGGCGCCGGCCGGCAGATCTACCCGATCGCCGCCGGC
This sequence comes from Streptomyces sp. NPDC096012, assembly GCF_040426375.1. Classification (NCBI taxonomy): domain Bacteria; kingdom Bacillati; phylum Actinomycetota; class Actinomycetes; order Kitasatosporales; family Streptomycetaceae; genus Streptomyces; species Streptomyces sp. NPDC096012. The sequence goes on from NZ_JBEOTD010000014.1 coordinate 124,834, forward strand.
GAGCGGGGCACCGGCTGGCTCAAGCTCACCGCGCACGGCCGGGCCGGACACGGCTCCAAGGTGAACAAGGAGAACGCGGTGACCCGGCTCGCCGCCGCCGTCACCCGGATCGGCGAGCACGAGTGGCCCCTGCGGCTCACCCCGACCGTGCGGGCCGCGCTCACCGAACTCGCCGCCCTGTACGGCATCGAGCCCGACTTCGCGGACGTGGACCGGCTCCTGGAGAAGCTCGGCCCGGCCGCCAAACTGGTCGAGTCGACCGTCCGCAACAGCGCCAACCCGACCATGCTGGCGGCCGGTTACAAGCTGAACGTCATCCCCGGCGAGGCGGTGGCCTTCGTCGACGGACGCTGTCTGGTGGGCACCGAGAAGGAGTTCGGCGCCACCCTCGACCGGTTGACCGGCCCGGACGTGACCTGGGAGTTCGCGCACCGCGAGGTGGCGCTCCAGGCCCCGCTCGACTCGCCCACGTACGCGAGGATGCGGGCCGCCGTCGAGGAGTTCGCGCCCGACGGGCACGTGGTGCCGTACTGCATGTCGGGCGGCACGGACGCCAAGCAGTTCTCCCGGCTCGGCATCACCGGCTACGGTTTCACCCCGCTGAAGCTGCCCGAGGGATACGACTACCAGGCGATGTTCCACGGCGTGGACGAACGTGTGCCGGTGGACGCGCTGCACTTCGGTGTGCGGGTCCTCGACCGCTTCCTGCGGACGGCCTAGGGATGAGGGGGGACGAGGTGCGAAAGTCGGCGTACGGCTCCTGGCCCTCGCCCATCGACGCGGCGCTGGCCGCCGCGCACGACGGGCATCCGGAGTGGGTGGGCTTCGTCGGGGACGAGGTGTGGTGGACCGAGCCGCGGCCGGCCGAGGGCGGCCGGCGCGCGCTGGTACGGCGGACCGCCGACGGCACCGAGGAGTCGGTGCTGCCGCAGCCGTGGAACGTGCGCAGCCGCGTCATCGAGTACGGCGGCCGGCCGTGGACCGGGGTGGTGACGGACGACGGCCCCCTGGTGGTGTTCACGCACTTCGCCGACCAGCGGCTGTACCGGTACGAGCCCGGCGGCGAGCCGCGACCGCTGACCCCCCTCTCCCCGGTGGGCGGCGGACTGCGCTGGGCGGAGCCGCAGGTGGACCTCGCCCGCGGTGAGGTGTGGTGCGTGCTGGAGGAGTTCACCGGGGACGGACCGGGAGACCTGCGGCGCGTCCTGGCCGCCGTACCGCTGGACGGCTCGGCCGCCGGGGACCGGGCCGCCGTTCGCGAACTCACCGGCGAACGGCACCGGTTCGTCACCGGCCCCCGGCTCTCGCCCGACGGCCGCCGGGCCGCCTGGCTCGCCTGGGACCATCCGCGGATGCCCTGGGACGGCACCGAACTGCTCGTCGCCGAGGTCGGTGCCGACGGCACCCTGCACTCGGTCCGCACCGCGGCCGGCGGCCCCGACGAGGCCGTGGCCCAGGCGGAATGGTCCACGGACGGCCGTCTGCTGTACGCGAGCGACCGCGACGGCTGGTGGAACCTGTACCGGGACGGCGTCGCGCTGTGCCCGCGCGAGGAGGAGTTCGCCGGCCCGCTGTGGAAACTGGGCCTGCGCTGGTTCGCGCCGCTGGACAACGGCCTGATCGCGGTCGTGCACGGCCGGGGATCGACCCTGCTCGGCATACTCGACCCGGAGTCCGGAGAAGTGGTCGACGCCGCCGGGCCGTGGACCGAGTTCGCGTCCACGCTCGCGGCACACGGCGAACGGATCGTCGCGGTCGGCGCCAGCCCGCGCACCGCCCACGAGGTGGTCGAACTGGACACCCGCACCGGGCGCGCCCGGGCGATCGGCGCCCGGCACCGGGACCCCGTCGACCCGGCCTACTACCCCGAGCCGCAGATCCGCGTCTTCACCGGCCCCGACGGCCGCGAGGTGCACGCCCACGTCTACCCCCCGCACCATCCCGAACGGACGTCCGGTGACGGTGAGTTGCCGCCCTACGTCATCTGGGCGCACGGCGGCCCCACCAGCCGGGTGCCGCTCGTGCTCGACCTGGAGATCGCCTACTTCACCTCCCGGGGCATCGGCGTCGCCGAGGTGAACTACGGCGGCTCCACCGGATACGGCCGGGCCTACCGGGAGCGGCTGCGCGAGCAGTGGGGCGTGGTCGACGTCGAGGACTGCGCGGCCGTGGCCCGCGCCCTCGCCGACGAGGGCACCGCGGACCCCGCCCGGCTCGCCATCCGGGGCGGCAGCGCCGGCGGCTGGACCACCGCCGCATCCCTGACCACCACCGACCTCTACGCCTGCGGCACCATCATCTACCCCGTCCTGGACCTGACCACCTGGGGCCCGGGGGAGACCCACGACTTCGAGTCCCGCTACCTGGAGTCGCTGATCGGCCCGCTCTCCGAGGTGCCGGCCCGGTACGCCGAGCGATCGCCGACCGCGCGCGCCGACCGGCTCACCGCACCCTTCCTGCTGCTCCAGGGCCTGGACGACGTGATCTGCCCGCCCGCCCAGTGCGAACGCTTCCTCGCCCGGATCGCGGGCCGGGGCGTGCCGCACGCCTACCTCACCTTCGCGGGGGAGGGGCACGGGTTCCGGCGGGCCGACACGATGATCCGCGCCCTGGAGGCCGAACTGTCCCTGTACGCCCAGGTGTTCGGGCTCGACCCGGAGCCTCGGATCCCGAAGGTGGAGCTGCGCCCGTGAAGGAACTGCTGCGGCCGGCCCGGCTGGCCCCCGGTGCCCGGGTCGCCGTCGTCGCCACCAGCGGACCGGTACCCGAGGAGCGGCTGCAGGCGGGCCTCGACGTGCTGCGCGGCTGGGGCCTCGACCCGGTGACCGGACCCCATGTCCTGGACCGGCACGACGAGTTCGGCTACCTGGCCGGCACCGACGCCGACCGGGCGGCCGACTTCCAGAACGCCTGGTGCGACCCCCGTGTGGACGCGGTGCTGTGCGCCCGCGGCGGGTACGGGGCGCAGCGCATGGTCGACCTGCTCGACTGGGAGGCGATGCGGGCGGTCGGACCGAAGATCCTCGTCGGCTTCAGCGACATCACCGTCCTGCACGAGGCCTTCGCCACCCGGCTGGGGCTGGCCACGCTGCACGGGCCGATGGCGGCCGGCATCGACTTCATCAAGCACGCGGGCGCGCAGGAGCATCTGCGGGCCACGCTCTTCGCCCCGGAGACGGTCCGCACCATCGCCTCCGGCGGCACGCCCCTGGTGCCCGGACGGGCCCGTGGCGTCACCCTCGGCGGCTGTCTGTCCCTGCTCGCCGCCGAACGCGGCGCCCCGCACGCCCGTCCCTCGGCGAGCGGCGGGCTGCTGTGCCTGGAGGACGTGCGCGAGGAGACGTACCGGCTGGACCGGTATCTCACCCAGCTCCTGCGCGCCGGCTGGCTGGAGGGGGTGCGCGGGGTGCTGCTCGGCTCCTGGGAGGAGTGCGCGGACCACGCCGAGCTGCGTCCCCTGCTGGCCGACCGGCTGGGCTCGCTCGGTGTTCCGGTACTGGAGGACGTCGGGTTCGGCCACTGCGCGGGAGCCCGCACCGTCCCCTTCGGCGTGGCGGCCGAACTGGACGCGGACGCGGGGACCTTGACGCTGGACCAGCCGGCACTGCGCTGACCTCCCGCGCCGGCCCGGCCGGGTGGCACCCCGCCCGTACGGACCAGCCCACGGGGGGGGGCGTGGCCCGTACGGACCGGCCCGCGGGCGGCGTGGCCCGTACGGGCGGCCGTGCGGGGCATTACCCGTGCGGGCGCAACCCGGCGGACGCCGTCCCCGGCACGTCGTAGGCTGGCCGGATGCCGCACACTCCGTCCCCGTTCCTCGCCGAGGGCCCTCGCGCCGCCATCCGCCACTTCACCCTCCAGGACGGAGCCGAGTTCATCGCCCGGACCCGGGAGAGCAAGGACCTGCACCGGCCGTGGCTGTTCCCGCCGGACACCGACGCGTCCTACGCCGAGTACGCCGGCCGGCTGATCGAGGACCCGGCCAAGGCCGGCTTCCTGGTGTGCGAGAAGGACGGCGGGGGCATCGCCGGGTACATCAACATCAACAACATCGTCCGGGGCGCCTTCCAGTGCGGCGCCCTCGGTTACGGCGCCTTCGCGCACGCTGCCGGACGCGGGCTGATGCGCGAGGGCCTGGACCTGGTGGTCGGCCACGCGTTCGGACCGCTGGGCCTGCACCGGCTGGAGATCAACGTGCAGCCCGGGAACACCGCCTCCATCGCCCTCGCCCGGGGCGCCGGCTTCCGGCTGGAGGGCTTCTCGCCCGCCATGATCTACGTCGACGGAGCCTGGCGCGACCACGAACGCTGGGCCCTGACCACGGAGATGCGCCCCGCCGGCTGACCGCCTCCCGGCGGCGCGGGCGCGCTCACGACACGTCGGCACTGACACCGAACGACACGGACGGCGGCTACGGCACGGGCATCGGCGGTGGGCGGTGCGGGTCTCGGTATGGGCAGCGGCGGTGGGGGCGCCGTTGTCGGTGTGGGTATCGGCGGTGGGGGTGCCGGTCTCGGTGTGGGTATCGGCGGTGGGGCGGTGCGGGTGTCGGTATGGGCATCGGCGGTGGGGGGTCCCGGTCTCGGCGCGGGCATCGGCGGTGGGCGGTGCCGGTCTCGGCGCGGGCATCGGCGGTGGACGGTGCCGGTCTCGGTACGGGCATCGGCCTCGGTCCTGACGGCAGGTGGCCGCGCTTCCGGCCGGGCCCACCGGAAGCGCCTTTGCGGAATCCTGACCGGCAGCTCCCCTGGCCGACGGCCGCGACGCCGGGTTCCATGGTCATCGTGACGAGGATCCGACGTGAGGTACTGGCCCTGCCCGCCGCGCGGTTGGGGCCCGACAACCCCCTGCCGCCACTGCGCCCGCTCGACGAGGTGCACCGCATCGACCACCGGGAACGCGAGGAGATGCCCCGGGACATGGCCCGGCAGCTCGGTTACGAGCCGCTGCACAGCCTGCTGCCGGTGCGGATACGGGACGGGTACGGCAGAACCCGCCGGGCCCGCGCCCTCGACGCGCTGGTGATCGAGAACGACCGGCTGCGCGCCACCGTCCTGCCCGGCCTCGGCGGCCGGATCGTCTCCCTGTTCCACCTGCCCACCCGGCGTGAACTCCTCTACCGCAACCCGGTGTTCCAGCCCGCCAACTTCGCCCTCAACGGTGCCTGGTACTCCGGCGGCATCGAATGGAACATCGGCGCCACCGGCCACACCACCCTCTCCTGCGCGCCCCTGCACGCCGCCCGGGTGCCGGCCCCCGACGGCGGCGAGATGCTGCGCCTGTGGGAGTGGGAGCGACTGCGCGACCTGCCCTTCCAGGTCGATCTGTGGCTGCCCGAGGGCTCGGACTTCCTCTACGTCGGCGTCCGCGTCCGCAACCCGCACGAGCGGCCCGCGCCCGCCTACTGGTGGTCCAACATCGCCGTGCCCGAGGACCGCCGGGTCCTGGCCCCCGCCGAAGAGGCCTGGCACTTCGGCTACGAACGCCGACTGCGCCGGGTGCCGGTTCCGTCGTACGACGGTCTGGACCGCACCTACCCGATGAACAGCCCGTACGCCGCCGACTACTTCTACGAGGTCCCGGACGGCCGCCGCCGCTGGATCGCCGCACAGGACGCGGACGGGCACGGGCTGGTGCAGACGTCCACCGACGTGCTGCGCGGCCGCAAACTGTTCGTGTGGGGCAGCGGTCCCGGCGGCCGGCGCTGGCAGGAGTGGCTGACCGAGCCCGGCACCGGCGGCTACTGCGAGATCCAGGCCGGCCTCGCCCGCACCCAGCTCGAGCACGTCCGGCTGGAGGCGGAGAGCGAGGTGTCCTGGCTGGAGGCCTACGGGCCGCTCGCCGCGCCGCCCGGCGGACCGTGGGAGCGGGCCGTCCGGGAGGCGGAGGAACGCCTGGAGGCCGCGCTGCCGCGCGCCCGCGTCGAGGAGGCCTACGCCGCGTGGCGGCCGGGCGCCGACACCGAACCCGGTGAGACCCTCGCCGTCGGCTCCGGCTGGGGCGCGCTGGAAGTCCTGTGCCACGGGTGGAAGTTGCCGGGTACGCCGTTCGCCGAGTCCACCCTCGGCGAGGCACAGGCGCCCTGGCGGGAGCTGCTGCGCACCGGCTCCCTGCCCGAGCCGGACCGGGCGGCGCCGCCCGGCGACACCCTGGTCGCGCCGCACTGGCGGGACATGCTGGAGACCGCGCGGGTCACCCCGCACACCGAGTACCACCTCGGTGTCGCCCAGTGGCACGCCGGCGACCGCGCCCAGGCGGTCCGTAGCTGGGAACGCGGCCTCGTGCGCGCGTCCTCCCCGTGGCCGTTGCTGCGCTGCCTGGCCGTCGCCGACCAGGAGACCGACCACCACGAACGGGCCGCCGAACGCTATGCGGCCGCCTTCGACGACCTGTGCCGCACATTGCCGCGACGCCTGGACGACGTGAGCGACCCCCGCGTGACCGACGGCGGCGAGATCGAGGGGGACGGCAGTGGCCACGCCGGTGACGGGAGCGGCAACGGCGACCGGAACGACCGCGGGGGCGACCGGAACGGCGGCGGGGGCGACTGGAGCGGCGGCGAGGGCGACCGGAACGACCGCGCGGGTGACTGGAACGACCGCGGGGGCGAGCGGAGCGGCGGCGGGGGCCGGAACGACGGCGGCGGTCTGAACGAAGGCGGCGGCGAGGAGGAGGCCTGGGTCGCCGCCGTGGCCGCGCTCGGCCGGGAGGCCCTCGACGCGCTGCTCCGCGTCCGGGACACGGCACGGGCCCGGTCGGTGTGGGACCGGCTGCCGGGCGCCGTCCGGCGGCGCGGCCGGTTCCGGTTGCTCGAGGCCGAGCTGCTGCTCGCCGAGGGCCGGGCCGCGCGGGCCCGTGCCGTCTTCGACGAGGGTTTCGAGGTCGCCGACCTCAGGGAGGGCGCGGACGTGATCGGCCGGCTCTGGGCCCGTCTCGGCGAGGGGCCCCTGCCCGCCCGCTACGACTTCCGCATGCGCCCGGACCCGGCCTGAGCGCGGGTCCGGGCGGTTCAGCCCAGCCGGTCGAGTGCGGGCCGGAGGTCGGGCGGTTCAGCCCGGCCGGTGGAGTGGGGGCCGGAGTTCGGCTGGTTCAGCCCAGCCGGTGGAGTGGGGGCCCGAGTTCGGCCGGCTCAGCCCGGCCGGTCGAGTGCGGGCCGGAGTTCGGGCGGTACAGCCCAGCCGGTGGAGTGGGGGCCCGAGTTCGGGCGGTTCAGCCCAGCCAGTGGAGTGGGGGCCCGAGTTCGGCCAGCTCAGCCCAGCCGACGCACGTTCGTACTCGGCCCGGCCGGCTCAACCCCGCTGGTCCACGTACTCGAAGACCGAGCCGTCCGGGTGCACGGCCAGCAGGTTGCGGCCCCCCGGCGTCGCCACCGGCCCGGCGACGATGCGGGCGCCGAGCTCCGCCAGCAGCCGGTGGGCCTCGTCCACGTCCTGCACGGCGATCGTCGCCGTCACCTTGCGCAGGATCTCCAGTTCCTGCTCGGGGCCGCTCATCAGGAGGAAGGAGCCGACCGCGGCGACCTGGACGCCGCCGCGGTCGAAGCGCAGGGCTCTGCCGCCCGCCAGACGCTCGTAGAAAGGAATCACGGCTTCGAGGTCGTCGACGCAGATGCGCAGCGAGGCGCCCATAATCTCCATGCGGCCGAGCCTAGTTGGGGCGACCCGCACGGCGCAGCGGGCTCGGCGTTACCGACGGTGTCCGCAGGGTACCCGCAAGGCATGGACCGTTTGGATCACCTGGAACATCTGGACAAGCACCTTGTCGAAGAGCTGGCACAGGTGGCACGCGAGACGGTACGCGACGAACTGCGCGAGCAGTCCCGCAAGCAGCGCCGCACCGCCACGCTCTACGCCGCCTCCGGCGCGGCCGCCCTCTACGCTGGCGCCGCGGTGGCGCTCGCGGTGGGCCTCGCCCTGGCCATCGGGCTGCCCGGCTGGGCGGCCGCACTGATCACCGCGGCGATCCTCGGCGCGGCGGCCTACCTGCTGCGCGGCGCCGCCCGGCAGGGACACGGGCACAGCACCCCGCGCGCTCCGCAGCACGTGATCGGCGGCAGCGCGCCGGCCGCCCCGCCGAGCGGCCTCGGCATGCCGTACCCGCCGATGCCGCCCGACGCCCCGGCCAGGCCGGACACCCACCCGGAGGACTCGCGCCACCGGGCCTGACCCCCCCCATGTGCCCCCGGCCCCACAATGAAGCGGGCCGGGGGCACACCCCTGCCACCAGCCGACTTCGCCCCCCGAAGAGAGCCCCTAAGGGCCGCGGGGACGAACGAGAGCCCCGAAGGAACGCGGGGAACTGCGCGCCCGGCCACACGTCACCCGCACCCGAGCGCCCCACCGTTCCAGGAGCCCCTTTGATCGCCAGCGCGGCAACCAGCCCGAGGGGCGCGGGGAACTGCGCAACCGGCCCACGCCGTCCGCACCCGGCAACCGCCCGGCAACGGCCGGCACCCCACACCCCTCATCCGCCGAGCTGCGGCAGCACCTTCGTGCGGTAGAAGTCGAAGAACCCCCGCTGGTCCGGCCCGATCTGATTCACGTACACCCGGTCGAACCCGGCGTCGGCGAACGCCTTCAGCCCGGCCACGTGCTGGTCGACTTCGTCGCCGCACACCACCTTCTGACGCACCATGTCCTCGGTGACCAGTTCCCGCACCTGCTCGAAGTGCCGCGGCGTGGGCAGCACCTGGCCCATCTCGCCGGGCAGCAGCTCGTTGTACCAGAGCTCGCGCACCGTACGGACGCACGCGTCCCGGTCGGTGCCGTAACAGACCTTCATGCCGCCGCTCACCAGATTGGTCCCGCCGCCGCCCTTGCGGAACTGCGTGACCATGTCCTCCCGCGGCATCATCGTGATGTAGCCGTCGCCGACCCGGGCCGCCAGCGACGTGGCCTTCGGCCCGAACCCGGAGACGTCGATCGGCACCGGTGCGTCGGGGACGGTGTAGAGGCGGGCGTTCTCCACGGTGTAGTGCGTGCCGTGGTGGTTGACCTCCTCACCGCTGAACAGCCGGCGCATCACCTGGATCGATTCCTCCAGCATCTCCAGCCGCACGTGCAGCGGCGGCCACCGGTCGCCGAGGATGTGCTCGTTCAGCGCCTCGCCCGTGCCGACGCCGAGCCGGAAGCGGCCGCCGGTCATCACGGCACTCGTCGCCGCGGCCTGTGCCACCACCGCCGGATGCATCCGCACGGTCGGGCAGGTCACCGCGGTCTCGATGGGCAGCGACACGGCCTCCGACAGCGCGCCGATCACCGACCACACGAACGGACTCTGCCCCTGCGCGTCGTTCCACGGGTGGAAGTGGTCGGAGATCCACAGCGCCTGGAAGCCGGCCTGCTCGGCCATCCGGGCCTGCTCGACGAGGCCGGCGGGGTCGTGCTCCTCGCTCGCCAGGAAATAGCCGTACTCGGGCATGGGCGGAACCTCCGCGCGGGCTGCTGGACTGCGGGGAAACGGGTCCCCGGGCGGGTAACCGGCGGCTTCCGGGCGAAACGCCGTTCCGGACGGTGTCCGCAGGCGCCCGCGGACCGCCGTGCACCGACGACCAGTGCCCGACCGACGGCCAGTGCCCGACAGTGCCCGGCCGACGTCGATGGGCGCAGTGAACGCAGCACCGGCGCCGGCGTCGGCGCGGACATGCAGGGACGTGGCTCCCGGCCGCCGCCAGCGCGCCGCCGCCGGCGGCGCGCACATCGGGTGGGCGTGGCTCCCGGCCGGCACCGGCGCCCGCTTCGGGTGGACGTGGCTCCCGGTGGGCGTCGGCGCCCGCTTCGGGTGGACGTGGCTCCCGGCCGCCGCCGGCGCGCACATCGGGTGGGCGTAGCTCCCGGCGGACACCGGCGCGCGCCTCCGGTGGCCGCTCACCGGGCGCGTTCGGGTGCTCCCACCGGCGTACGGGTGACCCGCCCGGCGTTTGGGTGCTGCCGCCCCGGTTACGCGGAATGCCTCGGACGAGCCACACCGCCGGAGGCGCCCCGTGAGCCGACCTCACGTCGTGGTCGTCGGCGCCGGTTTCGCCGGGTACCGGGCCGCTCGCACCCTGGCCCGTCTCACCCGTGACCGGGCCGACATCACGCTGCTGAACCCGACCGACTACTTCCTGTACCTGCCGCTGCTGCCCCAGGTCGCCGCGGGTGTCCTGGAGGCCCGCAGGGTCACCGTCTCGCTGCCCGGCACCCTGCGCGGGGTGCGGCTGGTGCTCGGTGAGGCGGACCGCGTGGACCTGGACGGCCACGCCGTCCACTACACCGACCCCGAGGGCGGCACGGGCACCCTCGGCTACGACCGGCTGGTGCTCGCCGTCGGCAGCGTCAACAAGCTGCTGCCGATCCCGGGTATCGCCGAGCACGCGCACGGGTTCCGCGGACTGCCCGAAGCGCTGTATCTGCGGGACCACGTCACCCGCCAGGTGGAGCTGGCCGCGGCGGGCGACGACACGGCGACCAGCGCCGCCCGGTGCACCTTCGTCGTGGTCGGCGCCGGCTACACCGGTACCGAGGTGGCCGCGCACATGCAGATGTTCACCGACGAACTGGCCCGCCGCATTCCGCTCCCCGGCGGGCTGCGGCCCCGCTGGATCCTGCTGGACGTGGCGCCGCGCGTGCTGCCTGAGCTGGACCGGCGGCTGTCGCGCACGGCGGACCGGGTGCTGCGGGCGCGGGGCGTGGAGGTCCGGACGGAAACCTCGGTGAAGGAGGCCACCCATGACGGGGTGCTGCTCACCGACGGCGAGTTCGTCGCGTCCAGGACCCTGGTGTGGTGCGTGGGCGTACGGCCCGATCCGCTGGTGGAGGCCGTCGGGCAGCCGCTGGAGCGCGGCCGGCTGATCGTCGACCCCTTCCTGCGGATGCCGGGCCGCCCGGAGGTCTTCGCCTGCGGTGACGCGGCCGCCGTTCCGGACCTGCGGCGTCCCGGCGAGTTCACGTCCATGACGGCCCAGCACGCGTGGCGGCAGGGCCGGGTGGCCGGGGAGAACGTGGCCGCCTCGCTCGGCCTCGGCCGGCGTCGGCGCCCGTACCGCCACCGCGACCTCGGCTTCGCCGTGGACCTGGGCGGCGTCCGGGCCGCCGCCAATCCGCTCGGCATCCCGTTGTCCGGGCCGGTGGCCGGCGCGGTCACCCGCGGATACCACCTGGCCGCGCTGCCGGGCAACCGCGTCCGGGTCGTCGCCGACTGGCTGCTGGACAGCGTACTGCCGCGCCAGGGAGTCCAGTTGGGCCTCCTGCGGGCGTGGTCGGTGCCCCTGGACACGGCCTCCCCGGAACTGGCGCGGGTACCCGGTGGTCCGGCCGGGCCGGGGAAGCAGTCAGAGGAGGGCGCGACTTCCGGGCCACCTCCGGGGTCCGGCGCCGGTCGCGACGGCAAGGAGACGAGCCCATGACGAAACAGCCGAGCCGTAGGAGCGCGCACACCGAGCACACCGCGCACACCGCGAGAAACCAGCCGGGCCGGGAGACGGCCGAGATCCAGCCGGGCGGAGAGCCCGCGAGGAACCAGCCGGGTGGGGAGCCCGCGAGGAACCAGCCGGGTGGGGAGCCCGCGAGGAACCAGCCGGGTGGGGAGCCCGCCAAGCGCCGGCCCGGCGGGGAACCGGCGCGCGACCAGCCCGGCACAGGTGCGGCCGAGAGCGGCCGGGAACACCCTTCCCCCCGGCGTCCCGAATCCGCGCACCCCGCCCCCGGACACCCCGCCCCCGGTCCCGTCAGGCGCTCCGACGCCCCTGACCCCGCGGACCGCACCCAACAGACCGACTCTGTGCAAGGAGACCGAGGAAACTCATGAACAGTGCCGAACTCGCCGAACTGGGACAGCAGCTGCGCGTGGACAGCGTGCGGGCGTCCGCCGCCGCGGAGTCCGGGCATCCCACGTCCTCGATGTCCGCGGCCGACCTGATGGCAGTCCTGCTGGCGAACCATCTGCGCTACGACTTCGAACGCCCCGAGCACCCCGCCAACGACCGCCTCGTGCTCTCCAAGGGACACGCGTCGCCGTTGCTGTACTCCGTGTACAAGGCGGCCGGCGCCATCGAGGACGGCGAACTGCTCACCTTCCGCAAGCTCGGCAGCCGGCTGGAAGGACATCCGACGCCCCGGCGCCTGCCCTGGGTGGAGACGGCCACCGGCTCCCTCGGCCAGGGCCTGCCGGTCGGGGTCGGTATCGCGCTCGCCGGGAAGCGGCTGGACCGCACCGGGTACCGGGTGTGGGTGCTGTGCGGCGACAGCGAACTGGCCGAGGGCTCGGTGTGGGAGGCCGCCGAACACGCCGGACACGAGAACCTGGACAACCTGATCACGATCGTCGACGTCAACCGCCTCGGACAGCGCGGACCCACCCGGCACGGTCACGACCTGGACGCCTACGCCCGGCGTTTCCAGGCCTTCGGCTGGCACACCATCGAGATCGACGGCCACGACGTCGACAAGATCGACCGGGCGTACGGCGAGGCGCTGTCCACCACCGGCCAGCCCACCGCGATCCTCGCCCGCACCCTCAAGGGCAAGGGCGTCGCCGCCGTCGAGGACCGCGAGGGAATGCACGGCAAGCCGCTGCCCGATGCCGAGGAGGCCATCGCCGAACTCGGCGGACCGCGCGACCTGCGCGTCCGGGCCAGCGAGCCCCCGGCCGCCGCCGCGGTGCGCTCGGTCACCACCGAGAGCCTGCAGCTGCCGCGCTACGACCAGGGGGACGAGGTCGCCACCCGGGACGCCTTCGGCAAGGCCCTCGCCGCGCTCGGCGGCGCCCGCGGCGACGTCGTCGCGCTGGACGGCGAGGTCGGCGACTCCACCAGGACCGAGGAGTTCGCCAAGGCCCACCCCGACCGGTACTTCGAGTGCTACATCGCCGAGCAGCAGCTCGTCGCCGCCGCCGTCGGCATCGCGGCCCGCGGCTGGGTGCCGTACGCGTGCACGTTCGCCGCGTTCCTCAGCCGGGCCTACGACTTCGTGCGCATGGCCTCCATCAGCGGCTCCGGGATCAACCTGGTCGGCTCGCACGCCGGTGTCGCCATCGGGCAGGACGGGCCCTCGCAGATGGGCCTGGAGGACCTGGCGATGTTCCGCGCCGTGTACGACTCGACCGTGCTCTACCCGTGCGACGCCAACCAGACGGCCAAGCTGGTCGCGACCATGGCCGGCCTCGACGGCGTCCGCTATCTGCGCACCTCCCGCGGCGCGTCACCGGTGATCTACGGCCCCGACGAGGAGTTCCCGGTGGGGGGCAGCAAGACGCTGCGCTCCTCGGAGGACGACCGGCTGACCGTCGTCGCCGCCGGGGTGACCGTGCCCGAGGCGCTGGCCGCCGCCGACCGGCTCGCCGAGGCCGGTGTCCGGGTGCGGGTCGTCGACCTGTACTCGGTGAAGCCCGTGGACGCCGAGACGCTGCGCCGGGCCGCCGAGGAGACCGGCTGCTTGCTCACCGTCGAGGACCACCATCCGGAGGGCGGCCTCGGGGACGCCGTCGCGGAGGCCTTCGGCGACGGCCGACCGGTACCCCGCCTGGTCCGGCTCGCGGTGCGCACCATGCCGGGCTCCGCGGCGCCCGACGAGCAGCTGCACGCGGCCGGCATCGACGCCGCGGGCATCGCCGCGGCGGCGAAGCTGCTGGTGGAGGAGGCGGTCGTGTGATGAGTCAGGGCGACGTGCGGACGGTCCGGGTGGGCCGCCGCACGGTGCGCATCCAGCGGCCGGGGAAGGTCCTCTTCCCCGGCCGCGGGACGGCCAAGGAGTACACCAAGGGCGACCTCGCCGACTACTACCGGGCCGTCGCGCCGTACCTGCTGCCGCACCTGCGCGGCCGTCCCCTGATGCTGGAGAGGTATCCGGACGGCCTGGACGGGCCGCGGTTCATGCAGAAGAACACACCGGAGCACTATCCGGAGTGGATCAAGCGCGTCGAGGTCGCCAAGGAGGGCGGCACGGTCACGCACGTCGTGTGCGACGACACCGCCACCCTGCTCTACCTCGCCGACCAGGCCTGCATCACCCTGCACCGCTGGCTCTCCCGCACCGATCGCGCCGCCGGCCCGGACCACCCCGACCGGCTGGTCTTCGACCTCGACCCGGCCGGCGACGACTTCGGCGCGGTGCGGCAGGCCGCCGGATGGCTGCGGGAGCTGCTGGACGAGCTGGGACTGCCCGTGGCGCCGATGACGACGGGCTCACGCGGGCTGCACCTCGTCGTGCCGCTCGACGGCCGCGAGGACTTCGACACCGTACGGCGATTCGCCCACGACGTCGCCGAGCACGCCGCGTCCCGGCACCCGGACCGGCTCACCACCGCCGCCCGCAAGAGCGAGCGCGGCGACCGGCTCTACCTGGACGTGCAGCGAAACGCCTACGCGCAGACCGCCGTCGCCCCGTACACCGTCCGCCCCCTGCCGGGCGCGCCCGTCGCTGTGCCCCTAGCCTGGGAACAGGTGGACGATCCCGGCGTCGATGCCCGGCACTGGACCATCGCCGACGCGGTGGACCAGGCACGGACGGACCCCTGGGCCGGTGTCCCGAGCCGTGGCCGGTCCCTGAAGCCCGCCCGACGGCGCCTCGCAGCACAGGCCGGCTGACACATCCGCTGCCACCAGGCACGACGGCCGGCTCGGGGCATGCGTTGACTCCCAAAGGTTTGGCCAAGGGCATGGCGGCCACACGCAGGGGAGAGGTGGCCATGACGAACACGAACAACACATCCAAGACACAAAACTCTCGTGATTCACAGGATTCCCACCAGTCACGGGAATCAGAAGAGCCACGGGAGACCGAGAAGTCACAGAGCGCGAGCGCGAAGGGCACGTCCGCGGCGGAGAACCGCCGTCCGGCACCCATGGAGGTGTTGCGCCAGGCACGCGCCCAGCTCGCGGAACTCACCGGTCTGACACCGGATTCGGTGTCCTCGTTCGGGCAGACCGAGGGCGGGTGGGCGCTGGAGGTCGAGGTCCTCGAACTGGAGAGGGTGCCCGACACGATGAGCCTGATGGCCAGCTACCAGGTCGAACTCGACCACGAGGGGCAGCTGACCGGTTACCGCCGCGTCCGCCGCTACGAGCGCGGAAGGGCCGACCAGCGCGGGGGCCGTTAGGCCACCGCCCGAAGGGCCGTCCGCAAGACCGCGAACCGACCACGTACGAGGAGGAATGTCCGGCATGACCGTAGTCCCGGCACAGCAGACCGGAGGCGGAGGCGGCAGCAGCGGCCTCTACGACGTACTTGAGCTGGTCCTCGACAGGGGGCTCGTCATCGACGCGTTCGTACGTGTCTCCCTGGTCGGCATCGAGATCCTGAAGATCGACGTCCGGGTCGTCGTGGCCAGCGTCGACACCTATCTGCGCTTCGCCGAGGCGTGCAACCGCCTCGACCTGGAGTCCGGCCCGAACAAGAGCCCGGGCCTGCCCGAGATCGTCGGCGAGGTCACCGAGTCCGGTGCCCGCGGCAAGTCGAAGGGCGCGCTGTCCGGCGCCGCCGAGACCATATCCGACGCCTTCAGCCAGGCCCGTCAGGAAGGGCAGGGGGAGTCGCGGCCGCGTGCCCGCAAGGCCCCCGCGCGCCGTAAGGAGGAGCAGGAGTGAGCACGTACGTCTACGGGATCACCGCCCGGTCGCACCCGGCGCTCCCGGAGGGCATGACGGGCGTGGGCGAGCCGCCCCTCCCGGTGCGCCTCCTCACCGCCGGTGAGCTGACCGCCGTGGTCAGCGACGCCCCCGAGGGCCTGCGCCCCAAGCGCCGTGACCTGCTCGCGCACCAGAACCTGCTCGCCGAGACCGGTGCGGCCGGCTGTGTCCTGCCGATGCGCTTCGGCAGCGTCGCCCCCGACGACGACTCCGTCACCCAGGTCCTCACCGAACGGGCGGAGCACTACCTGGAACGGCTGCGGGAGCTGGACGGGAAGGTCGAGTACAACGTCAAGGCCTCCCACGTCGAGGAGGCCGTGCTGCACCTGGTGATGGCCGAGAACGCCGAGGTGCGCAACCTCGCCGAGGCCAACCGGCGCTCCAACGGGGGCAGTTACGACGACAAGATCCGACTGGGCGAGATGGTCGCGGCCGGGGTCAAGGCCAGGGAGTCGGCGGACGCGAACGAGGTGCAGGGCCTGCTGGCGCCGGCCGCCACGGCGCTCAGCGTCGGCCCCGAGTCCACCGGCTGGCTGCTCAACGTGTCCTTCCTGGTGGCCCGGGACTCGGCCGAGGACTTCCTGGCCGCCGTCGAGCAGGTCCGCAAGAGCCACGCCCACCTGGACCTGCGTGTGAACGGTCCGCTGCCGCCCTACAGCTTCGTGGAGCCAGGCCCCGCCGAGCCCGCGGGCAGCGCGGCCGGCGCGGACGCCGGCGTGCAGTAGCGCTCCGGGCCCGGACGGAACGGAAGGAGAAGACCGTGGGACTGATCGGCGAAGTGCTGATGCTGCCCTTCGCGCCCGTGCGAGGCAGTGCGTGGGCCATCAGGCAGGTACTCCAAGAGGCGGAACGCATCTACTACGACCCCGCCACCGTCCGGGCCGAACTCGCCCGTCTCGAAGAGCGGTTGGAGGCGGGCGAGATCACCGAGGAGGAGTTCGACCGGCAGGAGGACGAACTGCTCGACCGGCTGGAGACGGCCCTGGGCTCCGGCGACACCACAGGCAACGGGACGGGACGATGAACCGAACGACACTGGGCCTCGCCGTAGGGGCCGGATACCTGCTGGGACGTACCAAGAAGCTGAAACTGGCGCTCGCCGTCGGCTCCCTGGTGGCGGGCAAGAAGCTCAACCTCAGTCCCAAGATGATCGCGGACGTGGTGAGCCAGCAGCTGAAGAACAACCCCCAGTTCAAGGAGATCGGGGACCAGTTGCGCCAGGACCTGCGGGGTGTCGGCAAGGCCGCCTCCGGGGCCATGGTCGAGCGGCAGATGAACACGCTCGCCGACCGGCTGCACGGCCGTACCGCCCAGATGCGTGACGAGCTGTCCGGGGTGGCGCCCGATCTCGGCGACGACGAGAACGAGGACGAGGGCGAGCCGCGGGACGAGGCCGGGGACGACGAGGACACCGGCGAGGAGCGGAGCGGCCGCGGGCAGCGGTCCGGCCGCGAGGACGACGACCGGGACCGCGGTGACGGCCCGCCCCGGAAGAGGGTGGCCAAGAAGGCCCCCGCCAAGAAGGGCGTGGCCAAGGCCCCGGCCAAGAAGGCGGCCGACAAGGCTCCGGCCAAGAAGGCGGCGGCCAAGAAGACGAGCGCGGCCCGCAAGACGGCCGCGAAGAAGACCGCCGCGGCCGGCGGTGCCGCCCGCGGCGCCGGGTCCGGGGACGCGAAGGGTGGCGATGACCGATGAGCGAGACCGTCGGATCGGCCACCTCCGCGGCCGGCAAGGCCGCGGGTGGGGCCAAGGACAATCCGCTGACCGACCTCGCGCACAGCGAGGCCGCCGACCGGCTGAAGTCGGAGGCGCAGGAGTTCCTGGCCGCGCAGGCCACGAAGATGCTCACCGGCCTCGGCCGCAAGCTGGGCGAGACCACCAACAAGCTCAACGACATAGCCGAGGGCAACAGCCCCGGATTCGCCAAGCTCGCGCTCGAGGGCGGCCGCAAGATCGCCGAGGGCAAGGGGCCGCTGCGCTCCGCGCTGGAGCTGGGCGCCTCGCGGGCCAAGGAGAACGTGATGGACGCGGTCAGGAACCTCGGGGGTGGCAAGGGCAAGAAGGGCGGATCGGGCAACAAGCCCACCGTCATCCTGGAGTCCGTCGACGTCGGCGTGCCGCTGCGCACCGCCTACGACCAGTGGACCCAGTACCAGAGCTTCAGCACCTTCGCCAAGGGCGTCAAGAGCGCCAGCCGCGCCGACGACACCCACTCCGACTGGCAGGCGAAGATCTGGTGGTCCAGCCGCAGCTGGAAGGCGCAGACGACCGAGCAGATACCCGACTACCGCATCCAGTGGACGTCGGAGGGCGCCAAGGGCACCACCAAGGGCGTGGTCTCCTTCCACCGGCTGGAGGAGAACCTCACCCGGGTCCTGCTGGTCATCGAGTACTACCCGTCGGGCTTCTTCGAGAAGACCGGCAACATCTGGCGCGCCCAGGGCCGCCGGACCAGGCTGGACCTGAAGAACTTCGCCCGCTTCATCACCTTGAAGGGCGAGGCGGAGGACGGCTGGCGCGGCGAGATCCGCGACGGCGAGGTGGTGCGGACCCACGAGGAGGCCGTCGCCGAGGAGGAGCAGGAGTCCGAGGGGTCCGAGGACGAGGCCCCCGAGGACGCCGAGGCCGGCGAGTACGAGGACGAGGAAGAGGGCGAGGCGGAGCCCGAGCGGTACCGGGACGAGGACGAGACCGAGGAGTCCGAGGAGCCCGAGGAGCCCGAGGAGTACGAGGACGAGGAAGAGGGCGCCTACGAGGACGAGGCCGAGGAGGGCGAGGAGCCCGAGGCCGAGTACGAGGAGGGTGAGGAGCCCGAGGCCGAGTACGAGGACGAAGAGGAGCCGGAGTACGCCGAGGGCGGGAGCCGTCGATGACGACTGCCAGCCGGTTCCCCGAACCGTACGGCCAGAGCAGCGGCGCCAACCTCGCCGACATCCTGGAGCGGGTGCTCGACAAGGGTGTCGTCATCGCGGGCGACATCCGGATCAACCTGCTCGACATCGAGCTGCTGACGATCAAGCTGAGGCTCATCGTCGCCTCGGTGGACAAGGCCAAGGAGATGGGGATCGACTGGTGGGAGACGGACCCGGCCCTCTCCTCCGGAGCCCGCCGGGACGAGCTCGCCCGCGAGAACGCCGAGCTGCGCGAACGCCTGGCCCGGCTGGAGGAGCTGGAGCTGGAACCGGGCCGCAAGCCGAAGAAGGAGGCACCATGACCGGACTGCGGTACGTCTACGCCGTCTGCCGCCCCTTCGACCTGCCGTTGCAGACCCAGCTCACCGGCATCGGCGGCGCCCCGCCGGCGGTGCTGCACCACCACGGCCTGGTCGCGGTCGTCAGCAACGTCTCGGAGGCCGACTTCTCCGAGGAGGCCCTCAAGGCCCACCTGGAGGACCTGGACTGGCTGGCCGCGACCGCCCGCGCCCACCAGGGCGTGATCGACGCGCTCGCCACGGTCACCACTCCGCTGCCGCTGCGGCTCGGGACCGTGTTCCGGGACTGCAGCGGGGTCCGCGCGATGATCGAGGCCGGCGAGGACCGCTTCCGGCGCACTCTCGACCGGCTGACCGGCCGGGTGGAGTGGGGTGTGAAGGTCTACGTCGAGCCGGAGCCGGAGCAGACCGGGCCCGCACCCGCGGCGGCGAAGCCGGTCAGCGGCCGGGACTATCTGCGCAGCCGGCGCGAGCGCAGCCACGCGCACGAGGAGAAGTGGCAGCGGGCCGAGGCGTTCGCGCAGTCCCTGCACGAGCGGCTCGCCCGGCAGGCCGAGGACTCCCGGCTGCACGCACCGCAGAACGCGGCGCTGTCCACCGCGCCGGGGCAGAACGTGCTCAACGGCGCCTACCTGGTGACCCGGGCGAACTCGGAGGAGTTCGTGGAGCTGGTCGACTGCACCAAGGACGAGGTGCCCGGGATCCGGGTGGAACTCACCGGGCCCTGGGCCGCCTATTCGTTCACGGAAGAGGAATCGGGAGGGGAGCCGCGGTGACCGTCGTCGAACGGCGTGAGATCGCGCTCGTCGATCTGCTCGACCGGCTGCTGGCCGGCGGAGTCGTCATCACGGGCGACCTGACGCTGCGCATCGCGGACGTCGACCTCGTGCGCATCGATCTGAACGCCCTGATCAGCTCGGTGAACGAGCAGGTCCCCTCGCCCTTCGAGGACTCGGCATGACCGCGAGCAGCCGGCGCAAGCGGCTCGATCTCGAACCCGACACCATCGAGCGGGACCTGGTGAAACTCGTGCTCACCGTGGTGGAGCTGCTGCGCCAGCTGATGGAACGGCAGGCGGTACGCCGCTTCGACACCGGCGAGCTGTCCGAGGAGCAGGAGGAGCGCATCGGGCTGACCCTGATGCTCCTGGAGGACCGGATGGGCGAGCTCAGGGACCGCTACGGGCTGGGGCCCGAGGACCTGAACCTGGACCTCGGGCCGCTCGGCCCGCTGCTGCCCCGCGAGTGAACCGGCCCGGCACCCTCAGGCGCGGGCCTTGCGGCACAGGATCTCGCCGTGCAGGACGGTGAACCAGCCGTCCTCCCGTGCGCCCCAGTCCCGCCAGGCCCGCGCCACCGCCCGCAGTTCCGCGGCGGTCGCGTGACCGCCCCGGGTGGCCCGGTCGGCGTAGGCGGAGGCGACCGTGCGGTCCGCCCACAGGCCGCTCCACCAGGCCCGCTCCTCGGCAGTGGCGAACGTCCAGGTGCCGCTGGTGGCGGTGATGTCGCCGATCCCGGCGGCCAGCGCCCACGCCTTCAGCCGGCGTCCGGCGTCGGGCTCGCCGCCGTTGGCGCGGGCCACCCGCTCGTACAGCTCCAGCCAGTCGTCCAGACCGTCGGACGCCGGGTACCAGGTCATCGCCGCGTAGTCCGCGTCCCGTACGGCGATGAACCCGCCCGGTCTCGTCACCCGGTGCATCTCGCGCAGCGCCCGCACCGGGTCGCCGACGTGCTGGAGCACCTGATGGGCGTGGACCACGCAGAAGGTGTCGTCCGGGAAGTCCAGCGCGTGGACGTCCGCGACCGCGAAGTCGGTGTTGCCCAGGCCGCGGGCGGCGGCGGTGGCGCGCGCCTGGTCCAGGATCCCCGGCGCGTGGTCGACGCCGGTGACGTGGCCGTCGGGGACGAGTTCCGCCAGATCCGCGGTGATGGTCCCCGGGCCGCATCCGATGTCCAGGATCCGCATGTGGGGCTTGAGCGAGCCGAGCAGGTAGGCCGCGGAGTTGGCGGCGGTGCGCCAGGTGTGCGAACGCAGCACCGACTCGTGGTGCCCGTGCGTGTAGACGGCGGTCTCCCGTGCTTCCGGCATGGCTCAGCCCCTTCTCGTCGTACCGGCCCGGCGCCACCGGTGCGGCACCGCGGCGGTACGGCCCACGGTACGGGGGCATGCCGAATGATGAGATACGCGTTCTGCTCTATGGACTGGCGGTGCGTCAGTCAGCCGTTCGGGCAGGGCGTCCGGGGTCGGTGCGCAGCGGGCGGTAGACCGTCAGGGCCTCTGGCAGTTTCTCCAGCGACACCTCGCCCGAGACCGCCGTGACCTCGCCGTCGTAGGCCAGCGGGGTGCCGGGCGCGAGGCCCGTCAGCCGCAGCCGGTTCACCTGGACCGCCGCGTGCGCGGGCGAGCGGGTCAGCGGGCCCGCCACGGCCGCGGCGAGCAGCCGGAGCGCCGGCCGGCGGCTGCCGTGCACCACCCGCACGTCCAGTAGCCCGTCCGCCAGATCGGTACGGCGGCCGGGCGTGAGCCCCATGCGGTGGTAGACGCCGCTCCCGACGAACAGCAGCCACAGCGGCCGCCGCTCACCGCTCACCTCCACCTCCAGCGGATGCCGGTCCGCGCGCAGCACCCGCAGCGCTCCGAGCACCCCGGCCGGCCAGCCGCCGATCCGGTGCGACCAGCGCTCCCGCTCACGCACCAGCTCCGGGTAGACACCCAGGCTCAGCGTGTTCAGGAACAGCCCGTCGCCGTCGGCGGTGACGAACCGGCCGGCGTCCACCCGGACCGCCTCGCCGTGCCGGATCGCCTGGGCCAGATCGCGCTCGTCCTCCACCCCGAGGTCGTAGGCGAAGTGGTTGAGGGTGCCGCCGGGCAGCACCGCGAGCGGCAGACCGTGGCTCAGGGCGATCCGGGCGGCCGCGTTCACGGTGCCGTCGCCACCGCACACCCCCAGCACCCGCGCCCGGGCCGCCGCCTTCTCCAGCGCGTCCTCGACCTCCTCCGGCGCGCACTCGACGACCTCGGCCTGCGGCAGCGCGTCGCGCAGCGCACGCACCCGCTCCGACGTGCCCGAGGCCTGGTTCGCGACCATCACCAGGCCCTCGCCCTCGACCAGGGACGGCACCTCGGCCCGCGACCGGGTCTGCCGCCACAGCTGCGCCCGGGTCGGCACCAGACGCCGTACCAGGAAGGCGGCGCCCACTCCGAGCGCCGCGCCGGCCAGCACATCGCTCGGGAAGTGCACCCCGGTGTACACGCGGGACGCCGCCACCGAGACCGCCAGCGGCGCCACCGCGGCGCCCCACGCCGGCGACTCCAGCGCGACCCCCGTCGCGAACGCGGCCGCCGACGCCGCGTGGCCGGACGGGAACGAGGTCGTGATCGGCTGCCGCTTCAGCTGCCGCACCAGCGGCACCGGGTCCAGCACCGGCCGGGCCCGGCGCACCGAGCGCTTGCCGATGGTGTTGATCGTCAGTGAGGCCAGTCCGAGGGAGGCCAGACCCCGCACGGCGGCCCGGCGCCCCCGGGGGGTGCGGCTCGCGGCCATCACGGCGGCCGTGGCGGACCACAGCACCCCGTGGTTCGCGCTGCGGCTCAGCCGGGGCAGCACCCGCTCGGCGCCTGGCCAGTGCCAGGCGGCCGCCGCCTCGAACACCCGGGAGTCGAGGCGGAGCAGCCCGCGCAGGGCGTTGCGGCCGGTCTGCAGGGCGGTCAGGTCAAGGTCTGCGGTCATGGGGTGCGGTTACCCTGAAGTGCTCGTTTCTTGTGTCCCCGTGCGCCGGGTGCCCGACCGGTGCGAAAGCCCTGCGACGGAGGTTGCCCGGATGCGCCTGCTCCTGGTCCGCCACGGCCAGACCCCCTCCAACGTGGATCACCTGCTGGACACGGCCGAGCCGGGCCCGGGACTGACCCCGCTCGGCGAGGCGCAGGCCGCCGCCCTGCCCGAGGCGCTCGGTGACGAGGACATCGAGGCCCTGTACGCCTCCCCCCTGACCCGCACCCGGCTCACGGCCGCCCCGCTGGCCGCCGCCCGCGGCCTGGGGGTGCTCGTCCGCGACGGCATCCGGGAGGTGTCCGCCGGCGACCTGGAGATGCGGCCGGGACACTCGCCCGAGGGCGAGCGGTATCTGCGTACGGTGTTCGCGTGGGCGGAGGGGGAGACCGAGCTGCGCGTTCCCGGCGGGGAGAGCGGCGGGGAGGTCCTCGCCCGGTACGACGCCGTGGTCGCCGAGGCGGCGGCGAGCGGCGCCCGGACCGTCGCCATGATCAGCCACGGCGCCGCGATCCGGGTGTGGACCGCCGCCCGCGCCGGCAACGTCGACGTGGCCTTCGCCGCCGCCCGCCCCCTGGCGAACACCGGCGTGGTCGTCCTGGAAGGCTCCCCCTCGGACGGCTGGAAAGCCCTGTCCTGGCAGGGCGCCACCGTGGAACCGGCCGGTGAGGCCGGCCCGGCGGGGGAGCCGCTGGACACGGCGGGGTAGGCAGGCGGCCACGGCGGGGCAGGCAGGCGGCCCGGCGCCGGTGCCGGGGGCCGGGCCGGATATGCGTTTGCCCCGGGTCCGCACCGGCCCGCAGAATGCGCCCCATGGGACATCTGGAAGCCGCACACCTCGAGTACTACCTGCCTGATGGGAGGGCCCTGCTCGGGGACGTGTCCTTCCGGGTCGGCGAAGGCGCCGCCGTCGCCCTGGTCGGCCCCAACGGCGCCGGCAAGACCACCCTGCTCCGGCTGATCTCCGGCGAGCTGAAACCGCACGGCGGCACCGTCACCGTCAGCGGCGGCCTCGGCGTGATGCGCCAGTTCGTGGGCTCCGTTCGCGACGAGACGACCGTACGGGACCTCCTCGTGTCCGTCGCTCCGCCCCGCATCCGCGAGGCGGCCGCGGCGGTGGACGCGGCCGAGCACGCCATCATGACCGTCGACGACGAGGCCGCGCAGCTGAAGTACGCGCAGGCTCTCGCCGACTGGGCCGAGGTGCGCGGCTACGAGGCCGAGACCCTGTGGGACATGTGCACCACCGCCGCACTCGGCACGCCGTACGAGCGCGCCCAGTTCCGGCAGGTGCGCACCCTCTCGGGCGGTGAGCAGAAACGCCTCGTGCTGGAGGCGCTGCTGCGGGGCACCGACGAGGTACTGCTGCTGGACGAGCCGGACAACTACCTCGACGTGCCCGGCAAGCGCTGGCTCGAGGAACAGCTCAGGGAGACCCGCAAGACGGTCCTCTTCGTCTCCCACGACCGCGAACTCCTCGCCCGCGCCGCCGAGAAGATCGTCTCCGTCGAACCCGGACCGGCCGGCGCGGACGCCTGGGTGCACGGCGGCGGCTTCGCCACCTACCACGAGGCCCGCCGTGAACGGTTCGCCCGGTTCGAGGAGCTGCGCCGCCGCTGGGACGAGAAGCACGCCCAGCTGAAGAAGCTCGTGCTGAACCTCCGTCAGGCGGCCGCGGTCAGCCATGAGCTGGCCTCCCGCTACCAGGCGGCGCAGACCCGCCTGCGCAAGTTCGAGGAGGCGGGCCCGCCCCCGGAGCCGCCCCGCGAGCAGGACATCACGATGCGCCTCAAGGGCGGCCGCACCGGCGTGCGCGCCGTCACCTGCGAGAACCTCGGGCTGACCGGCCTGATGCAGCCGTTCGACCTGGAGGTCTTCTACGGCGAACGGGTCGCCGTCCTCGGCTCCAACGGCTCCGGCAAGTCGCACTTCCTGCGGCTCCTCGCCGGCCAGGAGGTCGCCCACACCGGCGCGTTCAGGCTCGGCGCGCGGGTCGTGCCCGGCCACTTCGCGCAGACCCACGCCCACCCCGAGCTGCACGGCCGCACCCTGCTGGACATCCTGTGGAAGGAGCACGCACAGGACCGGGGCGCCGCCATGTCCCGGCTGCGCCGCTACGAGCTGACGCAGCAGGCCGAGCAGTCCTTCGACCGGCTCTCCGGCGGCCAGCAGGCCCGCTTCCAGATCCTGCTGCTGGAACTCGAGGGCGTCACCGCACTGCTGCTGGACGAGCCCACCGACAACCTCGACCTGGAGTCCGCCGAGGCCCTCCAGGAGGGCCTGGACGCCTTCGACGGCACGGTTCTGGCGGTCACCCACGACCGCTGGTTCGCCCGCTCCTTCGACCGCTTCCTGGTCTTCGGCAGCGACGGACGCGTCCGCGAGACCCCGGATCCGGTCTGGGACGAACGCCGGGTGGAACGGGCCCGGTAGCCGGCACGCGCGCCCCGAGGGGCGGTCTCAGCCCTCCGCGAGGAAGTCACCGACCAGCCGGTTGAACCTCGCCGAGTGCTCGATCTGCACCCAGTGGCCGCACTGCCCGAACACGTGCAGCTGCGACCGCTCGATGAGACGGACCAGCCGCTCGGAGTTGGACAGCGGGATGATCTGGTCGTCCCGGCCGTGGATGACCAGCGTCTCCTGGCCGATCGCCCTGATGCGGTCCTCCGGCAGGGCCATGGCGTCCACCCCGTTCTGCCGGGGGGCGGGGAACATCGCCGAGTAGGCCTCGTGCACCCCGGGCCGCACGGAGGCCTCGTAGCGCAGCTCGGCGAGCTCGTCCGTCGCCAGCCTCCGGTCGTGGGCGAAGATGTCGAGCAGCTTGCGCATGCTGGCCACCGAGGGCTCGTAGCCCCATACGGCGTCGAGTCCCTCCGTGATCTCGAAGGGCACGCCCACGCTTCCCATGAGCACCAGGCGGTCGACCCGCTCCGGGTGGGTGCTCGCCAGGTGCAGGGCCAGCGCACCGCCGAAGCTGTTGCCGACCACGGAGACCTTGGGCAGCTCCAGGGCGTCGAGGAGCCCGGTGAGGTGACCGAGCCAGCTGTCCATGTCGTAGCGGACGCCCTCGGGCCGTTCGGTGTAGCCGAAGCCGAGGATGTCGGGGGCGATCACCCGGAAACGCTTGCCCAGGTCGGGGATGACGGGGCGCCAGTTCGCCCAGGCGGAGACACCCGGCCCCGAACCGTGGATCAGCAGGACGGGCGCGCCGTCGCCCTGGTCGTGGTAGTTGGTCGCGATCCCGCCCGCGACGACGGTGTTCGCGATCTCCGCACCGGTGCTCATCGGACTGCTCCTGCCGTGGTGGGGACGCGGCGCCCGGGGGCGACCAACGTCAGAATGAGGTCGGCGAGGGCGTCCTCGCCGGCGAGTTCCCTGCGCGGTGCCGGGAAGGCCGGGCCGCTCAGCCCGGCGAGGGCCACACCGCCGTCGTAGGACGTCGTCACGGTGGCCCAGTTGCCGGCGCGGGAGAGGGAGAACGTCTGGTCCCGAGTGCCGCTCCCGTCCTGCAGCCGGATCGGCTCACCGGTCAGGCCGCTGAGGACGGCGTTGGCCTCCGCGACCAACTGCTCGGCCAGTGCCCGTAGTTCGACATGCTCATGGGTGCCCTGCCCGATGGTGCGCGGAACGCTCTCCATCAGTTCCGGCGTGTGATCGGTGTGCGGGCTCCCGGTCACCACCTGGTGCACCCGCACCATGAACGGCGTCATCGCCACCCCTGTCCGTCGTGGTACCTGACGCGGGCCACTGTGCTGCCCGCGGCCGTCCGGTGACGCGCGCGTTCCGCTGTGCGGAACGCGCGGCCACGGGCCGGTCGGCAGCTTCCACAGTGAGCCGCGGACGACATCAGGGAGGTTCGACAGTGCAGTACGAACTCCGCCAGAACGTGATCGAGCCGCGTCGGCAGACGTACCAGGCTCTCGTGGATCGCCAAGGCGACAGGCCCGCCGGCCGCTACGAGGAGGGGACCGTCGGCATCCAGCCCACGGAGAACTTCCACTACCGCCCCCTGTGGGCGCCCGACCGCGAGATCTACGACGAGCGGTTCTCGCGACTGCGGCTGTCCGACGCGGACGCCTTCGCGGACCCTCGGCAGTACTACTACGCGCCGTACGTGGCGGCGCGGGCCACTCTGCACGACGGTTTCGGCAAGACGCTGGACTACGTGGAGAAGCGCGATCTGCTCTCCCGGCTGCCGGAGGGCTGGCGTGCCGTACTGGGCACGGTGGTGGTGCCGCTGCGGCACTACGAGTCCGGGGCGCAGCTGATCACGGTGGCCGGCGCGCGACTGGCCTGGGGCGCGCCGGTCGCCCAGTGCCTGACCTACGCCGCCTTCGACC
This sequence comes from Streptomyces sp. NPDC096012, assembly GCF_040426375.1. Classification (NCBI taxonomy): domain Bacteria; kingdom Bacillati; phylum Actinomycetota; class Actinomycetes; order Kitasatosporales; family Streptomycetaceae; genus Streptomyces; species Streptomyces sp. NPDC096012. Next base: position 151,758 of record NZ_JBEOTD010000014.1, read on the forward strand.
GGGTGGGTCTGGCCCAGTTGCTCAGCAGGATCGGCATCACCCTGGCCGGCGGGAGCGACGAGGCGCTGTCCGCCGCGAAGCTGCGGTGGGTCGAGGGCGCTCAGCTGCAGGGGCTGCGGCGGACCACGGAGGAGCTGCTGGTCGAGGAGGACTGGGCGGTGGGCCTGGTCGGCCTGGATCTGGTGGACCAGTTGCTGTATCCGGTGCTCTACCGGGCGCTGGACGAGGCGGCGCTGCTGGGCGGGGCCGGTGCCTACAGCCTGCTCGCCCAGCATCTGACGTCGTGGTACGGCGACCACCGCCGGTGGCTGGACGCGCTGTACGCGGCGTGGGCGGGGGACGCCTCGCACGGCGAGGTGAACCGCGCCGTGCTGGCCGAGGTGGTGCACGACCGGCTGCCGGGGGCCACGCAGGCGGTGTGCGCGCTGGCGGCCGCCGTCGACGCGCTCGTCGGCTGCGGTGCCGAGGACGCCACGCGCTCCGAGGCCGAGGCGGTGGCCCGGCGGTTCGCCGGCCTCGGTGCCGGCGCGGACGGCACGAAAGGGAGTACGCGATGACATCCGCGGAGACGAGGAAGATCCGTTCCGTCGGGGTGGATCTGCAGGCGGCCGACGACGACACCCGGCGCGTGGTGGACGCCATCCGGCAGGACAACCCCGACAGCCGGGTCAGCCAGATGCCGGGCCTGGTGCGGGTGCAGACGCCCGGCGCCATGGTGATCCGCCGCGCGACGGTGGAGAGCCTGCTGGGCCGGGAGTGGGAGACCCACGAGTTCCAGATGGCGATCGTCTCCTACTTCGGCCACATCAGCTCCTGGGACGACGACGAGATCGTCATCAAGTGGGAGCACTGAGCCACCGCGCCGCACCTGTGGAAGGACAATCCATGGCCAAGAAGCTGTCGATGAAGCAGCGCTACTCGGCGCTCACCCGGGACCTGGACTGGGAGCCCAGCTATGTGAAGGAGAAGGACCTCTTCCCGTACACCGCTTTCGAAGGCATCAAGATCCACGACTGGTCGAAGTGGGAAGACCCCTTCCGGCTCACGGTGGACGCCTACTACAAGTACCAGTCGGAGAAGGACAAGCGGCTCTACGCCGTGATCGACGGTTTCGCGCAGGGGCAGGGCCACCTCAGCCTGTCCGACGCGCGCTACCTCAACGCGATGAAGCTGTTCATCCAGGGCGTGACGCCGCTGGAGTACGCGGCGAACCGCCACTTCGCCTTCCTCGCCCGCCACTTCAACGGTCCTGGCCCGCGCTTCGCCGCGCTGTGCCAGTCGGTGGACGAGCTGCGTCACACGCAGACCGAGGTGCACACCATGTCGGCGTACAACAAGTACTACGGCGGTTTCCACAGCTGGCCGAAGATGTTCGACCGGGTGTGGTACCTGTCGGTGCCCAAGTCCTTCTTCGAGGACGCGCTGACCGCCGGTCCCTTCGAGTTCCTCATCGCGGTCTCGTTCTCGTTCGAGTACCTGCTGACGAACCTGCTGTTCGTGCCGTTCATGAGCGGCGCCAGCTTCAACGGCGACGTTCCGTCGATGACCTTCGGCTTCTCGGCGCAGAGCGACGAGAGCCGGCACATGACCCTCGGTCTGGAGGCCATCAAGTTCCTGCTGGAGCAGGACGAGGACAACGTGCCCCTCATCCAGGCCTGGATCGACAAGTGGTTCTGGCGCGGGTACCGCCTGGTCGCCCTGGTGGCACAGATGCTCGACTACATGCTGCCGCGCAAGGTGATGAGCTGGAAGGAGTCCTTCGAGCTCTACTTCGAGGAGCAGATGCTGGAAGGGCTCTTCAAGGACCTGGAGTTCTACGGCATCCGTCCGCCCCGCCACGTGGAGCAGGCGATCGCCGAGAAGGAGATCCTCTCCCACCAGGTGTACTGGACGCTCTACCAGTTCTCCTTCGCCGCCGGCTTCACCACCACCGTGCCGGACGAGGACCACCAGCGGTGGCTGTCCGAGCAGTATCCGGACACCTTCGACCGTCATTACCGGCCGCTGTGGGACAAGGCCCGCAGGGTCGCCGAGGGCGGTGGCCGCTTCTTCAACACGGGCCTGCCCCAGCTGTGCCAGGTCTGCCAGGTGCCCATGCTCTTCACCGAGGTGGGCGACCCGGACACGCTGTGCCAGCGCGAGTCCGTGCACAACGGCGAGCGTTTCCACTTCTGTTCGGACGGCTGCCAGTGGATCTTCGACCGGGAGCCGGAGAAGTACGTCCAGGCCTGGCTGCCGGTGCACCAGATCCTGCAGGGCAACTGCGGGGGGCCCACACTGCCCGAGGTCCTCCAGTGGTACGGCCTGCACGAGGGCGACGCCGGCGAGTACCTCGGCTCCCCCGACCACACCAACTGGCTGCGCTGGCACGCCGGAACCGACGAGCCGGTGAGGAGCTGACCGTCATGCCCGTCGTCGCGATCAACGACACCTACGACTTTCCCTCCCGCAGCAGGCAGGAGCTCTACGGCGAGGACCTGCTGGTCCACGTGATGTGGAAGGGGAACCCGTTCTTCGCCGCGGCCGCCACCTTCCGCGCGCCCAGGACCATGCCCTGGGGTGAGTTCCTGGACACGGTGGTGGAGCCGTGGGCGGCCAACGACCCGGACCACCGGCCGGGTTCACAGCGGGGCTGGACCCTGGACGGGGCTGCGTTCACCCCCGCTGGGGACGCGTCGCTGGAGGGGCTGGGCATCGGCCACAAGAGCGTGCTCACCTTCGGGACCTGAGCGGTGGCCACGGTCACGGTGGAGCCGGACGGAATCACCGTCGCGCTGCGGCCCGGCGAGTGCGTCCTGTCGGCCCTGTACCGGTCCGGGTACGGCTACCGCACCGGCTGCCGGCGTGGCGGGTGCGGCATCTGCAAGGTCGATCTGGTCGAGGGCGAGGTGGTCTATCCGGCCACCGTCGCCACGAGTGTGCTGACCGCCGAGGAGCGCGCCGGCGGTACCTGCCTGAGCTGTCGCGCCGTGCCGGAGGAAGACATCGTCATCCGGCTGCGCGATGAACGACTGCGCCGACTCAACCCCTTCCTCACGCCGCCGCGCGGCGCGGGGGAGGGGCAGGACGAAGGGGTGAAGTGATGGGTGTCATGAGACTGGGATACGTCCACGCCCGGGTGACCGACCTCGACGAGGCACGGTCGCACTACGGCGGGACGCTGGGGATGAAGCAGGTCCACCAGGAACAGGGGGTCGCGTACTACAAGGCGTGGGACGAGTGGGACCACCACTCGGTCGTCCTGGAGGAGGGCGGCGTCGGCCTCGTCAAGCTCGGCTACAAGGTGGCCCGGTCCACCGACCTGGACGACTTCGAACGGCGGGCCGCCGCCTTCGGCTGCCTCACCGAGCGGATGAGCCGGGGCGAGAACGTCGGCATCGGGGACGGTGTGCGGGTGGTCCTGCCCTCCGACCACGTCGTGGAGCTCTACCACGAGGCGGAGTTCCTGGGCACCGAGACGGGCACGCTGAACCCGGCGCCGTTCCCCCGTGAGCTGGTCGGGGTCGGGGTGCCCCGGATCGACCACTGTCTGATCACCACCGAGGACCCGGAGACGCTGGAGCGCTTCTTCTCCGAGTGCCTGGACTTCCGCAGCGCCGAGCGGGTGGTGGAGCATCTCGACGACGGAGCGCTGCTGGGGTCGTGGATGTCCTGCTCCAACACCCCGCACGACATCGCCTTCATCAAGGGCCCCAACGGCAAGCTGCACCATTTCGCGTACGCCCTGACGGACTGGCACGAGATCAAGCGGGCCGGCGGGCTGTTCGCGATGGACGACGTACCGGTCGACGTCGGTCCCACCCAGCACGGCATCACCCGGGGCGAGACCATCTACTTCTTCGACCCGTCGGGCAACCGCAACGAGGTTTTCTCGGGCGGCTACATGGTCCACGACGACTTCCCGACCATCACGTGGACGGCCGACCAGCTGGCCGCCGGCATCTTCTACATCGGCCGGGAGCTGAACGAGCGCTTCACCTCCGTCCTCACCTGAACGGGGAGGGCCGGGCCGGACGCGCCCACAGCACAGCAGCCGACGGGACAGGCAGGAGAGCGACAAACATGACCGCCAGCTACCGGGTGACGGTGGACCCGCTGGGCAAGGAGATCCTCTGCCGGGAGGACCAGAACATCCTCGACGCGTGCCTGCGCGCCGGGATCTGGCTGCCGCACTCCTGCACCCACGGCACCTGCGGTACGTGCAAGGCCGAGGTCGTCGAGGGGGAGGTGGAGCACGGTGAGGCCTCGTCCTTCGCGCTGATGGACTTCGAGCGCGACGAGGGCAAGGCACTGCTGTGCTGCGCCCGGCCCCGCTCGGACCTGACCATCGAGGGCGACGTCGAGGACGAGGAGGGTGTGACCCACCATCCCGTGCGGGACTTCACCGGCACGGTCACCGGGATCGACGACTGTGCCGTGGACGTACGGCGGATCAGGCTGCGGCTCGACGGTGAACTGACCTTCAACGCGGGCCAGTACGTGCAGATCCGGGTACCGGGCAAGGGCTGCACCCGGACGTACTCCATGGCGAGTCCGCCCTCGGACCCCGGCCTGCTGGAGTTCCACGTCCGGCGCACCCCGGGCGGGGTGGCTTCCGACGGCTGGGTCTTCGCCTCGCTCGCGGTGGGGGACCGGATCCATCTCGCCGGACCCTACGGCAGGTTTTTCTACCGTGAGCACCGCGAGGAGCCGGCGCTGCTCATCGCGGGCGGCACGGGGCTGGCGCCCCTGAAGTCGATGGTCCAGCACGTGCTCGGACAGGACCTGGACCGGCGGCTGGTGCTCTACCAGGGCGCGCGCACCGCCGGGCAGATCTACGACGTGGACTTCTTCCGGGAGCTCGGCGCCCGGTACCCGGACCGCCTGCGGTACCGGCCGTGTCTGTCCGAGGAGGTCGTGGAGGGCTTCGCCCACGGCCGTGTGACCGACGTCCTGGACGCCGACCTGGAGACCTGCCGGGGTCATGTCGCCTATCTCTGCGGCCCGCCCCCGATGGTGGACGCGGCGCTGAAGCTGTTGATGCGCAAGCGGCTCTTCCCCCGGGACATCTATCGCGAGGACTTCTTCGACGAACGCGACAAGGCGGCCGGGACGGGGGTGCGCAGCCCTCTGCTCAAGCGCTGAAGGCACCGTTTACCGTTCGCCGCCGGGCACGTCCGCCTTTCGCGCCCGGCGGTTCGCCGGCCTGCCCGAGGGGGTGCCGGCGGCCCTGCGACCAGCGGTGGAGCACTCCTGGCGATCTTCCACCGGCCTGTGTCGGATGTCTTGCGTCAGAGGCTCGCACGGGCGAATGTCGATCCAGCACGCGCAACGCGCGCGTTGCCCGACACTGGAGGACCGCCGTGGTGACAGGGGCAGACGCAGCGATGATTCCGGACCAGACGTCAGGAGGACTGAGGTCCGTGGCCTCGGCACTGGACGTGCTCGCCTGCCTGGAGTCCTCGGACGAGCTGGGCATATCGGAGCTGGCCCGCAAGCTCGGCGTCGCCAAGAGCACCGTGCACCGGATGGTGTCCACCCTGTGCGCCAAGGGCTTCGTCGAGCGTAACGCCGAGACCAACTGCTACCGGTTGGGCCTGCGGCTGTACGAGCTGGGCCAGGCCGCGGCGACCCGGTCCCGGCTGCGGCGCACCGCCCTGCCGCTGCTGGAGCAGCTGAGGATGCGCACCGGCCACACGATCCACCTGGCCGTCCCCGACGGCGCGGACATCATCTATGTCGAGCGGCTGCACAGCCACCGGGGCCTGCAGTTGCTCAGCGACGTCGGGCACCGGCTGCCGGCCCATGTCACCGCCTCGGGCAAGGCCATCGCGGCCTTCGACCCGGAGGTCGCCGAGGCCCGGCGGGCGGCGGGCTTCCCGTACTGGACCTCCTGCTCCATCCGCACCGCCGACCGCTACGAGGCCGCGCTGGACGAGGTCCGCCGCAACCGGTTCGCCATCAACGACCAGGAGGCCGTCCACGGCATGACCACGGTGGCGGCCCCCGTGCTCGACCGCACCGGGCGGGCCCGCGCCGCCATCTCCATCGTGGCGCCCATCCGCGAGGTCGGCTGTGCGCTCACCGCGCAGGCGGGCCTGGTCACGGCCGTCGCCCGGCGCCTGGCGCACGACCTGTGCATCTGAGGCGGGTGCGGCACGGAACGGTCCGGGCCGGTGACCGCCGAACCGCGCGTTCCGCCCTGAGGAACGCTCCGCCGGCCGCGCCGCGGGCCGTCCTAGCGTCCACCTCGACGAAGCGGAGGTGCACCAAGTGGACGCAGTGGAGCGGGCCGAGGCCGCACGACGGTTGCGGGAGGCCTACGACAGCCGGATACCGATCGAGCCGCTCAGCGAGAAGTACGGCGATCTGACACCCGCCGACGCGTACGAGATCCAGCAGATCCAGATCCGCGAGCGCCTCGCGCAGGGGCGGACGGTACTCGGCCACAAGGTCGGGCTGACCTCGGCGGCGATGCAGCGCCAGCTGGGCGTGGACCGGCCGGACTACGGGGTCCTCCTCGACGACATGTGCTTCGGCGAGCATCAACCGGTCGACACCGCGCGGTTCCTGCAGCCGCGCGTCGAGCCGGAGGTGGCCTTCGTGCTCAAGCGAGAGCTGCGCGGACCGGGCGTCACGGCGGCGCAGGCGGCCGCGGCCGTCGACTTCGTCCTCCCGGCCCTGGAGATCATCGACTCGCGCATCGCGGATTGGCGGATCACCTTCACGGACACGGTGGGCGACAACGCCTCCTCCGGCGGCCTCGTGCTCGGCGGCAGGCCGATGCCGCTGTCCGTGGTGGACCTGCGGCTGATGGGCTGCCTGCTGCACCGCAACGGTGCCCTGGTCGGCAGCGGTGCCGGCGGAGCGGTGCTCGAAACCCCCCTGGCGTCGCTGGTCTGGCTCGCCAACACCCTGGGCGCCTTCGGTGTGTCCCTGGAGGAGGGCCATGTCGTCCTGCCCGGTTCCATCACCGCGGCGGTACCGGTACGGGCCGGGGACTGCGTGACGGCCTCCTTCGCGGGTCTCGGCACGGTGACGGTCCGGTTCGCCCAGGACGGCGGCGAAGAAGTGAGCGGAGAGCGCGTATGACCACGAACACGGGCAAGGCCGTCGCGGCCATCGTCGGCCCCGGCAACATCGGCACGGACCTGCTGGCGAAGCTGCTGCGCAGCGACCACGTCGAACCGCGCTACATGGTCGGCGTCGACCCGGCGTCCGACGGACTGTCCCGGGCGGCCGCCCAGGGACTGGAGACCTCCGCCGAGGGGGTCGACTGGCTGCTGGCCCGTCCCGAGAGGCCCGACATCGTCTTCGAGGCGACGAGCGCGAAGGCGCACCAGGCGAACGCGCCCCGGTACGCCGAGGCCGGGATCCGGGCGGTCGACCTGACCCCGGCAGCACGGGGGCCGTTCGTCTGTCCGCCGGTCAACCTCGCGGCCCACGCCGACGCGCCCAACCTCAACATGATCACCTGCGGCGGCCAGGCGACCATCCCCATCGTCCACGCCGTCACGCGGGTGACCCCGGTGGCGTACGCGGAGATCGTGGCGTCCATCGCCTCCCGCTCGGCCGGCCCCGGTACGCGCGCCAACATCGACGAGTTCACCGAGACCACCGGCACGGCCATCGTCGAGGTGGGCGGCGCCCGGCGCGGCAAGGCGGTGATCATCCTCAATCCCGTGGACCCGCCGATGATCATGCGGGACACGGTCTTCTGCGCCATCGACCCCGACGCCGACCGCGACGCCGTCGACGCCTCCGTGCACGAGATGGTCGAGGAGGTACGGCGCTACGTGCCCGGATACACCCTGCGCGCCGACCCCCAGTACGACGATCCCCGTCCGGACTGGGGCGGCCTGGCCCGCGTGGCGGTCTTCCTGGAGGTCCGGGGCAACGGCGACTACCTGCCGCCCTGGGCCGGCAATCTCGACATCATGACCGCCGCCGCGGCGCGGGTCGGCGAACTCCTGGCCTCACGGAAGGCGGTGGCGACCCGATGACCGGCACCCACACGAACGGCTCGACACGACGCCGGGACGACCTCGACGTCCGGATCACCGACACCACGCTCCGCGACGGCAGTCACGCCATGGCCCACCGGTTCACCGAGGACCAGGTGCGCTCGGTGGTGCGGGCCGTCGACCGTGCCGGCGTCCGCGTCATCGAGGTGGCGCACGGGGACGGACTGGGCGGCTCCTCCTTCAACTACGGGTTCTCGGCCGTGGACGAGCTGCGGCTGATCGAGGCGGCGGCGCAGGAGGCGGAACGGGCCGCGATCGCGGTGCTGCTGCTGCCCGGCGTCGGCACGGTGGCCGATCTGCGCCGGGCGCGGGACGCGGGCGCGTCCGTGGCGCGCGTCGCGACCCACTGCACCGAGGCCGACGTCTCGGTGCAGCACTTCGGCGCGGCCTGCGAGCTCGGCATGGAGACGGTCGGCTTCCTGATGCTCTCGCACCGGATCGGACCCGGGGAACTGGCGGCCCAGGCCCGCGTCATGGCCGACGCCGGATGCCAGTGCGTCTACGTGGTCGACTCCGCGGGAGCACTGCTGCCCGACGACGCCGCGGCGCGGGTCGCGGCCCTGGTCGCCGAGCTGGGCGAGGACGCCGAGGTGGGTCTGCACGGCCACCAGAACCTCTGCCTGGGGGTCGCCAACTCGATCGCCGCCCAGCAGGCCGGTGCCCGGCAGATCGACGGGTCACTGTGTGCCCTGGGCGCCGGGGCGGGGAACTCGCCGACCGAGGTCCTCGGCGCGGTCTTCGCCCGGATGGGGCTGCGCACCGGAGTGGACCTGGACGCGCTGCTCGCGGCCGCCGCGGAGATCGCCTGGCCGTTCATCCCGCGACTGCCGTGGGCCGACCGCTCCTCGATCGTGCAGGGCTTCGCGGGGGTGTACTCCAGCTTCCTGCTGCACGCCGAGCGGGCGGCCGAGCGGTACGGCGTACCGGCGCACGAGATCCTGCGGAAGGTCGGGGAGGCGGGCTACGTCGGCGGCCAGGAGGACATGATCATCGATGTCGCGCTGACCCTTCGCGACGAACGGGCGGCCCCGCGGCGCACCGCGGTGGGGTCCTGACCGGTGACGCGGCGGGACAGGGGCGTTAGGGTCGTGGCCCCGTCCACGGTGAGCACGCCGGGTGGCCGCTGATACCGCGGGGAAGTTGGAGTTCATGCCGCACTCGTCCACGACATCGACCGCCGGGTTCGCGACCGAGCCGTACTACCCGCGAAGCCGGTGCGCCGACAGCGCCCTGCACGGGTTCGTCCCCGGCGACGAGGCCCGCACCTGGCGGCTCGACTTCCACTTCCCCCGCGGCATCCTGCCCCTGTCGCACGACCTGGTGGCGGACGGCATGGTCACCGCCAGCGCCGAAGCGGCCCGGACCCTGCCGCTGCCCTCGAGCGCCGGCCTGGAGTGCCGGGTCGCGGGGACCCACGTCTACACCGGCGCGCGGCCCCTCGACCCCGGGGAGGCGGCGGCACGGGCGGAGTCGGCCGCGGCCGTCGCCGCGGTCTTCCCCGAACAGTTCCCCCGGTTCTGGGCTCAGCGGGCGCAGGAGATCCAGCGCCGCCTGGGCCCCCTGGAACACGCCGGTCTGCGGGACGTCGCCCCCGGCACCGTCGCCGCCTACTACCGGCGTGCCGTCGAGGCCCACCGGTACGCCTGGCAGGTGCACTTCGAGGTGATGTACCGCCTGCTGCTGGTGTACGACCGGTTCATCGGCGTGTGTGCCGAGTCCGGCGTCAGCCGCGCCGCGGCCCTCGAGGCCCTGCGCGGTGACGACACCAAGATCCTCGCGACAGCCCGGGGCCTGGTCGGGCTCGCCGAGCGGGCGCAGGAGGCCGGTCTCGCCGACGTCTTCGAACGCCATCGGGGCCAGGAGCTGTACGGCGCGCTGCGGAACAACGGAGCGGCGGCGGACTGGCTGACCGACCTCGATGCGTTCCTGGAGACCTACGGGCACCGCTGCGAGGGCGTGATCGACGTGTCCTGGCCGTCCTGGCGCGAGGACCCGGGCCGGCCGCTGGACCTCATCCGCGCCCTCCTGCGCAACGGCCACGACCGGGTGGCCCACACCGCCGCCGAGCGGCCCTCGAGCACGTCCGGCGAGGACATCACAGCCGGCCTGGGCCCCGTCGCGGCGCGGACGGTGCGTGCCGCACTCGCCGAGGCCCGCCGGGCCAACTTCATGTGGTGGAACGAGGAGCACAACTTCTACATCGACCTGCGCGCCCATCTGCCGGTCAGGCGCGCCGGCCTCGCCGCCGGCGCCGCCTTCCTGGACCGGGCCGAGGACGGGCTGCTGCTTTTCGGCGAGGAGCTGCTGGCCCTGTGCGAGGGCCGGTTGGACGCCGGGGAGCTGTCCGGTCCCGTCGCCGAGCGCCGCGCCTACCACAGCCGCTGGCAGCGGCGCCGCCGGGAACTGCCGACCGTGATCGGAACGCCCTCGGCCGACGACCCGATCATCCGGGAGATCTTCGGGCTCGGCGATGTCGAGGCGCCGCTGACGACCAGCAGCGCGACCAATCTGATGATCACCGGGCTCGGTGCCTCGGCGGGCGTGGCGCGTGGCCGGGCCCGGGTGCTCCGTTCCCCCGACGACATCACGGGCCTGCGTCAGGGGGACGTGCTGGTCTGCGAGGCGACGACGCCCAACTGGACGCCTGCCTTCCCCCTGCTGGCGGCGTGCGTGTGCGACTCGGGAGGCGCGCTGACGCATGCCGCGATCATCAGCCGCGAGTACGGCCTGCCCTGCGTGGTGGCGACCGGAAACGCCACCCGACTGGTCCGTGACGGCGACCGTGTCGAGGTGGACGGCGGACGCGGTCTGGTGACCGTGCTGTCCCGGGAGGCGGCCGTATGACCACCCCCGTGCCCAGGTCCGACGGGGCCGGAGCGCCGTACGGGAACGCGGCGGGCACCGCTCCGCCCCAGTCGCTGACCGTCGACCTCGACGACCCCGGCGCGCTGGACGCGGGCGTGGCGGGCGGCAAGATGGCCACCCTGGCCCGTCTCCGGCAGGCAGGCTTCAGCGTGCCGGACGGTTTCGTGCTGACCACGGCGGCGTTCGCCCTCTCCGCCGCCGCCCGAGGCGCCGCCGGTCCGGGCCCGGTCGCGAGCCCGACGGGCATCCCGGTCGCCGTGGAGACGCAGGCCGTGGCGGGATATCTCCGCCTCGCCAGGCGCCTGGGAACCCCCGAGCCCTCGGTGGCCGTGCGGAGTTCGGCGAACACCGAGGACACGGCGGGGCGCAGCGCGGCAGGCCTCTACCGCACGGAGCTGCACGTCACCGGCGAAGCGACGCTGGGAGCGGCCGTCGCCCGGTGCTGGGCGGCGGCCTTCTCGCCCGCCGCCTTCGCCTACTGGGGCTCGGAGGCGTTCGGCACCCGCATGGCCCTCGGCGTCACCCGCATGGTGCGGCCGCGCGTCTCGGGTGTCGTCTTCAGCGTGGACACCGTCACCCCCGCCCCGGACTGCGCGCTGATCGAGGCCGTGCCGGGCCTCGGCGACGCGCTCGTCGACGGCGTCACGATCCCCGAACACCACACCGTGGAACGCGTGCGTGGCACCGTACGGGACAGCCTGCCGGGCGACGGAGGCACCCTCCTCTCCCCGCCTTCGCTGCGGGCGGTGCTGCGGCTCGCGCTGAGCATCGAGGAGGTCCTCGGATGCCCGGCCGACATCGAGTGGGCCCTGGAGGAGGACACGGACGAGCCCGTGGTGCTCCAGGCCCGGCCCATCACCGTCTAGCCGGTCGTCCTCCTCGTCGCGCCGGGACCGGTCGGCCCATGCGGAGGCCCGGGACCCCGGATGTTCGTACAGTGGACTCACAGATGCGAGCTCCATGGATTCCTTGCGGAACCGCTCGGGGGCAAGGCACTCCGGGCGGGTACCCGGACCGCGGACACGAACCACGACGAGCGGGGAACCACCATGACCGGAGTCGACCCCAGCCGGCTGGACGACCAGCAGCTCATGAAGGAGCTGGAGACGATCCACCGCACGCGCCACGACACCCTCCTGTACGGCTCCAACGACGCGCTGCGGGCCCACAACGAGCGCATGGCGCAGCTGGAGGGCGAGTACCTGCGCCGCAATCCGCGCCGAGTGGTGAGCGCGGCCCGCACCCGTGAGGGCGCCCGGGAGCGCACCTGCGGCGAGGCGGCGACCCCGGGCACCCCCGGCACCTGACCGACTCCGGACGCCCCGGAGCAGGCGGCCCACAGCAGGCCCGCGGCGGCAGGGCACGGGAAGGCGTTACGGACACCCGCGGCGGCAGGGCACGGGAAGGCCCACGAACGCTTCGCTCCGGCAGCGCGCGGGAAGGCGCCACGGACGCTCGCGGCGACAGTGCACGGGAAGGGCCACGAAGGCCCGCGGCAGCAGGGCACGGAAGGGCCACGAACGCTTCGCTCCGGCAGCGCACGGGAAGGGCCCCGAAGACTCCGCGCCCGCAGCGCACGGAGAGGCGCCACGGACGCCCGCGGCGGCAGCGCGCGGAAAAGGGCCGGCAGGGAGCCGGCCCTTTTCCTCACTCAGCGGATGCCGCGGCTCAGCCGGTCTCTTCGGCGAACACACGCAGGTACGTCTCGCAGAACGCCTTGAGGTCGTCCGGCTTGCGGCTGGTCACCAGCTTGTTGGGACCGTGGTCGCAGATCTTGACCTGCTCGTCCACCCAGGTGCCGCCCGCGTTGCGGATGTCGGTGCGCAGACTCGGCCAGGACGTCAGCCCCCGGCCGCGCACGACGTCCGCCTCCACCAGCGTCCAGGGCGCATGGCAGATCGCCGCGACGGGACGGCCCTGCTCGAAGAAGTCCTTCACGAAGGCGACGGCCTTCGCGTCCATCCGCAGGAAGTCCGGGTTGGCCACGCCGCCCGGCAGCACCAGGCCGTCGAACGAGTCGGCCGACGCCTCGCCCACCACTTCGTCCACCGGGAAGGTGTCCGCCTTGTCGAGGTGGTTGAACGCCTGGATCTTCCCGGAGTCGGTCGACACCAGCACCGGCTGGTGCCCGGCGTCCGACGCCGCCTTCCACGGCTCGGTCAGCTCGACCTGCTCCACGCCCTCGGGCGCCACCAGAAACGCGATACGCATGATCCTCAGCTTCCTTTCCCGGCACGCGTGACGGCGTGTGCCGCCCTTGCGCGCCGTTTCCTGTTCTCAGTGGCCCGCCGGCAGCGCAGCCGCTCCTCGCCGTACGGCGGCGACTCCGGTCCCCGCCGTGTCCTCGACCCACGTGCGACGGTGCGTCGCCCGGTCGGCGAGGCCCGGCCCGAACCGGCCGGGCAGCGGCCCGTCCGTCCGGAACCGCGTCCTGGTCTCGCCGACGTCGACGGTGGTGCCCGTCCGCGTGATCTCGGCCGCCCGGTCCCGGCTCATTCCCCGCCCGCCAGCGCCTTGGCCAGCTGCTCCACGTTCTCGTAGCGCTCACCGTGCGGCAGACGCGCCACCGCGTCGATCAGCGGGCCCGGGGCGTTGCTCCGGCGCAGTGTCCGGGCCAGCTCGCCCGCCTTCGCGGGAAAGGTGTGCCGGCCCAGGTTGCGGGCCAGTTCCAGCCGCAGCCGCTCCAGCGACGCAGGCGAGCCGAGACCGCCCACCGGACCGCTCCACACCTCCGGGTCGTCGTCCGCGGCCGGCTCCGGATCGTGCCACTCCTCCACCCGGGTGGGGTGCCCGGACCTCAGCAGACCCTCCAGCTCGTGCTTCATCTCGTCGTCCCGGTGCGCGCTCAACCGGTCGCTGCCTCGCTGCATGTCTCCCTCCTCGGGATCGAAGGTCCGCGTCGCGTACCCGGCTGACGGGAGCCGACACGGAATTTCACCTCGACGCATACCGAGTCACCTGTGCAGGAGACGGAAAACCTCCGGGGCCCCGGCACACCGCCGGGTGCGGAGGCGACGCACGGCCCCCGGGACGCCGGGGAACCGTGCAGGGTGCGCCGGGGTGTCCGGTCTCGGTGGGCGGGGGGCTCGCACGCTCACCCGTCTGCCGGGGTGCGCGTCCGTCACCCGGCTGGCCGCGCGTGTCCCGCGAATGGGGTCCGGCCGCGCGCGGTACGGCGCGGCGCGGGCTGTGATGGCAGCGGGGCACGGCCCGTGCCCCGTACCCGGGACGCCGTACAGCCGTACCGCCGTGCCGGTGCCGCGGCGTACCGCCCGCCCGACCAGCCGTCAGCCCGCCGCCCGTCGTCGAGGAGCCCGTCCCATGCGCCGCACCGCACGCGCCCTGTCCGTCGCCTTCGTCGCCGGTGCCGCGCTGGCGCTGGCCGGGCCCGCCGCCTTCGCGGACCCGGCCGCCGACGCCGGTCCCGGCACCGCTCCGCCCGGCCGCTCGGCCCCTGCCTCCCCGGCCTGCGACGCCGGCTCCGGCCCGGACGCGGAGCGGACCACCGGCGGGGCCTGTCCGGCCGCCACCGGCGGACCGGGCACGCCGTGGAGCACCACCTACGACGTCACGCCTGGCGGAGACGACTGGGACGCCGGAGGCGGCGACGGCGCCGGGGACCAGTGCCGGGAGCCGGAGTCCTGCCAGGACGGCCAGGAGAGCCAGGACGGCCAGGGGAGCCAGGACGGCCAGGAGAGCCATGGCGGCCTGGGCTGTCAGGGGGAGGCGTGCCCGGACCGGTCGCCGTGCGAGGAGAACGGACCCTGCCAGGAGGACACGGGCCGGGAGTGCACCGGCACCGGAGCCGGCAAGGACACCGGAGCCGGGAAGGGCACCGGGACCGGCAGGGGCAGCGGAACCGGCGGCGGTACCGGCTCCTGCTCCGGGGACGGCGGCCGGTGCGAGGGGTCGCACGGGGCGTCGTCCTGCCCCGGGGGGAGCGGTACCTGCGGCGAGTCCCACGGTGCGTCCTGCGCCGACGACGGGCGGCGGTGCGAGGAGTCCCATGGCGTGCCATGCCCGGACGGACAGACCTGCCGTGAATCCCACGGCTCCGGCGGATGCGCCCAGGCGTCCGGGCAGGGCGCCGTGGACGCCGGAACGGGAGGAACGTTCAACGACTCGGTGCCCGCGCTCGTCGCCGGAGGCCTGTTCATCGCCGCCGCCTGCGGTGGTGCCGCCTACCGGATCCACGGCCGCCTGCGGTCCCCGGGAGACCGGCCCACAGGGATGTGACCACTACTTCGGTGCCCGCCATGGGCCATGGAGGGCGGCCCGACGGGTACACACCTCTCCGAAGGACACACCGACAACAAGGACCCCAAGCACCCCACACCTTCGACGGCAGAGGCGGCACAAGCGGTACAGGCGGCGCAGCGGCGAACGGTGAGGAGGGCCGAACGGGGCACCGGGAGCGGGCGGCGTCCACGGCGGACGGTGCGGCGGCCCGCACCGGACGCACCACGCAGGACACGGCAGGACAGGCGGCCACGGCGTCCGCCCAGCCGGCCCGGAGGACGGCGGCTCCGGGGGGCACACGCATCACACGGCGGCCTCCCGGCGGCGCTCGACCCCGACGGGCGGCACACGGCACCACCCACTGCGCGGAGGCGGACATGCGGCGGACGGACCACGAGGGCCACGGCCCCGTCCGGTACGGGCCGCCCCTGCCCGGCGACGGCCTGCCCGTTCTTCCCGAACTGGCCGCCGTACTCGCCGCCGCCGCGCACCGCGCCGACGCCCAGCCCGCCGGCGGCGCCCCCGCCCTGCTGGAAGCGGCCTGCGGCTACTGGACCCGGCGCGGACTGGCGTGCGTACCCGACCAGGTGGTCGCCGGCCCCGGCGCCCCCGCGCTGCTGCTCGCCCTCACCGCCGCCCTGGCCGGAGACGGCGCCGACGTCCTCGCGCCCCGCCCCTGCGCCGCCTGGTGGGCGCCCTATGCCCGGCTGCTCGGCCGGCCCGTCTTCCACGTGCCCACGCCCGCGGAGAGCGGCGGCGTGCCCGACCCGTACGCCCTGCTGGAGACCGTCCGCCGGGTCCGTGCCGAGGGCGGCGACCCGCGGCTGCTGGTGCTGTCCGTCGCGGACGACCCCACCGCCACCGTCGCGCCGCCCGAACTGCTGCACGAGACCGTCGAGGCCGCCACCGCCGAGGGGCTGCACCTGGTCAGCGACGAGACGTGGCGGGACACGCTGCACGCCCCGCACGCGACGGTGCTGCTCAGTCCGGCCGAGATGCGCCCCGACCGGGTCACGGTCGTCACCGACCTGGCCGGCGCCCTGCTGCCCCCCGGCTGGCCCGCCGCCATCGCACGCTTCCCGGACACCGGGGCCGGCCGGCACCTCCACGCGCGCGTGCTCGACATCCTCACCGCGCTCGGCGCGTGGATCCCCGTCCCCGTCGCCGCGGCCGCCGGGTACGCCCTGGACGAGCCCCCGCCCGTCGTCGAGCGCCGCGAAAGCACCGTACGGCTGCACGCGCGCGTGGCCGCC
>NZ_JBEOTD010000015.1:0-161930 GCF_040426375.1 Streptomyces sp. NPDC096012
CGCCCCCGGGAACCCCGCGCCCGCCCGCCCGGCCCCCGGCGCCCGGGCCGGCCGCCGGTCCTCGCCTCCGGCGCACGACGAGGGGCTCCCGACGGCGGGTCGCGGTCGGGAGCCCCTCGTCGTGCACCTGCCGCGAAGGGTGGGAAGACGGTCACGAGCAGGACGTCCGGGTCACCGTGCCGTCAGGGGCGCAGGAGGAGGCTGTCGCCGCGCTCCTTGGCGGCGGCGTAACGCCTGGCCACGTCCTGCCAGTTGACGACCCCCCACATGGCCTCGACGAAGTCCACCTTCTGGTTCTTGTACTGCAGGTAGAAGGCGTGCTCCCAGGCGTCGAAGACCAGGATCGGGGTGGAGCCCTGGCCCACGTTGCCCTGGTGGTCGTAGACCTGCTCCACGATCAGGCGGCCGCTGAGCGGCTCGTAGGCGAGGACGCCCCAGCCCGAACCCTGGGTGGTGGCCGCGGCCTTGGACAGCTGGGCCTTGAAACCGGCGAAGGTGCCGAAGGACTCGGTGATCGCGTCGGCCAGGTCGCCCACGCCGTCGGCGGCCAGCGGCTCGCCGCCACCGTCCTTCGGGCCGGTCATGTTCTGCCAGTAGATCGAGTGCAGGATGTGCCCGGAGAGGTGGAAGGCCAGGTTCTTCTCCAGGCCGTTGACCGAGCCCCACGATCCCTTGTCGCGTGCCCCGGCGAGCTGCTCCAGGGTGTCGTTCGCGCCCTTCACGTACGCCGCGTGGTGCTTGTCGTGGTGCAGCTCGATGATCTCGGGGCTGATCACGGGGGCGAGCGCCGCGTAGTCGTAGGGAAGCTCCGGGAGCGTGTAAAGCGCCATGTCCAACGTCCTCCGACGTTATTGCGAGTTGCATGCAGCTGCACGCTAACAGCAAGTACGAAACTTTGTGATCAGTCGTCGGACCTAGGACTCCTCCGTGTCGTACGGCGCGACGGCAGGCAGAGCCCGTCTCCGCTGCGCGTCAACGGTCCGGAACGCCCTCGTCGGCCCTCCGGCTGATCGGCGCTCCGGCCGAGGACACACCCGACCGGCACGAAGGCCGAGGGTGGGGGGCGCTCCCAGGCGGTGGACGTCCCGGGGATCAGGGGGTGCCCGGAGTCGGACCGGTCTCGGGACGCGTGCCGGGTGCCGGGTCCGGCAGGTAGCTCGCCAGGCCGCGCAGGATGATCTCCAGACCGATGTCGAACCTCTCGTCGGAGGAGTCCGACACCATCACACCGGCCAGGGCGCGCAGATGGGGGAATTCCGCCGCGGGCAGGGACGCGAAGTAGTCCTGCATCTCACCGGCCATCTCGCGCCAGTCGGGGCGGGCGAGGGAGGAGCTGTCGCTGTCGTGGCGAGCCGCCCGGTCGAGCCACATACCCTCCTCCAGGACGAAGCCGTCGATGTACGTGGAGATGAGGTCGCCGGCCTCCGCCGCGATGCGGTCGGGCAGCCCGGCGGTTCGGAAGACGGCGAGCAACGCCTCGACGTGCGGCAGCAGTTCCGCGGTGAAGGGGACGTGGGCCATGGAGATCCGTGCCATGTCACGGTGGGCCCGCAGGCATTGCCGCCAGGAGCGGGCGTAGTCCCCCACCTGCTCGCGCCACCGCTCGGGATCGGGTTCGGGCTTCTCGAAGCCGGCGAACAGCCGGGTGTACATCAGCTCCAGCAGGTCGTCCTTGGAACGGACGTGGGCGTAGAGGGCGGAGACCGCGACTCCCAGCTCGGCCGCGACCCGGCGCATCGACAGCCCGTCGAGACCCTGCTGATCCAGAACGGTGAAGGCGGCCTCCACGACACGCTCCCGTGAGAGCGGCTCGCGCGTGGGCGCGAGGCGGCCGCGAGCAGGACGCTCCCGCTCCCAGGGGGACGGCGGAGGAGAGGCGGGGGTGGACGGCGGAGAGGGCGTGGGGGTGTCGGCGGCCGCGTCGGTCATGCCGACAGTCTAGGCAGCGGAAGAACAGCGTTCTTCTCGAGCGAGCGGCGTTCAGCCGCGACTCGCGATATATCTTGTCCAAGCGTTCGCCTTGCGCTATATCTTGATGAACGTCGTTCTCTCGGTGAGCACTGTTCTGTTAAGGTGAACACTGTTCTCCTGTCCGGCCGTCCGGCACGCGGTTCCGCCCATGCCCGGGCCGGCCGGCCGGCCGGGCCGTCGTATCCATCCGTCCCACCGCGCCGGGTCGCACCGCGGCGCGCCACTTCGCGAGGAGTTCCGATGTCCACCACAGGTGTCGCGTCCACCGAGACGCCCACCGACTCGCCAGCGCCCTACCGGTGGCGCTGGGCTGCGCTCTTCGTGATCCTCGCGGCCGAGGTGATGGACCTCCTCGACGCGGTCGTCACGAACATCGCCGGCCCGGCCATGCGGGCCGACCTCGGCGGCGGCGCCTCCACGCTGCAGTGGCTCGCGGCCGCCTACACCCTCGCCATGGCCGTCGGGCTGGTGACCGGCGGGCGGCTCGGGGACATCCACGGGCGCCGCCGGATGTTCCTGACAGGGGCCGCCGGCTTCACCATGGGTTCGCTGCTGTGCGCGATATCCGTGTCGCCCGGGATGCTGATCGGCGCACGTGTCGTACAGGGGCTGTTCGGCGCGGTGATGCTGCCTCAGGGCCTCGGCATGATCAAGGAGATGTTCCCGCCGAAGGAGTCGCAGAAGGCCTTCGGACTGTTCGGTCCGGTCATGGGACTGTCCGCGGTGTGCGGTCCGATCCTCGCGGGCTGGCTCGTGGACGCCGACTACTTCGGCACCGGCTGGCGGATGATCTTCCTGATCAACCTGCCCCTGGGCGCGGCCGCCATCCTCGGCGCCCTGCGCTACCTGCCGAGGGGCCGGTCGGGCACCAGGCCGCGCCTCGACATCCCCGGCATGCTCATGGTGTCGCTGGCCGCGCTGCTCATCATCTTCCCGCTGGTCCAGGGCCGTGAGTACGACTGGCCCGCGTGGACGTTCGTGATGATGGCCGCCTCGGTGGTGGTCTTCGTCGCCTTCGGCACCTACGAGTCGCGCCGCAGCAAGGCGGGCCTGGACCCGCTGGTCGTCCCCAGCCTCTTCCGCAAGCGTGGATTCAGCGGCGGCATGACCCTCGGACTCGTCTTCTTCTCGGCCATGCAGGGCTTCATGCTGGTCTTCAACCTCTACACCCAGATCGGCCTCGGTTATTCGCCGTTGAAGGCGGGACTGGTCATGGTGCCCTGGTCGGGCGGCATGATCGTCGGGTTCGGGATCGCTCAGGGAGTCGCCAGGTTCGGCCGGGCGGTACTGCAGACGGGCGCCGTGGTCATGGCGGTCGGGGTGTTCGGTGTGTGGCTGACCCTGGACACGGTGGGGGGCGGCGTCGGCCCCTGGCAGCTGCTGCCGTCACTGCTCGTCACCGGCGTCGGGATGGGCCTGCTCATGGCGCCGTTCTTCGACATCGTCCTCGCCAGCGTCGAGCAGCACGAGACGGGTTCGGCCTCCGGCACGATGACGGCGATACAGCAGCTCGGCGGTGCCTTCGGCGTGGCCGTCCTCGGCACGGTGTTCTTCGGTCTGCTGGGCGGCGGCATCGCCACGGCCGTCGACCACCAGGCGGGCGGCCTGCGGGGGAAGCTGGCCGCCGCGCACGTCGCGCCGGCCGCCCGGGACCGGATCGTGGCGGACCTGCGCACGTGCACCTCGGACCGCGCCGTCGCCAAGGACCCCGCCGCGACCCCGCCCTCCTGCACACGCCTGGAGAAGGACACACGGTCGGCCGTGACCTCGCCCGAGGACGCGGCCCGGGTTCCCGCCGCACTGCGGGCCACCGCGTCGTCGGCCTTCCGGAGCGGTTTCGGCTCCGTGATGAAGACCGTGCTGTGGGCCGTCGACGGCATGCTCGCGCTGACCTTCCTGCTCGCGTTCCTCCTGCCACGCCACGCGCGTCCCGAGGAGTCCGCCGGGCACTGATACCCGCGAAGCGAAACACGGGTGGGCGCTCCTGCGGAGGGGGGCGCCCACCCTTCTGCCTGCCGGGACGCCGGTCGCGGGCCGGCCGGAGCCGCGGCACGTACGGCTGTCCGGGAGCTGCGGCCGCCGCGGCTCGCCACCCGACGGGAGTTCCCCACCCGACAGGGCCCCCGACAAGGGCTGGTCACCGGCAGCGGCCGGCCACCTGACACGCCGCTCGGGCCGGGCCGACCGGATCTGACCCACAGTCACCGCCCCACCGGGAGGCGCCACTTGTCGGAGGGGCGCCGCCTGCCGGTGCAAAGCCACCCGCTCAGGGGACTCCCGCCCGCCGAGAACCGCCGTCCATCAGCGCGCCGTGCGTCTCACCCCGTGCGCGGTCAGTCGGCGGGCCAGGCCCCGCCGAGCCGGCTCAGCCGGGCGGCCGCCGTGATGGTGGCGTGGACGTAGTGCCGGGGAGCCTCCGGCATGATGTCCATGGGCTTGAGGAGCAGCACCGCGCCCCATATCGCGCCGTCCCAGATGACGGGCGCGGCGATGGAGTTCCACTTCGCCATGCACTCCTCGTAGCCCAGGGCGTAGCCCTGGTCACGGATGTCGGCGAGGGAGGCGAGCAGTTCGTCGCCGTCGCGCATCACGCCGGGACCGGCTTCCTCCGGGACCGGATCGGCGGCCACCCGCCGCTGGATCTGTTCCGGAAGGTAGGCGAGGATCGTCCGGCCCGAGGCGCCGGTGCGCAGCGACCGGGTGACCGAGAGGACGTCGCGCGGCGTCATCCCGAGCTCGACGAGATCGGAATCCCCCACCGCCATGTCCAGGCACTGCCTGCCCGCTGTACCGAACGGGGCCCTCATGTACAGGAAGACCAGGCCGCTGTCGGTCGCCGTGCGCAGGTCCTGCAGGACGTGGGCGGCCTCCCCGCCGGAGAGGTTGTCCTCGGACAGGGCGTGCAGGCCCAGGTCGGCGACGGTACTGCCGAGTTGGTACAGGCCCCGGTCGACGCGGACGAAGGTGCTGTTGTAGGTGCCGGCGGTGAGCATGCGGCCGGTGGTGGAGTCGTCGAGGTCTGCGGTCTTGGCGATCTCGGACAGCCGATGGGCACCGGGGCCCAGCGTGATGAACGCCTGCTGCACCCGCATGAAGCGGTCTGCGTAGCTGGTCCCGGTTCCACGCTGTCCACTCATCAGCCGTATCCCCTCCACTGTGTCCGCGTCTCCTCCTGGAGCACGGGGGTACACGGCGCTGGCCTCACCGCGTACGGTCAGGCGTCAGATTATTACGTGGCGGTATCGAGGCTGAACTTGCCCATGCCCGTACGGCTGTTGAGCACATGGTGCACCTTTGCGGCGTCGGCGAGCGGATAGGTCCCGCCCGTCACGATCTTCAGCGAGCCGTTGCCGACGGCGTCGAAGAGCTGCCTCATGGAGGCGGCCAGCGGGAGCGTCCGGTCGGTGTACAGGTGCGGGAGCCAGAAACCGGAGACGGTGACGGACCTCTGGAGCAGGGTGTGCACGGGGATGTCGGCCAGGTGCCCGCCGGCGAACCCGTACACGACGAGGCGGCCGCGCGGGCCCACCGCGTCGAGGGTCTGCAGCAGTGTCCTGCCGCCGGTCATCTCCAGGGCGGCGTCCACGGGTCCGCCCGCCGCGTCGAGGATCCGCTCCGTCAGACCGTCCTCGTCGGAGGAGTCGACGGCCGCCGCCGCCCCGAGGTCCAGGGCGAGCCGGCGCTTCTCGGCCGTACCGGCGAGCGCGATGACCCGGGCGCCCGCCCGGTGCGCCAGTTGGACGGCCAGCGAGCCGACGCCGCCGGCCGCCGCGGGAATCACGACACTCTGGCCCTTGGTGACGTGGGCGACCGTGAAGAGCAGGTGGTACGCGCTGTTCCCCTGCAGGGCCAGCGGGACCGCCTGTTCGTCGGTGATCTCGTCGGGGACCTCCCACTGCAGTCTGCGGTGGACGGCCGCCTTCTGGGCGTAGCCGCCACCCTGGGTCAGCGCGACGACACGCCTGCCGTCCGGGGTGGTGCCGACGACCTCGTTGCCGGGGACGTACGGCAGCTCGACGGGTGCGAGGTAGGTGTTTCCGCGAACATGGACATCCGCGTAGTTGACGCCCGCCAGCCGCACGTCCAGCAGAGTCTGGCCGGGCCCGGGCTCGGGGTCGGGAATGTCCTCGAGTTCCAGAACCTCGGGGCCGCCGAATTCCCTCATGACAATGGCGCGCACGGTGCTCCTATCGATACGGGTGTGTGTACGACGACAGGCTAGGGCATCCCCGCAACGGCTCCGACCTGGGCATCTTGCCTCCTACACCTTTCTCACGAGGTGAGAAACGGCCGCCCTTTTCTCACTCGGCGAGAAGGTTCAACCCAGAACTTCTCGCGAGATGAGAAGGGGAATCCATGGGTTGCAATTGTCTTTTCAGAGAGACATAGTGATGCCGCCTCACCCGGCCGGACACTTTCCCCGCGGCACCCGCGGGGAACCGGGGGCCGGCCCCGGGAGGGGGCACTCGGGTGCTCCGGGAGGCGTACGGGGACGGGCGGAGGACAGCGGATGAACGACCACGTGCCGAAGTCGGTGCCGAGCCGGGCCCGCACGGGCCTGCCGGACCCTGCGACGCCCCGGACGGCGGGAGCCCTCGCCGTGTGACGGTCTCCGCGCACCTCGCGCCGGCGGCCGGCGCCGCACCACCACAGTCCGAACAACCAGCCCTCGGGTGCTCCCAGAGCGTGCAGCGGCACGCCGGGCGCGGGACGGGCCGCTCGTCGTCCGCTCTCGCGGGCCCGGGCCGGCACGCCCCGCGCCGGAGTTCCCAGCACCTCATGCCGGAGGCCGTCGTGGCGCTTTCCCCTCCTTCCCGCCGTCGGTGCGTACGCAACCAGACCCCGTCACCCGCCACGACGGCCGTGCCGGTGCTCCTCGGTGGAGGCGTCGGCGCCCCGGCGGCCATGCCGGCACTCGTCGACCGGGGCACCTCCGCCGCGTCGACCGCCACGGCCGTGCGCCGGCCCGGTCACCCCGGCGGCCTCTGCCCGGACGAGCTCACGGCACCCCCGGCACCGGCGCCCGGTACGCGGCACACGCCGTGGCCCGATCCCTGCCTTCCCGCTGCGCCCGCGAAGCCGCCACTCACGGCACCACCCGGCAGGCCGGCCGACCCCCAGGCCGACTGGCGGGGAAGAGCGCGCATCTGGTCGTAGCCGGTCGACGCCCGGACCCACGGCCATCCATCGCCCTGCCCCTTCTTCCCGCCCCGGAGCCCGTTCTCATGGCCTTCACCTCCGCCGCACCCGTCGTCGCGCACCGGCCGGCTGCCGACGCCGGTGCCGTGGCGATCGTCGCCCCCTCCGGCAGCCGCGCCCAGGCGGAAGCCTTCGCACGGCACGGCCGGCGCACCGTGACCGTCGAGCCGGAGGCCGGGCGCCATCCCTCGGTGTTCGCTCCGAGGCGCGGGGCCGGCGGCCCCGCGGAGTCGGTGGAGCATCGCGGATCGCTGCGGCAGACGGTGAAAGCGCTGCGTGGGCTGGGCGTGTCGGCCGTCGTCGCCGGGAGCGCGGCGGGCGTCGGGCTGGCGGACCGGATCGCCTGGCATCTGGGCCTGCCCCAAGGTGATCCCGAGACCTCCCGGTTGCGCAGCGACCGTGGGGCACAGGCGGCCACCCTGGCGCGTGTCGGCGTACCGGCACCGCGTGGTGTTCGCAGCACGGATCTCGCCGAGGTCCTGGCCTGGGCCGAGGCCTGCCCCCTCCCCGGCTATCTGCTGGCACCCGCCGCGGCCGGCATACCGGTCGAGCCGGTGGCCTGCGCCGGCGAGAGACAGATCAACACCACCTGGCCGGTCATGAGGGAAGCGGCCGCCCGGCACTCCGGCGACGCCCACCTGGTCCTCACCGAGCAGCTGCCCGCCCGGCAGTTCGTCGTCAACAGTGTCAGCCGTCCGGGGCCGGACGGGCAGCCGGAGCACGTCGTCACCGACGTGTGGGCCGAGACGCGCTCCGGCGACCGGTCGCTCGACCGCACGGATCTGATGAACCGTCACAATCCGGTGGTGCGCGCCCTGTCGGCGTACATGTCGCGGGTGCTCGACTCTCTCGGGGTGATCCGCGGTCCCGTGACCGCTCGCGTCGCCCACGACGAGCGCCGGGGTCCGCTCCTCGTCTCGGCGCTGGCGGTGCCCGGGATCTCGGCGGCCGACGAGGCGCTGCGCGTGGCGACCGGCTACGACCGCGTGGCGGACGTGCTGGACACCTCGCTTCCGCCCCTGCCCGTTCCGCTCGCCGCCGACGCGGCCCGTCACCGGATCGTCCGGGTGCACCTGCGCCGGAGCGGCGACGCCGCGGACCCGCGTCTCGGGCACGTCCTGCGCCGGCTGCCGACGGTGGTCGCGGTCGGCCCGGAGCCGGCGGCCCACGCCCGGACCGCCGATGCGGCCGGGTGCGCCGAGGTCGTCCTCAGCAGCGAGGAGCCCGCGGCCGTCGAGGCGGACTACGGTGTCATCCGGGCGCTTGAGCGCGAGAACGTGCACGCCGGCTGACCCCACGTGGAGAGTGGGCACGCACCCGTCCTGACACGTGCGCGAGGTGCGAGGCGCCCCGGAAGGCCCGCCCCACAGCCGTCCCGGCAACGGCGGGCCGCCCACGACGGGGCCACCCGCCGACTCAAGCGCGCGATCGTCGGCAGCGACCCGCGCGGGACCACCCCGCGCGCCTCCCCCGCCGGCGCCCGGCTCCCACACTGATCCCGCCGTCCGAACTCCTCCCACCCGTCTCCCACTTGACAGGCTCACGGGTCGGGAACCGGTCATCGACGGGGGCGAGACGGCCGGCGCGACCACCGCCGAGTGGGGGCGCCGGGGAACGGCCCGCCCGCACAGCGGACCACCGCGCCCACTGACACCCCGACACTTCCGTTGCGCCCGGCCGCTCCCCGCCGGCGCCCGTCCCGCTTCCGCCTCCCGTATCTTCCGGGGTGTCCGTCCGGCACCCTCGATGAGGCCGCCACCCGTATGGAGGAAGACCCACTCATGACAGCCATCACCCACGGTCCCCCGGCCGCCGCGGCCGGGACCGCCGATCCGGTGCCTCCCGATGTGTTCCGCGAGACGACGACCCGCTACGCCGGCAGCGTCACGGTCGTCGCCTGCGCCGACGGCGACCCGGTGGGCTGTACAGCCACGGCCGTGCCGTCCCTGACCGACCGGCCGCCGGCCCTGCTCGTCTCGCCGGCCGGAAACGGCGGGACGCCGGCCCGTGTCCGCACCGCGGGCCGGTTCGGCGTCAGCGTGCTGCCCCGGGAACCGCGGTCACCGGCCGACCGGTTCGCGCGGCTGCCCGCGGCGCGGCGGTTCGCCGGCGTGGCCCACGACGGACGATGCGGTGCGCCGCCGCTCGCCGGGGCGGTCGCCGGGGCCGTGTGCGAGGTCACCCGGTACGTGCCCCTCGCCGACCACCCGCCGGCGGTCGGCCGGGTCCTCCACGCGCGGACGGACGACGGCGGGGCGCCGCTCGTGCACTTCGCCCGCCGGCGGACCCGACCGGAAGCGGCGAGTCCGCCGGGCGACCGCCGGGCGCGGCCCTCGTGCACCGGCGGGAGTCCCTCGTGAGCGGGCCTACGTCCAGGCCGGCGGGGCGGGGCGCCTGGCTGCGCCGTCTCGGCCCGGAACCGCCGGCGGCCGAGGCCACGTTGGTCTGCCTTCCGCACGCGGGCGGCGCGCCGGCCTTCTACCGGGACTGGCCCGGGTTGCTGTCTCCCACGCTCGACGTGGTGTCGGTGTGCTACCCGGGGCGTCAGGACCGGCTGGGCGAACCTCCCGCGACCGACATGGCCGAGCTGGCCGAAGAGGTGAGTGCGGCCCTCGCGCCCCTGGCCGGCCGGCCGCTGGCGGTGTTCGGGCACAGCATGGGCGCGGTGGTGGGTTACGAGGCCGCTCGCCTGCTCCATGCGCGGTACGGGGTCCGGCCGGTGTGCCTGTTCGTCTCGGGCATGGTGGCTCCGCACCGCGTTCCGGCGCGGACCCGGCACCTGCTGGAGGAGCCCGATCTGGTGGCGCACCTCCTCGAACAGGGCGGTACCGACCCGGAGGTGCTGGCCGACGAGGAGCTGCGCGCCCTCGTCATGCCCGCCGTCCGCGCGGACTACCGGCTCATCGACACCTACCGTCCGCTGGCCGGTGACGAAGCGCTGGACTGCCCGATCGTCGCCTACTACGGGCGGGAGGACCCGGCGGTCACCGCGGCGGCCGTGCACGAGTGGCAGCGGTGCACCCGGGCGACGGCGGAGGTCCGCTCCTTTCCCGGCGGGCACTTCTACCTCGGCGGGATGCACGAGGTCCTGACCGCGGACGTCCGGGACCGGGTCCTGGCGGCGCTCCGGTCCTGAGCCCGGCCCCGGCTCACGCCACCGGGGCGGGGGCCGGGGCGCTCTCCAGACGGGCGGGCGGGTGCGAGGACCGGCAGCGTGCAGGGCGAACGCACCTCGTTCGGTGTGCGGCGGAAGTCCCGGGGCACGTACGGCGCCTCCCCGACACACAGGCACGACTCCGGCGGGCAAGCCGGCACGGATCCGCCGCGCGGCCCGGACCGGCCCGCGATCGGCGGTACCTTGAGTCGCGTGCCGTCTCAGGCGGCGGCGGTGGGGTGGGAGGGAGCGGGAATGCAGCCGGTCACGACGCTCAGTCTCTGGGGCTCAGGGGCGTTCGGTCTGGTCATCGGATGGATCGCCTACCGGACGTTGCGGCGGACCGCCGACAAGCCCCGGCTCGCCGATCTCGTGACGGTGATCGCGGCCTTGGGCGGGGGCGCGGTCGTCAATGCCCGGTTCGCCGAACCGGACCTCTTCGCCGCCTACGGCATCGGACTGGCGGCCGGGTTCTTCGCCTATCTCCTCGTGGCCTACGTGTTGGAGCGCTCGGAGCGGAAGAAGAGCGCGGCCCAGGCAGAGGCCGCGGCGACGCCCGCCGAGGCCGCGGCGGACGGCAACCCCACGCACCGGACGGCGAACTGGATGGGCGACGTGTGAGCGTCGGCCTCCCGCCCCCGGCTCAGGGCGCCGCGCGCAGTCTCAACGCCGCGGAGCAGTAGGCCGTGTACGCCAGACCGAGGGCGTTCCCCTTGCGCAGCAGTGCCATCCTGACCCGGTGCAGGGCCGGGCCGACCGCCTCCCCGGCCAGGAGGAGTGCCCAGAACCGCTCGCCGATCTCGTTCGCCAGTTCCTGGTCGACGCTGATCTCCGTGCCGACGACCCCGCTGGCGCTGAACCCGCTGAAGGCTTCGACGAGCGTCAGCCAGGACGCGGGGTCGCTGTCCACTGTGTGGCACCCGTTGAGGAAGACGAGGGGGGCCGCACTCTCCAGCCGCTCCCAGGCGCAGTCGTCGGCCCAGGCGGCGAGGTCGCGTGGTGCGATGCGGTCGCCGTGGCCGATCTCCAGCACGGTGGTGCCGGGGGCCTCCGTCGCGGGATCCGGGCGGCGCCCATGGCCGTAGAAGTACACACAGGCCCCGGCGGTGTCGGTCAGGGCCTTGCGCAGAGTGTCGCGCCGGTCGCACTCGAGCACCCCGCCGTGCCCGAAGTGGCCCCGCAGGGCCGTCAGATGGCGGTCCATCAGGGGACGGTCGAGGGAATGGCTGCGGCCCACGGTGAGTGCGGGGGCCTCTCCCCTGCGGCCCGCCCACAGCCGCAGGCGCTTCCCGGGCCTGACCGACGGAGGCTGCTCGATGAAGTGGCGGAACCCCCAGAAGCCGAAGGGGCACAGTGAGTTGAGGGTGTGGCCGTCCTCCGCGGGGCAGGAGCGGGCCATGGGGTCGCGCTGGACCTCTGCCCAGCCGGCGCGGCAGGGCCTCGGTCGTTCCTGGCTGTCCAGGGGGATGTCGTACAGCAGCCCCCAGGGGTAGACGAGGTTCTGCAGTTCCTGCCGGCAGACCTGGATCTCGGCCGGCCTGCTCAGCACGCGTCTGAGCGCCTCGCGTTCCGGCCGGCTGCGGGCGAGCAGGAGGAAGAGGTCCCAGCCCAGCAGGGCGAGCGTCGCCAGATCATCGAGGAGTTCGCCGGTGGGCTTGCCGTTGTTCCCGTCGAGCCGGTTCAGTACGGCCTTTCCGGTCCGGACGACGTGGAGGCCGAGCAGAGCGTCGCGGGCGCGCCGCAGCGCGCCGAGCACCTGGTGCTCGCTCAGCCAGAAGGTGGTGACCGCGCCCTGACCGTGGACGTCGACGCTCATCATCTCGTGCGGTCCCCGGCCGACACAGATCGCCGCCGTCCGCTCGGGCAGGTCGCCGAGTTCGGCGAAACCGGCCGTCAGCGTGTAGTCGACCGCCGCCGTGGTGAATCCGCCCGAGCCCTCCCGGGCGCCGACGCGCGCGGTGAGGGTGGCCGTCTGCACCTGGTTGCCGCGGTGGGACACGAACATCCGCAGCCGGGCCGGCCCCTGTTCGTCCGGCGTGGTGAAGGGGATGTACAGGTGCCGGCCCCGGTGCACCCACTCACAGGTGTGCCGGTCCGCCGGGTCGCAGGGGC
The DNA here is from genome assembly GCF_040426375.1 of Streptomyces sp. NPDC096012. Classification (NCBI taxonomy): domain Bacteria; kingdom Bacillati; phylum Actinomycetota; class Actinomycetes; order Kitasatosporales; family Streptomycetaceae; genus Streptomyces; species Streptomyces sp. NPDC096012. The sequence continues at coordinate 12,437 of NZ_JBEOTD010000015.1, forward strand.
AGACCCAGCTGTTCCCGACGCGGGGCAGGAAGACCGCGTGCCGCCGGGAGCCGACCGTGAAGTCGTCGCTGAGCACGGTGACTTCGAGCCAGTCGCCGCGCCCGCCGTCGTCGCTGTGGTCGAGCAGGCCGTCGGGGAAGGGCGTGGCCTGCGGAGCGAGCAGGCTGTCGGCCGCCAGCGCGCCGACGTCCACCCGGAGTTCGTAGACCTGCCCCGGGGCGAGCACCCGGTCGTCGGGCACCGTCGACCGGGAGAGCGGCCATACGACGGCGACGTTGAGGAAGCGCTGCGAGGTCGGCTCCGGACCGTCAGGCGCCGTCGTGGACGGTGGGGGGCTGCGATGATCGAGCTCCAGCGCCGCGCCCGGCACGGGACGCGCCACGGCGTCGCGCAGCCCGTCCCGCCGAGCACTCAGGTACCGTTCCTGTACGGCCATGGCTCCCGCGTACTCGGCGAGCACGTCCAGGTACCGCATCAGGAAGCCGGCGGCGTCCAGGTCCTCCTGGTGCAGGAGCTCCTCCCAGATCCGCCGCGCCTCCTCCTCGAGTTCGGGCAGCCGCCAGAACTCCGATGCCCGCAGGTCCCTCAGTTGCGCCTCTTCGGGGCAACGCGGCTCCCAGCGGTACGCGTGGTCCTCACTCATGGCTGCCACGTCCTCTTGTCCGCAGATCACCGGTGGTTGCCATTCTGCGGTGCGTGAGGCGTGCGGAGGGAAGGATTTCGCCGACCCGTGCGTGGGGCGCCATCCGCCGACAGCGCCGTGCCCCCGGCCACATCCGGACAGATAAGTCTTGTGGAGAAGCCCCGGCGGCCACAGACCCCGACGGCGAGGAGGCCGGAGGACGTGGAGTGGACGGGCGCGCGCAACACGGACAGACCCACGGCCGGCGACGGCCCCGGTCGTCGTGGTCACGATGGCCGGCCGGGGCGGTCGGGTACGCCGGGCCGACTAGCCCAAGGGACTGATTCACTGGTGCCCCCGGGTGAACCACACACGACGGCTCCGCGCCGACGGCAGGCATCGGCTCGCGACCGTTAGCGTCGGCTCCTGTGCCGCTGAGCTATGCCTTCGTGAACCTCAAACCCGGAGTGGGAAAGACGACCAGCGCCGTCTGGTTGGCCCACGCACTGCACGCATCGGGCTTCTCTCCGTTGCTCGTGGACAGTGATCCCGCGTCCTCCGCGCTGCGCTGGAGCGAACTGGCGGGCGGATTCCCGTTCCCCGTCTTCGCCCTGCCGGTCGGCGACGTGCACCTGCGGGTGAACGACTTCCTCGACAACCGGCAGTCCGTGGTCTTCGACGCCCCGCAACTGGAGGACCACGCCCACATCGCCCGGAGCATCATGCGGTACGCGAGCGAGTGGATCGTGCCGGTGACACCGGCCCCGATCGAGTTGGACCGCATGGCGCCCATCGACCGCGAGATGGGCGACATGCAGTCCCTGCGCGCCCAGCCCGCCCGCGCCGCCGTCCTGCTGAACCGCACGAACCGTCCCGACGCCACGCGTACCGGCCCCGACGCCGATGCCCGTGAGGCGCTCACCGAGCGGGGCTTCGACGTGCTGTCCACGCACATCCCGCGGCTCGACCTGTACGCCCAGTCGTTCGGAAGTCCCGTCGAGGTGAGGGGCACGGCCTACATGGACCTCGCGGAGGAACTCATCAAACGTCAGGACACGGTGTGAACCAGCGCAAGGACACCTACCGGGCCGCGCTCCAGCGCCGTCCGGACACCACGACACCCACCCCCACCAAGGTCACGCCGCTGGACACCCGGTACGTCAAGGTGGTCATCGAAGTGGGCCCCGCGCTGCCGAGCGACCTCTCCCGGTGGATCGGGCAGCCCGTGTCCGCACTCCTGCGGGCGAGCGCCGCGGTCCTGCGTCCACCGACCCAGGGCCGGTAGACCTCCGGACACGGCGGAACACCTCGCCACGTGCCGGGCCGGGCCGTACCGTACCGCGCACACCTGAGTGGCGCTTCCAGTCCTCTCGCCGGTTCTGCGGGCATGTGCTAGAACCGTCACATGCCCGACAACGAGAGCTCGTTGTTCCATCTCGAGACGTTGAACCCGATCCGCAGGTTCGCCGAGGCATTCAGCGGCTCTTGTCTTGACCCCCATCTGCCGAATGCTGAGGGAAATCCCCGGGAACTGATCGCGAGAAACGCCGATCTCTTCACCGAGGGCGGCTCCTGGCCACGAGACGTGTGGGTCACCGGTGGACTCGGGGCCACGCTCGACACGACCCTCGTGGACACCGGGGACGGGCAGAAGCTGATCGATCTCTGCACCATTCTCACCGTGCTGGGGATCAACGATCCGTGGGTGAAACTCAAGCAGTTGACCTACGTGTTGTCCCGAAGCCCGCACCACGTCACGATCCGTCTGGGATGCGACATGTACTACAGAGTCGCCCGCCGGATTCTGAAGTGCTTCGACAAACTGGGCGAACCCGGTGACTACGTCGTCAACATGCGGCAGTGCAACGGGTCGGACGCGGTCGAGCTGGCTCTGCACGCGGCGTGGAACGCGGCACGCGAGTCGCCCGGTCGACGCAGGCTGGGGACGTTCCTGGGTTCATACCATGGCGAGAACCTGACGGCGAGCCTCATCAGCGAGCACCAACCTCAGCACGGCTCCGGACGGCTGCTTGTCGAAAGCGCGGACAACGTGACCTTCTTCCCCTCCCCCGGAGGCGAGGAGGGCGGCTCTCCGAGTGCCGAGTCGCTGGCCACGCTCGATGCCCTGGAGCGTGACGGCGAGGAGTACTTCGCCGTGATCATCGAACCGATCCAGTGGCGCAATTCCGTGCACGCCGTTCCGCTCGAATTCCTCCGGCGGCTGCGCGACGTCTGTACGCGCAAATCGATCTGCCTCATCTTCGACGAGATCCACAACGGCTTCGGATACACAGGGACCATCAGCTTCGCGGAGAACAGCGGGGTGTGCCCGGACATCGCCACGATGAGCAAGGGACTGACCTCCGGCCACGGATCCCTCGCGATCATGGTGGCCAGGAGGAATTTCAGTGCGGTCGACGGGCCGTTCGCGGGGAAGTCCAATGCCGCGGACATGATGTCCCTCGTCGCGATCGACGCGGTGCTCGACCGGCTCCTGGGAGTGGAGCCCGAGGATGTGGGCGCCCTGCCCGAGTGGTTGCCGGACGAACTGGCCACGGAGCTTCGCGTGGGCCTGCTGGACACCGCCTACGACCGCACCGTGGCTCTGGTCGAATCGCTGTTCCTCGAACTGCGCCGCCGTTTCCCCGGTGTTGTCGGTGCGTCGACCGGAACGGGGCTGGTGCGCGGGCTGGTGATGCTGGACGAACACGGCAGGCCGTCCGAGGCGGTCGCGTCCATGGTGGCCAGGAATTGCCTCACCAACGGTGTCTACGTGCGGCAGGCGGGCACCGCCCTGTTCGTGAAACCCAGCCTCGTCCTCAGCCAGGCCGAGGCGGACCTCGCGCTCGACGGCCTTGCCCGCACCCTGGCCCAGGTGGCGCAGGGCCGCGGTGAAGAGGCGAGATCCGCGTGAGCCCGGGCAGGCCGAGCAGTTGTCCGGGCTGAGCGTTGCGATCGGCGGCCCTCAGGGCATCGGAAAGTCGACGGCCCTGCGCCTGCTGGCGGACCGACGGCCCGACTACGAGACCCTCTCCGTCGGCGACCGGTTTCCTCCCGACTTCCGGTCGCTGCCCGCCGCGGACCGGGCCCGGATCCGTGCGCGGGCAAGCGACCGGCTGGAGTCACGGCTGCTCGCGAACCGCGACACCGTCGTCATCGTCGATCTCCACTACCTCGACCTCCGAGAAGTTGATCCGCGCATACAGCGTCCAGAGGTCCTCGCACGGTTCGACCTGCACGTCCTTCTCGTCGCGCCCGCAGACGTGCTCCTGGCCCGACGCACCTGCGACTCCAGCAGGGCGGACCGGCCGGTCTCGATCGCCGAGGCCGAGCGAGATGTGTCCGCCCACGTCGAATACTTCGGTCGGGATCCGGCCCTGGGCCCGGACAAGCTCGTGCTCGACTGCCAAAAGAGTCCCCTGGAGGTGGCGCAAGAACTGCACCGCCACATAACCGTCCGGCTGGACGCCGGACGCCCGTAGACACGAGTCGTCGCGGCCGGGCCGGCAAGAGCCGGAACGACGGGCGTGCGCCGGCCTCACCCGGCTCGTGAGCCGGCCACCGCCTCGAACGTCCTGCTCAGTGCGTCCAGTGCCCGCTCCACCTCCCGCCGAGTGATCACCAGGCAGGGCTTGACGAAGAGGGCTGTGCCGGCCTGCCTGACATGGGCTCCGTAACCCGTGCACACTCTCGCCACCTCGCCCGCAACCGCCGGGGACGGAGCCCCGTCGCCGTCGAGCATCACCAGCCCGCGCATCAGTCCCGTCCCCGCCGCCCGACCCACCATGGCCGGGAAGCGGTGGCGCAGCACGGTGAGCATCTCGTCGACCAATCGGACCGTACGGGCGTAGGTGGTGGACAGCAGGCCCGCTCTGAGGTCCTGTTCCATTCCGGTGGGGAGCCAGTGCGGAAGCGCCTCCGCATCGGGCCCTGCCACGCCGAGCAACCGGTCGAGCACCGCGTCGACCGCCACGAGCGACAGCATGTTCGCCGAGTTCGACTTGAACCCGAAGGGTGACTCGACGGTGCCGAACGCACGGTCGGCGACGATGAGGGAGAGCGCTCCGTGTCCGGAGGTCAGCCCCTTTCCCAGCACCGAAATGTCGGGGTGGACACCCGACACCTCCCCGTACCAGATGCTCCCCGTGAATCCGAACCCGTTCTGCACCTCGTCGAAGATCAGGCAGATCGACTTCGCGGTGCAGATCTCCCGAAGCCTTCGGAGGAACTCGACCGGAACGACGTGGACGGCGTTGCGCCACGGAATCGGTTCGAGGATCACGGCGAAGTACTGCTCACCGTCACGTTCGAGGGTCGCGAGCGCGTCCAGGGTGCCCGCACTGAGCCGTCCGTCCGGGCCCGTTTCGGGGACCGGGAACTGCTCGGTGTTGTCGGCCCGGTCCAGGAGGACTCGGCCGGAGCCGCGTTCGGGCTGGTGGTCGCTCACGAGGACACCGCCGAGGTTCGACCCGTGGAACGCGCCCACGAAGGAGGCCACCTTGCGGCGCCCGGGGGACGTACGCGCCGCCCTCCACGCGGCGTGGAGCGCCAGCTCGACCGCCCCCGACCCCGTGCACTCGCGCAGGTTCAGGACGTAGTCCTTGCCTCCCCCGGTCTCGTTGAAGTGCCTTGAGAGCCTGTTCGCCACCCGGTAGTAGAGATCGTTGCCGAAGCGGACGGTCACGTAATGCGGTCGTTCCGACAGGACGTGCGAGACCTGACGGAGCTTCACCCACGGGTCGTTGAGACCCAGCACGGTGTTCTCGGTCATCGAGCACAGGTCGACGAGCTCGGAGCCGTCGGCCAGTTCGAGGGTGGCTCCGCGACCGGCGACGGCGCTGAGGGGCCGCGGCGCCGACCCGCGCGTGAACATCGCGGGTTCCGGGTCGTACGGACGTCCGTCCGGCCGCCGGTACTGTGGGCGTGCGGGGTCGAGCACGGTTCCCCGGAACGCCGTCGTCAGCGGCTCGAGGTCCCGCACGGCGGCCGGCGCGGACGTCGTGTCCTCGGCGGCACCACTCATTTCGCCTCCTCGCGAGCGCTACGGTGCAGAACCTCGTGGAAGGTGGCCGCCAACCGGGTCCCAGCCTGTTCGAAGTCCTTCTCGCTCGTCGACAGACTGGGCTTGACGTACAGGCAGTGGCCCGCCCGGCGGACGTAGACGCCGTGCTTCAGGCAGAGATCCGCGACGCTGCCGGCCACGTGCCCGGACGGCCGGCCGTCCGGGCCCAGCATGGCGACTCCGCGCACCAGCCCGAGGCCACTCGTGGGGCCGACGAGCGAGGGGAACCGGTGCCGCAGATCGACCAGGAAGTCCTCCAGCAGCCCGACCACACGTGGGTAGGCGGACTCGAGAAGACCGCCGCCCAAGTCCGCGACCAGACCGGGCGGGAGCCAGGCGGGCAAGGTCGCGAACTCCTCCGGGAACATACCTGTGAGGCGGTCCAGCACGGCGTCGACAGCGACGAACGACAGCATGTCCCCCGAGTTGGTCTTGCTACCGAACGGGGCCTCCACCTCGGCGAATCGCCGCCGGGCGACGACGATGGCCAGCGCACCGTGCCCCGAGGTCAGCGCCTTGCCCGTGGCCACGACGTCCGGGCAGACCCCACTGCTCTCCGCGAAGAAGACGGTCCCCGTGTAGCCGAAGGCGTTCTGCACCTCGTCGAAGACCAGACAGATCGACTTCCGCGTGCACACGTCGCGCAACCGTCGGAGAAACTCCAGCGGCACCGCGTGCACCGAGTTGCGCCACTGGATCGGCTCGATGAGCACGGCGAAGTACTCCTCACCGTCGCGCTCCAGGGCGTCGAGCGTGGCCAGCGCCTCGGCACTCAGGCCGACGCCGTCCTCACACCTGGGCGAGGGGAAGTGCACCACGTTGTCGGCGTGATCGACCAGTGCGCGCCCGGCGCCGTACGCGGGATCGTCCTCGCACACGAGGCTGGCCAGGACGCTCTCCCCGTGGTACGAGCCCCGGAATGCCGCGAGTCTGCGTCGGCGCGGTGCGCCACGGGCTGCGAGCCACGCAGCGTGGAGTGCGAGCTCCACCGCGTCCGAGCCGTTGCACTGGCGCAGGTTGATGACGAAGTCGTCGGGCGCCCCGAAGCGGCTCAGCCGGTTCAGGATGCGATGAGCGACGCGGTAGAACAGGTCGCTGCCGATCCGTGCCGGGAGGTAGTGGGGCTGCTCGGAGAGCAGGAAGGACGCCTGCCTGAGCTTCACCCACGGATCGTTGACGCCCAGGACCGTGTTGCAGGTCATCGAGCACAGATCGACCATTTCCGTGGGTGTCGCGGTACGGGCCAGGGTGCCTTGGATCCGGGAGCCGAGCGCCGTGTCCGCCCAGAACTCGCGCGCGAGTGAGCCGCCCGCGGTGAAGAGCGTGGCGTTGGCGGCCAGGTGCTCCTGAGGTGTGAGGTCGGTCAGCCGCCCTGCGGGGTCGAGGCAACTGCCTTCAAGTGCCGCGACGGCCCGACGGATCGACGCGATGCTCGAAAGATGGAACGGCGCGTCGCCGGGTGGCGTGAACTGCTCAGCCGTCTGCGCGTCATGCATCTCGCCCGATCGCCTCCCCTGCTTCCGGTGGGTTGTCCTCGGCCACCACGTGCGCGAACAGGTCGAGGAGCTGCCGGCAGCCCTCGTCCAGGCCTTCGCCCCCCGAGGCCACGAGCAGCCGGTGAGCCCATGCGCACGTGAAGTACAGGTAGGCCGCCGTGGTGCGGAGGCGCTGCACTCCGTCGCAGCGCCCGAGAGCGTCGCACAGGTCGCCGAGCAGGGCGGAGCAGTTCGCCGCCGCCTCCCCCCGTCCGCCGGAAGAGAGCGCACCGTGTGCGTGTTCGGCGATCTCACCGGCGGCGGCCAGCGGACTGCTGTTCGTCCACAGGCACGTGCCGATCTCCTCCGCCACGTCGAGCCGCGACATGACTTCGGTGTACTGCTCGTCGTCCAGGGCCGCGTCACGGATCTTCACCAGGGCGATGTCGCGCTCGCGGTCGTCCTCGAACCGTGCGGACAGACGCAGGTCGAGGTCCGCGTTGAGATCTGCCGCCATGACGTCGACCAGGTCCAGCGCGTCGCCGGACCATCGGGGCTTCGTCGCGGCCAGGTCCGGAGTCGACCTGTACTGCGCACGCATCGCGGCCAGGCGATCCTCTTCCACGACCGAAGTGCGCCAGGAGAGGGAGCGGGCACGGCGCCCGGCGGCGCCGCCGGGCGCCGGCCCCACCAGGACCGGATCGGAGAACATGAAGAAGGAACCGGTCGACTCACGCGCGAAGTTGAGGGTGAACACGTCCCGGGTCTCCGAGAGGTTGCGGTGGCCCGAGTGGATGCCGTTCGTGTCGAACACGACGCAGGTCCCGGACGTTCCGTGGCCGAGGAACAGACCGCCGTTGCCGAACCTGAGGGCTTCGTCGAGCGTGAACTTCGTCTCGCGTTGCGTCTGAAACCTCCATGGGACCTTCTGGCTCCCGCACACATACCGCATGGCCTGGCCGTCGGGCGTCACGTCGGTCAGCAGGACCATGACCTTCAGCTCCTCGAACGGCCCTCTGGTCTTCATGTCCTGGTGGTAGTCCCAGGCACGGTACCGGAGCGGCTTGCACGGGCCCTGTCGGTATCCCCGCGCCGAGACGAACCGTGACGGGCCGTCGAAGTACCGCTCCAGGATCTCCGTCAGTTCCGGGAGGTGGGCGAGATTCCTGATCATCTCGACGGTGCGACGCGCACATGCGTCGACGGCCAGGTTGAACGAGAGCTGCTGAAGAGAGGTCGTCCCGCCCTTCCTGCTGACCTCGGCTTCGAAACCGTCACGCAGTCCGAGGAGGGTGGGTTCGTCCACGAGGCCGTCGACCGCGACGATCCCGTTGTCCCGGAAAGGGTCCTTCTCGGACTCTCCCGGGTGCCTCACCGTGGGCTCGCCCCGCGGAGTCCCGCGAGCCTGCCGTCGGGCGGGCGGCTGGTCGTGCGCGAGAGCGGAGAGCACCGAACGACTCCGGAACGCCGGGGGCTCATGGGCGGTGGCGGCCGTCGGGGCCACGAGGCAGCGGCGGAGCGGACGGTTGCCGGCGATCGACGCGGCCTCGTCACGACGCCACGCTTCTCCGTCCAGCGTGGCCAGCAGCAGCCGCTCGCGGTAGGTCAGCGGTTGCCAGTCGTGGAGGCCGGTGATCCAGCTGTGGTCCCAGTGGCAGACGACCTCCGGCAACGAGTCGGGCCACAGCCGCGCTCGTTGTTCCGCCTCCGTACGCGCGGACGGGGGCGCCCCGAACTCGAACGGCTCGTAGGTGAGGCCGGTGGCGGGGGTGCCGCCCACCAGGGTGTGCGGCACGTGGCCGGACGTGAGCTCGCCTGCTTCGATGCCACGCTCGACTCCGGCCTCGTATCCGCAGACCAGCCCTGCCTCGTGGAACGCGATCGCGAGGTTGTCGGGTCCCCCGGCGAGGCTGAACCGCGCGGTTCCCATCAGCGACGGATCATGCCGGAGGTTGCGCAGCTCGAAGAAGCGTGGATGACCGCTGACCTCGCCGGGATCGACGACCACCCCGTGGACGGCGGCGAGGTATCGGCAAGCGGCCTCGCGATAGGTGGTCACCAGGGCCGCGGCCCGGTGCCGGGCTCTCCGGAACGGTTCCGCCCCGGCGAACCCGGCCGTCACGTCATTGCTGAGGCAACCGTTGTCCTTGAACCGCGCGAGGATACCCAGCGGGCACGGCGTACGCGCCGCCGCCGAGCCGAGAGACTGCGCGAACTCGACGTCCATGTCCGTGCACATGCCCCGCTCGATCACGAAGCGGAGCAGCCGCGCGTAGTCCGACACCACCGAAAGGTTGCCCTTGGCCTCCTCGGGCCTGGAGAAGTGGGCGTCGATCTCGGCGTGGATGTGGTCCAGGATGACGCGTTCGTCCGCGTCGGCGGCCGGGATCGTCCTCACGTCGCACACGTCGATGCCGAGTCGACCTGCGAACGCGTACACGTCCCTCCTCGCCTCCGGCACGAGGACGGAGCCGGCGACGACGAGCAGGATCCGGCCGCCGCCGTTCATCGCACGTAGGCGAGTGAGCCGGGCGCGGTGCTTCGCCGGGAGACCGTCGGAGCTGATCCAGACGCGGACCTGGTCCAGGCAGTTCACCGTCGGCGTCTCCGACGGATATGCCGCCGTGACGGTCGACGGGGCCGGGTTGCCGGGGCGTCGTTCGGCGTCAGCCTTCATCGCGAAGCCGCAGGACGTCGTCGAAGGTCTTCGTCAGTGCGTCCAGGGCGACCGTCGTCTCGGCGCGGGTCAGCACGAGGCACGGCTTGAGGAGAACGGCGGTGTCGGCCTGGCGGACGTACACCCCGTGCGCCAGACAGAGCTTGGCCGTTGCCACGGCGAGACGTGTGGACGGCTGACCGTCCGCCTCCAACAGGACCAGGCCTCGCACGAGGCCCACGCCGCGGGGCGGGCCGAGGAGAGTCGGGAAGCGACGGCGGAGTTCGGCGAACAACTCGTCGACCAGGGCCACGGCACGCGGGTACGCGGAGGCGAGCAGGCCGACCCTCAGTTCGGCCGCCAGCCCCGACGGCAGCCAGGCGGGCAGCGTCCGCTCCTCCGGCTGCTCCAGGCCCAGCAGCCGGTCCAGCACGGCGTCCACAGCCACGAGAGCCAGCATGTTGCCGGAGTTGGACTTGGCCCCGAACGGAGTCTCCACCTGCCGGTACCTGCGCCTCGCGACGATGATGGCGAGTGAGCCGTGGCCCGAGGTCAGGGCCTTGCTGATCGCGGTGATGTCGGGGCTGACGCCGGATGTCCGCGCATAGCTGATGGCACCGGTGTATCCGAACGCGGTCTGCATCTCGTCGAAGATCAGGCAGATCGACTTCCGTGTGCAGACCTCCCGCAGCCGGCGAAGAAACTCCGGCGGCACGGTGTGCACCGAGTTGCGCCACTGGATGGGCTCGATGATCACGGCGAAGTAGGAGTCGCCGTCCCGTTCGAGGGTTTCGAGGGTCGACAGGGTACGTGCGCTCAGCTCCTGGCCGTCGTCCGTTTCGGGGGTGGGGAAGAAGACCACGTTGTCGGGCGCGTCGGCGAGCAGGCGGCCGGGCTGGTGCTCGCTCACCCAGTTCGCGGTCAGACTCTCCCCGTGGTACGAGCCTCGGAAGGTCGCCAGTTTGCGGCGATGGGGGGCCGGGGCGGCAGACTTCCACGCAGCGTGGAGCGCGAGCTCGACGGCGTCGGAGCCGTTGCACTGCCGCAGGTTGACCACGTAGTCGTCGGTGCCGCCGAGGCCTTCGAAGCAGCCGAGGATCCGTCGTGCTATCCGGTAGGTGAGGTCGTGCCCCATCCGAGCGGTCAGGTAGTGCGGCTGGGAGGAGACCAGGAACGACGCCTGCTTCAGCTTCACCCACGGGTCGTTGATGCCCAGGATCGTGTTCGCCGTCATGGAGCACAGGTCGATGAGCGTAAGTGGAGTGTCCGTCGCCACCACTGTCGCCTCGACCGTCGCACCCAGTCCGGAATGAGCCCACACGTCCCGCGGAGCGGATCCGGTGGTGAACAGCATGCTGTTGCCGGCGAACTGTTCCGCCGGTCCGAACGCGGACTTCGGCCGAGCCGGATCCAGACATGTGCCGTCGAAATCGGACAGAAGTTCGCGGACGTGTGTCAGGTCCTCCAGGTGGAATCGCGCTGCGTGCTCGACGATTTCGGACGAAGGTGGATCATTCCCTCTGACCACGGTGGGGATCCTACTGCGGCCGTCCCGAGCTGAACAGGTCCCCCGGGCGGCCGAGCACGATTCCGGACGACCGCCCGCGCAGGACTGCCGGTCGAGGCACGCCAAGGGCACCGGCATGCCCGACCCAAGGGCACCGGCATGCCCGGCGGGCCGGTCCCGTGGCCTCTCGGCGGGCGGACCGCGGTTCGACGACGTCGCGACGGCGGTGGCTTCACCCAGGACCGAGGTGCGGGCTTCCCGGCCCCCTGGTCGCCGTGTTCAGCCGGACGCGATGGGCCCGCGCGGTGCGGACGGGGTGTCCCGGACTCCCAGGCGCAGGTGTTCCACGTGGTAGAGGGCCTGGTCGAGGAGTTCGGCGACGTGGTTGTCGTAGAGGGCGTACACGATCGAACGCCCGTGGCGTTCGCCCGTGACGAGCCCGAGGTTGCGCAGCAGGCGGAGCTGGTGGGAGCAGGCCGAGGCCTCCATGCCGACCGCCTCGGCGAGGTCGCCGACCGAGCAGGGGCCTTCCTGGAGGCGGGCCAGTATGTGCAGCCGCGAGGGTGTGGCCAGCGCCTGGAGGGTCGCGGCGACATCGGCCGTGCCGACCGCGTCGAGGCGCTCGCGGGTGGTGGCGCTCCTGGCGTCGTCGGTTCCGTGGCCCATGCGGCCATCATAGCGGCGACACCTGAAGACCTATTCAGACATTCATGTATCGTGAAGGTGTTGCCCGTCCGCCCGCGAAGGGTTGTCCCCCATGCCTCCTGTCCTCGACCAGCGGGCCGCACCGGCCGCCGCCGCACCGCGCCCGGCCCCTCCCCGGCGGCGTACGCGGGTGCTGGCGCTGCCGGAGGCCCGGTGGGCGCTGGCCGCGCTGGTCCTGTTCCTGGTCGCCCTGCCACTCGACCTCCTCGGCGCCCCGGCCTGGCTGTGGGCCCCGCTGTACGCCGCCGTCTACGTCACAGGCGGCTGGGAACCGGGGCGGGAGGGTGTGAGGGCCCTCGGGCACAGGACGCTGGACGTGGACCTCCTGATGGTCGTCGCCGCCCTCGGCGCCGCCGCCCTCGGCCAGGTCCTCGACGGGGCGCTGCTGATCGTCATCTTCGCCACGTCGGGTGCCCTGGAGGCCGTCGCGACCGCCCGCACCGCGGACTCCGTACGCGGCCTGCTGGACCTTGCGCCGGCGACCGCGACCCGGTTGCTGCCCGGCGGCAGCGAGGAGACCGTACCCGCCGAGGAGCTGAAGGCCGGTGACGTGATCCTGGTGCGGCCCGGCGAGCGGGTCGGCGCCGACGGCCGGGTCGTCGACGGGGCGAGCGACGTCGACCAGGCCACCGTCACCGGCGAGCCCCTGCCGGTGGTCAAGGAGGCCGGAGACGAGGTGTTCGCCGGCACGGTCAACGGCACGGGCGCCCTGCGCGTCCGCGTCGAGCGCGACCCGGCGGACTCGGTGATCGCCAGGATCGTGAGGATGGTCGAGGAGGCCTCCGGGACCAAGGCCCCCACGCAGCTGTTCATCGAGAAGGTCGAACAGCGGTACTCCATCGGCATGGTCGTCGCGACCCTCGCCGTCTTCGCGATCCCGATGGCCTTCGGTTCGGCGCCCGAGTCCGCCCTGCTGCGGGCGATGACCTTCATGATCGTGGCCTCCCCGTGCGCGGTGGTGCTCTCCACGATGCCGCCGCTGCTCTCCGCGATCGCCAACGCCGGCCGGCACGGGGTCCTCGCGAAGTCGGCCGTCGTGATGGAACGGCTGGGTCAGGTCGACGCGGTCGCCCTGGACAAGACCGGCACCCTCACCGAAGGCACCCCCCGCGTCACCGACATCCGCCCGCTGGACGGCAGCGGACTGACCGGGGACGCGCTGCTGGCCCTGGCCGCCGCGGCCGAGCGCCCCAGCGAGCACCCCCTCGCCCGTGCCGTCGTCGACGCCGCCCGCGAACACCGGCTGCCGTTGGCCGAGGCGCTCGACTTCGCCTCCGCGCCGGGGCGGGGCGTGAGCGCCGGCGTCGACGGTCACGTCGTCCAGGTGGGGTCCCCGGCCCGGCTCCTCACCCCTGCCGCCGGCCCCGCGTCGGAGGTGGTGGCGGAGCTGGAGGACGCCGGGCGGACCGCGGTGCTGGTTCTGTGCGACGGCGCCCCGGCCGGGGTGATCGGCCTCGCGGACCGGCCGCGGCCGGACGCCGCCGCCACCGTCGCCGCCCTGACCGCACTGACCGGCCGGTCTCCGGTCCTGCTGACCGGGGACAACGCACGCGCCGCCAAACACCTGGCCGGCCAGGTGGGCATCACCGACGTCCGCGCCGGGCTGCTGCCCCAGGACAAAGTCGCCGCGGTACGGCAGTGGGACAGCGAAGGCCGCCGGGTGCTCGTGATCGGCGACGGGGTCAACGACGCCCCTGCGCTGGCCGCCGCGCACACGGGGATCGCCATGGGCGAGGCGGGTTCCGACCTCGCGCTGGAGACCGCCGACGCAGTCGTGGTCCGCGACGAACTCGCCGCCGTCCCCGCGGCCGTCTCCCTCTCCCGGACCGCGCGGCGCCTGGTCGTCCAGAACCTCGTGATCGCGGGCGTCTTCATCGCCACCCTGGTGGCCTGTGACCTCGTGGCAAGCCTGCCGCTGCCGCTGGGCGTCGCCGGGCACGAGGGCTCCACCGTCATCGTCGGCCTCAACGGCCTGCGGCTCCTGCGTGAAGCGGCCTGGAGGACTCCGGTGCGGGGCGGTGCCACACGGGCAGGCGCTCCCGCTGCGCCCACTGCGCTCCGCAAGCCGGGGCGGCCCGGCGCACGGTGACGGTCCGCCCCGGCCGCTGCCGCGGCAGGTCCGGGATCGTCCGACGCCGCCGTTCCCGGGCGCGCACTCCGCCGCGCCCGGGGAAGCGGGCCGCCGAGAAGCCGCCGGGGGGCGTTCCGTGACGACGCCGGCCGATGATCAGGTCGACGCGGGCCGCCGCTCGCGCCAACTCGTCCGGTGGCCGCGCGGAGTTGAGCGCGGCCGGCTCGGCGTACGCCGGCCCGCTCAGCTGCCGGGGCCGCCCATCCTCGCGGACCGGCCCGCTGGACCTCGACGTGCGCCGTGGCGAAGCCGGAGATCCGGTGCGCCGGTCGTCGTCGGTCAGCCGCCGCGGCGCGTCTGGGCCGCCTTGCGGGCCTCGGCGAGCTTGCGGGCCTCGCCGGCCTTCCGGGAGGACTTGCCGCCGGTACCGCGGGAGGTGTCCTTGCGGGTGCCCAGGCCGCGGAAGGGGGCGTTGGTGTTCTTGGGCCGGGGTGCGGCGGGGCCGCCGTCGAGCGGGGTACCGGAGGGCGTCCTGGCTCCGGTGATCCGGCTCAGCTCCGCCTCGCCCGAGCGCACCTTGGTGATCGTCGGCTCGACGCCGGCTTCGGCCATCAGCCGGCCGAGTTCGCGGCGCTGACCCGACAGCGCCAAGGTGATGACGCTGCCGGACTCACCCGCTCGGGCGGTGCGGCCCGCGCGGTGCACGTAGTCCTTGGGGTCGGTGGGCGGGTCGACGTTGACCACGAGGTCGAGGTCGTCGACGTGCAGGCCACGAGCCGCGACGTTGGTCGCCACCAGCACGGTGACCTGACCGTTCTTGAACTGCGCGAGGGTGCGGGTGCGCTGCGGCTGGGACTTGCCGCTGTGCAGGGCCGCCGCGTGCACCCCGCTGGCCCGCAGATGGCGGGTGAGCTGGTCGACGGCGTGCTTGGTGTCCAGGAACAGCAGCACCCGGCCGTCGCGGGCGGCGATCTCCGTGGTGACGGCGTACCGGTCGGGGCCGTGGACGACCAGGACATGGTGGTTCATCGTCGTGACCGAACCCGCGGAGGGATCGACCGAGTGGACGACCGGGTCGTGGAGGTAACGGCGGACCAGCTGGTCGACGTCGCGGTCCAGGGTGGCCGAGAAGAGCATGCGCTGACCGTCGGGGTGCACCTGGTCGAGCACCTCGGTGACCTGCGGCAGGAAGCCCATGTCGCACATCTGGTCGGCCTCGTCGAGGACGGTGATCCGCACCCGTCCCAGACGGCAGTCCTTGCGCTCGACGAGGTCCTGCAGACGGCCGGGGGTGGCGACGACGACCTCGGCACCCTGGCGCAGCGCAGTGGCCTGCCGGCCGATCGACATGCCGCCGACGACGGTGGCCATCCGCAGTCCGAGCGCGTCGGCAAACGGCGCGAGCGCCTCGGTGACCTGCTGGGCCAGCTCGCGGGTGGGCACCAGTACCAGCGCGAGGGGCTGCTTCGGTTCCGCGCGCCGCCCGGCTGTCCGTGTGAGCAGCGGGAGGCCGAAGGCGAGTGTCTTGCCCGATCCGGTGCGCCCGCGCCCCAGGACGTCGCGTCCCGCGAGGGCGCTGGGCAGTGTGGCCGCCTGGATCGGGAAGGGCTCGCGCACGCCGAGTTCGGTGAGCGTTCGCAACACCGCGGCCGGCAGGTCCAGGGCGGCGAAGGAAGCGGCCGGGGGGATCGTGGCGGTGGCGGTCACCGGCTGGGCCGGGTCGGCCGAGGTGCCGGGGCGGCCGGGGTGGTTCATGAAGAGCCTTCCGCAGAGGAACGTACCGAGGAAGGCCCGGCAGGAACGGCGACCGATGGGACAGGGGCATCGCGAGGGCGGTGTCACCGGCCGCCACGCGCACGCGAACAAGTGAGAATAACACGAGGTGAACGACGGCATCGCGGGGCAGATCGCCGGGCCTGCGCCGGCCGCACACGGGGGGTGCCATGCGTGCAGGGCCCGGCCGAGACGACGGCCGGGCCCTGCACAGGTGGCTGGACGGGTGCGGGTCAGGTCACCATCGGTACCAGCGGCCGCGGCCGCCACCGGCGTTGGTGGAGCGCATGACGAAGCCGAGCAGCCACACCACCAGGACGACGACCGCGACCCACCACAGGATCTTGAGGGCGAACCCGGCACCGAAAAGTATCAGGGCCAGAAGAAGAACGAGCAGCAAGGGAACCATGGTTATTACCTCCTGAGCCGCCGTGTGCCCCGCAATTACTCCTTCACTCCCTGACTCTGCCTTGTTTGTACAGGGGATGCCGGGGCACGAGGGGGCTACCGCGAAAGTGGCATCCACGCTTATGAGGAGGCGCATTCCATGACTGCCGGCGAGAAGGCCAAGGCGAAGACCGAACAGGCCGAGGGCAAGGTCAAGGAGGCCGCGGGAAACGCCGTCGGCAACGACCGCATGGCCGTCGATGGCCAGGCGGAGAAGAGCAGCGGCGATGCCCGCGAGGCCAAGGAGAAGGCCAAGGACGCGTTCAAGCACTGAGGCGCCGAGGTCACTCCCGCCGCCTTGCTCGACGGGCCTTCCCGCACGCGGTGCGGGAAGGCCCGTTTCTCTTCGGAGCGTCCGTGGTCAGCGGCTCGCTTCGTGGCGGGCGCCGAGGCTTGCCGCGTGTCCGCGCCGGAGCCGACGTGTCGCCGATTCAGCTGGGGGCCGTGCCGGTGCAGGGACGTCACAACGGCCTCGTCTTCGCCCGGCGGCGTGGCCGCGACCGGGCCGTACCGCCCCAGGCACATCACGGCGGCGTCGTCCTCGTCCCGCGGCGTGGCCGGGCGTCGCTCTCGCCTGCTCGTGGTCAGGGCCAGCCGTGGACCGGCTCCGTGATCAGGCCGAGGTCCTGGGATGAGGCTGGTCGCCTTGGACGCGCAGCCGCTCGTTGATGCGCTGGGCTTCTTCGAGCTGGTCCTCGAGGATGACGATGCGGCAGGCGGCCTCGATGGGGGTGCCGTGGTCGACGAGTTCGCGGGCGCGTGCCGCGATGCGCAGCTGGTAGCGGGAGTAGCGGCGGTGGCCACCCTGCGAGCGTAGGGGCGTTATCAGGCGGTGCTCGCCGAGTGCGCGCAGGAACGCGGGGGTGGTGCCGAGCATCTCGGCGGCCCGGCCCATGGTGTAGGCGGGGTAGTCGTCATCGTCGAGGTTGTCGACGGGACGGGGACCGGCAGGGGGCATAGACCTCTTCTTTCGGGGACGCGTCGGGGGGCCCGGGTGCCTGTCGGCACCCGGGCCCCGAGCTTGCAACACCATCTGCCGGCCTACTGCGCCGACCTACTGCTTCCGCGGTGCCGCCCGGGCGGGGCGGGGTTGCGGGGATCGCGAATGCGTGACCGGGGACCACCTTCCAATCCGGGGCCTGCGGCACCCGGGCGGAATGCGTTCACCCGGGCGATCCTGATGGCGTTCTGCTCCTCACCTTCGATTACTCGGTTGTACTGCTGGGTACCGCTGGTTCTGCTCACGGCCCCCAGAGGCCGTGTCCTTCTCGTGCTGCTCGCACGGCAGTTCGTGTCTGCCGCACCCACTTCGACTTCCTGAGTACGCAAGAAACAGTAGCCCTGCGACGAGCCAATGTCTACCTTCCCGAGAGCAGATTTTCTCCATGCCCCAGGTGCACCCGTCTGCTGCCGACGCATCTGTTGCCGTGCGACGTACGGGAAAGCGCGGCTCAGCTATGCCGTACGATGTACGACAATGAGGAGGGCGCCTCGAAGCGGTCCCGCCGGCCGGTGCTCCGCGCCTGGAAGGTCGCCGCGGCCGCGCGGTCAACTGGCTTGTTCCACCCGGGCGTTCACCCCCCATCGCTGTCTTCGTCCCGGCATCCGCCCCCGCCGGTGCCCCGGCCCGGCCGACGCCGCTCCGTGGGACGGGCCACCCGCCTCACCGTGGCCGTGCGCGGGTCCGGAACCCCCCTCATGCTGGAGACGAGGGGGGTGTGACGGCGGAGGAAGTGGTGAACATGCGAACCGTTGTCGACCTCACCCGCTGCGAGGGCTACGCGCAGTGTGTGTTCCTGGCGCCGGAGATGTTCGAGCTGCACGGCGAGGAGGGACTGCTGTACGCCACGTCCGTCCCCGAAGACCAGGAGGAACGCGTACGGCAGGCAGCGGCCGCGTGCCCGGTCCAGGCCATCCTCCTCGGAGAAGAGGTGAGCACCGGTGTCCGGTGAGTTCAAGGACGGCCGCATCGTCATCGTCGGTGCGTCACTGGCCGGGCTGCGGGCCGCGGAGGCGCTGCGCGACGAGGGCTTCACCGGCTCGCTGACCGTGGTCGGGGACGAACCCCATCCGCCCTACGACCGGCCACCGCTGTCCAAGCAGGTGCTGCTCGGGCAGGCGACGGCCGACACCACCGACCTGCCGATGCGCCGCGATCCGGACGCCGACTGGCGGCTCGGCGTACGCGCCACCGGCCTGGACCCGATGGCGAAGCGCGTGCTGCTGGAGGACGGCGAGTCGCTGCCGTACGACCGGCTGCTGATCGCCACCGGGACCCGGGCACGGCCCTGGCCCGACCCGGAAGAGGGCGCCCGGGACGGGGTGTTCACGCTGCGCACCCGGGAGGACGGCGCAGGGCTGGCCGAGCGGCTGGCCGCCGGGCCGGAGCGGGTGCTGGTGATCGGCGGCGGTTTCACCGGCTCGGAGATCGCCTCGGCGTGCCGGGAGCGGGGGCTGGAGGTCACGGTGGCCGAACGGGGCCCCGCCCCCCTGGTGGGCGCGCTGGGCGGCACACTGGCCAAGCTCGCGGCCGTCATGCAGCGCAACCACGGTGTCGACCTGCGCACCGGGGTGACGGTCACCGCCCTGAACGGCGACGGGAGTTTCACCGGTGCGCAGCTGTCCGACGGCAGCCGCGTCGACGCCGACGTCTGCGTCGTGGCGCTGGGCGCGATCCGCAACGTGGAGTGGCTGGCGGACTCCGGGCTCGCGGCGGGCCCGCGCGGCATCGCCTGCGACGCCGGGTGCCGGGCCTTCACCATGTACGGGATCGTCACCGACGACATCTTCGTGGCCGGGGACGTCTCCCGCTTCCCGCACCCGCTGTTCGGCTACCAGATGCTCTCCCTCGAGCACTGGGGCAACGCCGTGGAGCAGGCGGAGGTGGCCGCCCACAACATGGTCAACCCGGGACCGTTGCGTCGCCCGCACCTGGCCGTCCCGTCCTTCTGGTCGACCCAGTTCGGGCTCAACATCAAGTCGGTGGGCGTCCCCACCTACTCCGACCACGTCGTCATCGCCCAGGGCTCCCTGGAGGCCCGCCGGCTGGCCATGGTCTACGGCTACCAGGGGCGGATCACCGCCGCGGTGACCGTCGACATGGCCAAGGCGACCGACTACTACCGGCACCTGATCGAGACGGCCGCCGCGTTCCCGCCCCCACCCGGCGCGCAGGACCGGGCGCTCGCGGCCGACGTCCCGGTCCCCTCCGCCGTGCCGGATCCGGCCCTGCTGTCCCACGGCCCCACCGTGGCGCTCACCGGGTATCTGCCCGACCGCCGGCTGGCCGTGTCGCAGCCCACGCGCTGACCCGCGACCCGCCCCCGACTCCCCCAGGAGCCATCATGGACTCCGAGACCCTGCTGGCCCGGATCACCGACTACGCCAGCCGCCCCGACCCCTACCCCCTGTACGCGGAACTGCGCGAGGCCGGTCCGGTGGTCCGGCAGGCCGACGGAAGTCACCTCGTCGGCGGCTACCACCAGGTCGCCGCCCTGCTCCACGACCCACGGATGAGTGCCGATCCGCGCACCGGTGGGGCGGTCACCCGCAAGCCGCCGTTCCTGCGGCTCGACGACCCGGAACACCACCGGCTGCGCACCCTGGCCATGCGGCCGTTCGGCCCTCCGCACTGCCCCGGGCGCGTCGACGGCATGCGCGGCGAGATCGAGCAGATCACCAAGGAGTTGCTGAGCTCCTTCGAGGCCGGCCGGGAGATCGACGTCGTGGACGACTTCGCCTACCCGCTGCCCGTCACCGTGATCTGCCGCCTGCTCGGCGTGCCACGCCAGGACGAGCCGCTCTTCCGGACCTGGTCCGACGCTCTCGTCGCGGCCGCCGACGTCAGGCCCGACGCGGACGCCACCGAACCCGACGAGTCCGCCGACCGGGCGCGCACGGAGATGGGCGGCTATCTGCTGAACCTCGCCGAACAGCGCCGCGGCAAGCCGGCCGACGACATGCTCTCCGCGTTCGTCAACGAGCCGGACCCGGACCTGCGGCTCTCCCAGGAGGAACTCGCGGAAACCGCCATCCTCCTCCTCATCGCCGGTCACGAGACCACGGTCAACCTGATCACCAACGGCGTGCTCACCCTGCTGCGCCGACCCGAGCAGCTGGACCACCTGCGCCGCGAGCCCGGCCTGCTGCCACGGGCGGTGGAGGAACTCCTGCGCTTCGAACCCCCGGTGCACATGCGCGAACGCATCCCGCGCGAAGACATGGACATCGCCGGCGTCCCGGTCGCCAAGGGCACCTCCGTCATCCTGGCGCTCGCCTCGGGCAACCGCGACCCACGGCGCTTCCACGAACCCGACCGGTTCGACCCCACCCGTCCGGACAACGAACACCTGGGGTTCTGCAGCGGCATCCACTACTGCTTCGGCGCGCCCCTGGCCCGCGTGGAGGCCTACGCCGCACTGGGCGCACTGCTCCCCCTCCTCGGCTCCGCACACCTGCTCGAGGACCCCCCTCCCTACCGGCAGAACGCCATGCTGCGCGGCCCCCGTCACCTGCGGGTCCGCCTGTGAGGCAGCGAGGAAAGGCGGCGCCTCCGCACGCCACGGCGTGCGGAGGCGCCGTTCCTCGATGCGGCGGGCCTCCTCAGCGGGGAGGCGGAGCGTGTGCGGTACGTCGTCAAGGCCGGCGAGCCGGTCCAGGGCGGGCGGCCGCGTCGGAGCCGCCAGAGCGCCATGTCCACTCCGCGTAGATATTCTGTAAAATGTGATCGATTCTGGACGGTTGCGGCTGCCTCGTCGCCACGGCAGGCGGCCGCTTGTGCTGTCGTCGCCGGTGATCCTGACCGTCGTCATCGCCGGCCTGGCCTACGCCACTCCCCCGGAACTGGCCTTCAGCCGCCTCCTTCCCGCGGCGCCGGCCCTCGCCGCCGCCATGTGGCCGGTGCTCCCCACCATCCTGCTGGGGACGGTCTGCCTCTTCCTGATGATCGGCCTCAGCATGGTGTTCCCCGGTCTGGGCACGTGGTGGACGGCTGCGGGGATCATCGCCGTGACCGTCGCGGCCGCTTACGGAAGTCATGTCCGGCTCCAGCGGGAACGGACCCTGTTTCAGGTGCGGCTGGTCGCCGACGCGGCGCAGCAGGTGGTGCTGAGTCCGATGCCGCGCCGCTTCGGGGCCGTCGAGATCGAGTCGCTGTACCTCGCGGCCGCGGCGGAGGCCCGGATCGGCGGGGACTTCTACGAGGTCGCCGACACCCGGTACGGAGTGAGGCTGCTCATCGGCGACGTGCGGGGCAAGGGCCTGCCCGCGGTGGGGGCTGCCGCGGCGATCGTCAACTCCTTCCGGGAGGCGGCCTACGGCGAGGCCGACATGGTCAGCCTGGCACGCCGACTGGAGGCCAGCAGCACCCGTTACAACGCCGCGTTCCCCCCCGAGGGGCCGATGGAGCGCTTCGCCAGTGCCCTTCTGGTCGAGATCCCGCACGGGGGCGGTTCTATCAGGATCCTCAACTGCGGACATCCGCCGCCGCTGCTGCTGAACCGCGGGGAACTGCGTGTCCTCGAGCCCAGCGCTCCGTCGCCGCTGCTCAACCTCGCGGAGCTGATCGGCGATCGGTACAGCATCGATTCCTTCGAGTTCGCCCCGGGCGACCTGCTGCTCCTGTACACCGACGGGGTCGCGGAGGCCCGCGCCCGCGACGGTGAGTTCTTCCCGCTGGCGGCCTGGATGCGCCGAGTACCTCCGGTCCCACCCCGCGACCTGCTCGAGGCCCTCCACCGCGACCTCCTGCACTTCAGCAGAGGCCGCCTGGACGACGACATCGCCGCCCTCGCCGTACGCCTGTCCGAGTCCCCGGGATAGCGCCGGGCGACGGACGAGGTGACCGGTCATGCCCCTCGGCCTTGTCGCGGCCCTCAGGGGGTCGAGTGGCGCACGCCTGCCGGAGCGACTGTTCGCATTGCTGGGGAGGAGAACAGCTCTGGCGATCCGTCCGCCGGGATGAAGATGAAGGGGCCCGGCTCGGCTGTGGGAGTGAGCCGGGCCCCAGGTGCGCAGAGCTCCCGCGCGCACCGTGCCGCCGGCGACGGCCCCGGGACCTGACGCCCGGAACGCCATCTCAGCGGCATGGAACGAGACTACGGCGACGTCCGGAGAACAACGCTCCGGAATCCGAAGCCACTTCGCGCACCGCGCGGAGCCGGCGCGACAGCCCGGCCCCGGAGCGAGGGCCGACGACCGGGAGACGGTCCCGGCGCGGGTGCGGTACGGCACGCAGGGCCGCGTGGGGACCCGGTGGGCCGGACGGGCGTCGTCCGGCCCACCGGGGTCGGGCGGTGTCAGCCGGCGCCGCTGTCGGTGCTCCTGCCGCCTTCACTCGTCTCGCTGATCTGGATGCGGTGGGGCCTCGCCGCCTCGGCCTTGGGGACGGTGATCGAGAGCACGCCGTTCTTCATGTCGGCCGAGATCCTGTCGGTGTCCAGGTCTCCGGGCAACCGCAGCCGGTACTCGAAGGCTCCGGTCCGGCGGGTGCTGCGGCGCAGGACGCCCTTGCGTTCCCTCTCCTTGATCTCTCCCGTGACGACCAGTTCCTGGCCTTCGGCCTCGACGTCGATGTCCTTGGCCTTGACGCCGGGTAGTTCGATCTCCACGTGGAACGCGTCGTCGGACTCCGTGACGTCCGCGAGAGGGGTCCACGCGACTGCGGGCGCCGCACCGCCGACGGTGGATTCGAGCAAGCCGCTCATCTCGTTGAGCAGTTGGTCGAACTCGACCAGCGGATTGTGTGCCCAGCCGACGGGCTTCTGCTGCATTCCGCCACCGTGGTGGCGCACGACGGGCATCGCCATGCCCATCGCCTCCTTCTCCTGGTGCTTACCCGGATGTGATCGCTCGCGTTGTGATCGCTCGGTTGGGATCGGCCTCCTTCTGTCAGGTCGTCAGGCGAGCCATGCGGATTCCCTGGCCCGGGTGTGCGGTGAGGTGTCCGTGCCGCCGGGCGCGGCCGAGTGGCCCAGGTAGCGGTGGATGAAGTGGACGGCCATCGCTCCCTCACCGACGGCGGAGGCCACGCGTTTGACCGAGCCGCTGCGGACGTCGCCGGCCGCGAAGACCCCGGGCAGGCTGGTCTCCAGGGTCATGCAGCCGCGTCCCTGGCTCTGCCAGAGACCGGGGCCCGAGCGGGCCTGGGCATCGGCTCCGGTGAGGATGAATCCGCGTGCGTCGAGGGCGAGCGTGCCCGACAGCCACTGGGTGTACGGGTCGGCTCCGGTGAAGACGAACAGGGCCCGCACGGCGATGCGGTGGTGTTCGCCGGTGCGGTGGTCGACCACCTCCACCGCCTGCAGCACCTCGTCGCCGATCACCTCCGTCACCTCGGTGTGCAGCAGCACCCGTACCTTCGGATGGCGTTCCACCTGGTCGATCAGGTAGCGGGACATGTGCGCGTCCAGGGAGGAGCCGCGCACGAGGAGGTTGACCTGAGGTGCGTAGCCGGCGAGGAACAGCACCGCCTGGCCGGCGGAGTTGCCGCCGCCGATCACGGCCACGGGATCGGTGCGGCACTGCTGGGCCTCGTAGACGGTGGCCGAGTAGTGGACGCTGGTGCCCTCCAGGCGCTCGATGCCGGGTACCTGGAGGCGGCGGTAGCGGGCGCCGGTGGCCAGCAGGACGGAACGGGCGGTGATCTCGCTGCCGTCGGCGAACGCGACGGCGTAGTGGTCGTCACGCGGCTCGATGCCGGTGGCCTCCGCCGGAACGCCGAAGCGGGCACCGAACTTGCTCGCCTGGAGCACTCCGCGCTCGGTGAGTTCGGCGCCCGAGATCCCGGAGGGGAAGCCGAAGCAGTTGTCGATCCTGGAGGTGGTCCCGGCCTGGCCGCCGGTGGCCAGGGACTCGACCACGGTCGTGTTCAGGCCCTCGGAGGCGGCGTTCACGGCGGCGGCGAGGCCGGCCGGGCCGGCACCGACGATCAGCAGGTCGCCGCGGCCGTTCTCGGCAGGCAGCGGCGGCAGGCCGATGAGCCGGGCCAGTTCGGCGTTGCTGGGGTTGCGCAGCAGGGTGGTGTCGCGCCAGATGACCAGCGGCGTCTCCTGCGGGCTGACGCCGAAGCGGCGCAGCAGTTCCTCGGCCTCCTGGTCCGTCTCCAGGTCGATCCAGCGGTGCGGCAGCCGGTTGCGGGTGGCGAACTCGCGCAGCCGCCGGGTGTCCGGCGAGTAGCGCGAGCCGATGATGCGGAAGCCCGCGCCCTGTCCGACCAGCAGGGCGCGGCGGCCCAGGCAGGCGCGCAGCACCACGTCGCCGAGCGAGGAGTCCCGGTTGATCAGGCGGCGCAGTTGGTCCATGGACAGGGCGAGGATCTCGCCGGGGTCGCGGACCACGGCGGTGTAGAAGGCCACCTGGTCGTGCAGAAGCCCGAGTTCGCCGATGAAGCGGCCGGGGCCGTGGACGCGCAGCAGGTGTTCCTCCGGTGTCCCGTAGTCCTCGATGATGGCGACGGAGCCGCTGAGAACGACGTAGAACGCCTCGCAGCGCTCCCCCTCCTGGATCAGCACGTCGCCGGCGTTCACGGAGCGGCGCTCGCCGTGTTCCGCGAGGCGGGCGATCTGGTCGTCGCTCAGGCGGGGATACGCGCCGTAGACGTCCGGGGTCTCGAACGGGACGGCCTCGTCCGCGTCGTCGATCGCGGGTGCCGGGTCCGGCCGGGCTTCGTCGCCGGACATCACACGAACGCCTCGTGGACGAAGCACCAGCGCCAGTCCTCGCCGGGCTCCAGGGAAGCCGCGATGGGATGGGCGTCGGCGGCGGCGTGCCGCCGGGCGTGCCGGTTCGGCGAGGAGTCGCAGCAGCCGACGTGACCGCAGGTCAGGCAGAGGCGGAGATGGACCCACGGGGAACCGAGCTGCAGGCACTCCTCACAGCCCTCGGGAGTGCGTGGCGCGACGGGCCGTACGAGGGCGAGGTGGGGGTCGGCGGGTAGGGTCATCGCTGATCATCCTTCCGGAGCCGGTGCGTGGCCGGCGATCGACCGCTCCACCCACTGGCGCAGCGCGGGTGCGGGTGCGGCGCCCGCCTGCCGGGCGACGGTCTTGCCGTGGTCCAGGACCAGCAGCGTCGGCACTGCCTGCACCTCGAACCGGCGGGCCAGCCGCGGGTTGCTGTCCACGTCGACCTTGGCCAGTTTGATCCGTCCGGCCATCTCGGTGGCGACCTCCTCCAGGGCGGGGCTGACCATGCGGCAGGGGCCGCACCAGGTCGCCCACAGGTCGACCACGACGGGCACGGTCGACTGCTCGACCACCTCGGAGAAGTCGTCGTCGCCCGCGTCGACCACCCAGGGCAGCGGCTTCTTGCAGTTGCCGCACCTCGGGCTGCCCTCGGCGGCCGCGGGCACCCGGTTGACGCGTCCGCAGTGCGGGCAGCGGACGGTTGTGGCCTGCATGGTGCTCATGCCGCCCTCGCTTCCTCGGTGGCCGGCGGCTGTTCGTAGCTGACCACCAGTTCACCGTCCCGGGCGTCGACCCGGATGGTGGCGCCGTCCTGGACGTCGCCGCGCAGCAGGGCCCGCCCGATGAGGGTCTCCACCTCGTGGGAGATGTAGCGGCGCAGCGGCCGCGCCCCGTACACCGGGTCGTAGCCCTGGTGGGCGATGAACTCCCTCGCCGCTTCCGTGAGTTCGACGCTGATACGGCGCTCGGCGAGCCGGCGGCGCAGCTCGTCGAACTGCAGCTCCACGATCTTCTCGATCTGGGCCTCACCGAGCGGCTTGAACAGCACGATGTCGTCGACCCGGTTGAGGAACTCCGGCCGGAAGTGGCCCCGCAGATCGCCCATCACCAGCGCCCGGGCGTCCGGCTTGATCTCGCCGTCGGCGGTGACGCCGTCGAGGAGGTACTGCGAGCCGATGTTGGACGTCATGATGATCACGGTGTTGCGGAAGTCGACCGTGCGGCCCTGGGCGTCGGTGATCCGGCCGTCGTCGAGGACCTGCAGCAGGGTGTTGAAGACGTCGGTGTGCGCCTTCTCGATCTCGTCGAACAGGACCACCGAGTACGGCTTGCGACGCACCGCCTCGGTGAGCTGGCCGCCCTCCTCGTAGCCGACGTATCCGGGCGGCGCGCCGACCAGCCGGCTGACGGTGTGCCGCTCCTGGTACTCGCTCATGTCGAGGCGGATCATGTTCTCCTCGGAGTCGAACAGAGCCGCCGCGAGGGTCTTGGCCAGCTCGGTCTTCCCGACGCCGGTGGGGCCGAGGAAGATGAACGAGCCGATGGGCCTGCGGGGGTCGCGGATGCCGGAGCGGGCCCGGATGATGGCGTCGGCGACGAGCTTGACGGCCTCGTCCTGGCCGATGACCCGCTCGCGCAGGATCTCGTCCAGCCGCAGCAGCTTCTCCCGCTCGCCCTCCTGGAGGCGGGCGACGGGGATGCCGGTCCAGGCGGCGACGATCTCGGCGATCTCCTCCTCGGTGACCACCTCGCGCAGCAGCCGGTTCTGGCCCTGCTTGGCGGCCAGTTGCTCCTCCTCCGCCTTCAGCCGGCGCTCCAGCTCCTGGAGCTTGCCGTACCGCAGTTCGGCGGCCCGGTTGAGGTCGTAGGCGCGCTCGGCCTCCTCCGCCTGCTGCCGGACCTGCTCCAGTTCCTGGCGCAGTTGCTGCACCCGGCGGATGGCCTGCCGTTCGGCCTCCCACTGGGCGTGTTTGGCGTCGGCCTCGGCACGCAGGTCGGCCAGTTCCTTGCGCAGTTCCTCCAGACGCGCCTTGCTGGCCGCGTCCGTCTCCTTGGACAGGGCCGCTTCCTCGATCTCCAGACGGGTCACCCGGCGGGTGATCTCGTCGAGTTCGGCGGGCATGGAGTCGATCTCGGTGCGCAGCCGGGCGCAGGCCTCGTCGACGAGGTCGATGGCCTTGTCCGGCAGGAACCGGTCGGTGATGTAGCGGTGGGAGAGGGTGGCCGCGGCGACCAGCGCGGTGTCCTGGATCTTCACGCCGTGGAAGACCTCCAGGCGTTCGCGCAGGCCGCGCAGGATGGAGATGGTGTCCTCCACGCTGGGCTCGTCGACCAGCACCTGCTGGAAGCGGCGTTCGAGGGCGGCGTCCTTCTCGATGTGCAGCCGGTACTCGTCCAGGGTGGTCGCGCCGATCATGTGGAGCTCGCCGCGGGCCAGCATGGGCTTGAGCATGTTGCCCGCGTCCATCGCTCCCTCGGCGGCACCGGCACCGACGACGGTGTGCAACTCGTCGACGAAGAGCAGGATCCGGCCCTGGGCGCCCTTGACCTCGGTCAGGACGGCCTTGAGCCGCTCCTCGAACTCGCCGCGGTACTTGGCGCCGGCCACGAGCGAGCCCATGTCGAGGGCGAACACGGTCTTGTCGCGCAGCCCTTCGGGTACGTCCCCGCGCACGATGCGCTGGGCCAGGCCCTCGACGATGGCGGTCTTGCCGACGCCGGGGTCGCCGATGAGGACGGGGTTGTTCTTGGTCTTGCGGCTGAGGATCTGGGTGACGCGGCGGATCTCGGAGTCCCGGCCGATCACGGGGTCCAGCCGTCCGGTCCGCGCCTCGGTCACCAGGTCCCGGCCGTACTTCTCCAGGGCCTCGTAGGCGACCTCGGGGTTGGCGGAGGTGACGCGCTGGTTGCCGCGGACCTGGGTGAGCGCGCCGAGGAACGACTCCCGGGTGATGCCGAACTCCTTGAGCAGCCGTCCGGCGGCGGTCGACGTGCCCTCCTCGGCGAGGGCGAGCAGCAGGTGCTCCACGGACACGTACTCGTCCTTGAGGCGTTTGGCCTCACGTTCGGCCGCGTCCAGCAGACGGGACAGGCGCTGGGTGACGAAGACCTGCCCGGGCGACGCGCCGGGTCCGGTGACCCTGGGTCGCCGGGAGAGCTCCTCCTTCACGGCGGCGCGCAGTTCCTTGGGCTCGCCTCCGGCCATTTGCACCAGTCGAGGCACCAGGCCGTCCTCCTGGTCGAGGAGGGCGAGCAGCAGGTGTTCGCCGTCGACCTCGGTCTGCCCCATGCGGGTGGCGGCGCTCTGGGCCTCCTGTAGGGCTTCCTGGGACTTCTGGGTCAGGCGGTTCATGTCCATGGTGGGAGATCACTCCTCGTACCGGTGCGGCGCAGCGCGGCTTCGAGCAGGCTGATGCGGTCGAGCAGGTCGAGCACCAGTCCGATGGATGCGTAGTTGAGGCACAACCCGGTGCGCAGCCGCTGGACGCGGGCGAGTGCGGCCGGGGCCGTGGGGGCGAACGAGAGCCGCCCGGCGGGGTCGCGGTCGGCGTCCACCAGGCCGAGGGCCACGAACCGGCGGACCAGGTCCGGGTGGAGGCCGGAGCGGCGCGCCACGGTGTCCAGGGACAGCCTCGGCACGGGCACGATGGCGTACTGGACGTGCATGCCCGCCGGAGCCGTCTGAGTACGCGCGCGTCGCGCAGCGGCCGGTCGGTCGGTCATCGGGTCCTCCTGGGGTCGAACGAGGAGACGGCTGCGAGTTCCTCGAACAGTTCGCGCTCCCGGTCGGTCAGCCGGGGCGGCGTCATGATCCGGATCTCGGCGTACAGGTCGCCGTTCTTCCCGCGCGGGTTGGGCATGCCCTCGCCGCGCAGCCGGAGCCGCCGGCCGCTGGAGGAGCCTGCGGGCACGTTGACCTTCGCCGTGGCGCCGCTGGGGGTGGACACGGGCACGGTCGCGCCTAGCGCGGCTTCCCAGGGGGTGACCGGGAGCTGGACGTAGACGTCCCGGCCCTCGAGCCGGAACTGCGGGTGCGGCAGGATCCGCACCCGCAGGTACAGGTCTCCGGCCGGCGCATCGCCGCTGCCGCGGCCGCCTTCGCCCGCCAGCCGGATGCGCTGGCCGTCGACGACGCCGGGCGGCACGTCGACGTCGTAGCTGCGCTGTCCGGAGGGCCCCGTGAGGGTGACGGTCCGACGACCCCCGCGGTAGGCCTCCTCGACGGTGAGCGGCAGTTCCGCCTCCTGGTCGGCTCCGGGGGTGCGCATCCGTCCCGCGCCGCCGAAGAAGGAGCCGAACAGGTCCTCGATGTCGACGCCCTCGCCGCCGAATCCGGAGCTGGCGTACCGCACCCGGGGACCGCCGCCGCCGCGGAATCCGCCGCCGGGGCCCACTCCGGCGCCGACGCGCTCCTCCCAGTCGTCGGGGACCTTCCGGAAGTCCTCGCCGAACCGGTCGTACTTGGCCCGCTGCTCGGGGTCGGACAGGACGCTGAAGGCCTCGTTGATCTCCTTGAAGCGGTCCTCGGCGCTGGGGTCCTTGTTGACGTCGGGGTGGTACTTGCGGGCCAGGGTGCGGTACGCCCGCTGGATCTCGTCCCGGTCGGCGGTGCGCGGGACGCCGAGGACCTTGTAGAAGTCGGTTGCCATCGACGGTCACTCCCGCTTGGCCACGGTCACGGCGGCCGGCCGCAACTGACGTTCACCCGATCCGTAGCCGGGGCGCAGCACCTGGACCACGGTGTTCGGTTCGGCGTCGGCGTCCTGGACCACGCCGACGACCTCGTGCCGGGCGGGGTCGAACGGGGCGCCGGTCTCGGCGTGGCGCTCGAAGCCGAGGCGGTCGAGGATCATGACCGCCTGGTCCCGAACCGCCCGCACGCCCTCGACGATCGCGTCCGGCTCCGCGCCGGCGTGGCTCAGGGCCAGTTCCAGGTTGTCGACGACGGGCAGCAGGGCCGTGACCGTACGCGCGCGTTCGGCCACGCGCTCCCGGTCGAGTTCCTTGGCGTGACGTTTGCGCAGGTTGTCGAGGTCGGCCAGGGCACGGCGCCAGCGGTCCTCGACCTCCTTGAGCGCGGTCGCGTACTCGTCGTCGGCCGCGGCCGGGCCGCTCGCCGCGTCGGGCCCCGGGTCGGCCCGGTCGGTCGGCGGTCCGGGCTGGGGCAGGTCCCCGCGCGGGGGCCCGGGCTGGGGGGCGTCCCCGCGCGGAGGACCGTCCTGGGGCATGCCCCCGCGCGGTGGAGTCACGGCGCCTTCCGGCGGCGGATCCGGCGAGCGGTCCTGGGGAGGGATCGGCATGACGGACTCCTCAGCTCTTGTCGAACTCGGCGTCGATCACGTCGTCGTCACCGCCCGTACCGCCCGGCGCGGCACCGCCCGGACCCGTTCCGTCCGACGTCCCGGTGTCCGCCTCCTCGCCCGCCGCCGCTCCGGGCCGCTGGGCGGCGAGACCGGCGTAGACCTGCTGCAGCTCGGAGATGAGCGGCCGGACCTTGTCGACCCCGGCCTCGTTCTTGACCGCCTCGCGGGCCTCGCCCACCAGCATCTCGGCGCGGGCCTTCTCGTGCGCGGGCGCGTCGTCGCCCAGCTCGTTCAGGCGCTTCTCGACCTGGTACGCGATGGCGTCGAGTTCGTTGCGGGCGTCGATGGCCTCGCGCATCGCCTGGTCCTGGTTGCGGTTGCGCTCGGCCTCCTCGATCATGCGCTCGACCTCGCTGCGGTCGAGGTTGGAGGTGTCACTGATGGTGATGCCCTGCTCCTTGCCGGTGTCCTTGTCACGAGCGGTGACGTTGAGGATGCCGTTGGCGTCGACGTCGAAGGTGACCTCGATCTGGGGTTCGCCACGCGGCGCGGGGCGGATGTCGGTGAGCTGGAAGCGGCCGAGGACGCGGTTGTCCGCGGCGAGTTCCCGCTCGCCCTGGAGCACGACGACGTCGACGGCGGGCTGGTTGTCGGTGGCCGTGGTGAAGGTCTCGGTACGGCGCACCGGAATGGTGGTGTTCCGCTCGATGATCTTCGTCATCACGCCGCCGGCGGTCTCCACGCCCAGCGACAGCGGGATGACGTCGAGCAGCAGGACGTCCTTGACCTCGCCCTTGAGGACCCCGGCCTGGATCGCGGCGCCCATCGCCACGACCTCGTCCGGGTTGACGCTCATGTTGGGGTCCTTGCCGCCGGTCAGGCGGCGTACCAGGGCCTGTACGGCGGGGATGCGGGTGGAGCCGCCGACGAGGATGACCTCGTCGATGTCGTTCTCGCCGACCTTGGCGTCGCCCATGGCCTGCCGGACCGGGCCGAGGCAGCGTTCCACCAGGTCGGCAGTGATCTGCTCGAAGGTGGAGCGCATGATCGTCGTGGTCAGGTGCTTGGGCCCGGAGGCGTCGGCGGTGATGAACGGCAGGCTCACCTGCGTCTGGGTCACCGAGCTCAGTTCCGTCTTCGCCTTCTCGGCGGCCTCGAACAGGCGCTGCAGGGCCTGCGGGTCCTTGCGCAGGTCGATGCCGTTCTCCTTCTGGAAGCCGTCCGCCAGGTGGTCCACCAGCCGGCGGTCGAAGTCGTCGCCGCCGAGGTGGCTGTCGCCCGCCGTGGAGCGCACCTCGACCACGCCGTCGCCGACGTCGAGGATGCTCACGTCGAAGGTGCCGCCGCCGAGGTCGAAGACCAGCACGGTCTCGTGTTCCTTCTTGTCCATGCCGTAGGCCAGGGCGGCCGCCGTCGGCTCGTTGATGATGCGCAGCACTTCCAGGCCCGCGATCCGGCCGGCGTCCTTCGTGGCGGTGCGCTGAGCGTCGTTGAAGTAGGCGGGCACGGTGATGACGGCCTCCGTGACCCGCTCCCCCAGTTGCTTGCCGGCGTCGTCGGCGAGCTTGCGCAGCACCAGGGCGCTGATCTCCTCCGGCGAGTACAGCTTGTCGCGGACCTTGAAGCGGGCGGCGCCGCCCTCTCCCTCGACGACGTCGTACGCGACGGCCTTGGCCTCCTCGGAGACCTCGTCGAAGCGCCGGCCGATGAACCGTTTGGCCGAGTAGATGGTGCCCTTGGGGTTGAGGATCGCCTGGCGCCGGGCCAGCTGACCCACCAGGCGTTCGCCGGTGTCGGTGAAGGCCACCACGGACGGTGTGGTGCGGGCGCCCTCGCTGTTGGGCACGACCGTCGGCTCACCGCCTTCCCATGCGGCGATCACCGAGTTGGTGGTGCCCAGGTCTATTCCGACTGCCTTCGCCATGATGAGGAACTCCTTCCATCCCGCCGATCCGCATCCGTCGGCGTCCCTTTGCCTTCCGGGCCCGCGTCCGCCCGGTCCCGCGCCTTCAGGTGGAGGCCGGACCGTGGTGGGGCGGTGGGCCGCTCGGCCGTGCGGTGTCTCGCGTACGCGCGTCGGCGCCGTCGCCGGCCAGTTCCGAGAGCAGCCGGGCCGCCTCCTCGGCGACGTCCTCGTCCACGACGACGTCGTACCGGCTGGGCTGCATGGATCGGACCGAGGCGAAGTCCCGGCGACCGCCCTGCGCCGCGTGCAGCAGCAGGCCGAGCAGGGCCCCGACGATCGCTCCGAAGATCAGTCCGTACAGTGCGAGGAGCAGACTGGAGACCAGCGGGTCCACCCAGTTCAGCAGCCCGAAGACCCACCCGATGAGTACGCCGGGCAGCGCGCCGCTCGCCGCGCCGCGCAACGCGGCGTCACCGAATCCCATCCGCCCGATCACCTGTTCGACGAGCTGGACGTCCTGACCGATGATGGCGACCTTCTCGACCGGGAAACCCTTGTCCGCCAGGTGGTCGACGACGCGTTCGGCCTCCTGGTAGGTCGGATACGAAGCGATGGTTCTGCGGTGCTCCTCGTTCATCGCCCAGTCCTCCCATGCGGCGGTGCGCCCAGCGATGCCTGTATCCCCAAGCCTTGCGATCGCGCGGGCCCACCGTCTGCGCCTGGCGGGGCGAAAAGAGTCAGTCCCTATGGGTCCGACAGAACAAAGGAGGCATAACGTGTAAATCGGATGGGGCCGGATGGGTACTTGGGACCCGTTCCCGTGTGGGTATCCAGGGCGCGCTCGATCGCCACTCCAAGGCCGTGGAAAACGGAGTGATCGCATGGCCGACAGTCCGAAGCGGCGGATGTCCCGCTGCCTGCCCGATCAGGCAGGCGCCCGTCACGCGGGAGGCGCGCCCGACCACCGCCAGCAGCTCCGCTGCCGTCCGGGACCGGCTCCGGCCCGGACCGCGGCGGATCCGTCCGGGCTGCTGGCCCTGTCCCGCACCCTGTTCGGCACCGAGGACGAGAAGGAGATCCTTCGCCTGTCCATGTCACACCTCGACGGGCTGGGACCGTACCGGGCCGAAGGCGGCTACCTCATGGTCGGGGACCGTCTCACCCGGGCGTCGCCGGAGGCCACCGACGGCAGCGGCGCCTACCTGGACCTCCAGGTCCGGGAGCTCGACGGGGCGGAGGGTGCCGTGGCCCTGACCGGGCGGGTGTGGAGCGAGGTGTTCGGCCTGCGCCTGTTCGGCACCCTGCTGGGCGCGCTGGCGGTGTCGTCCGCGTCCGTGCCCACCGAGGACGACCAGTCGCTGCTCATGACACTCGTCGGGTTCACCTCGACGGCCCTGTCCCTGGCCTCGGCACAGCGCCACCGGCACGCCGACATCGATGAGCTGAAGCGGCTGCGCAGCGAACAGGACACGACGTACCGGGAGTTGCGTGCTCTGAGTTCGGAGCTGGACCACCAGCGGCGCGTGTGCGGAGTGTTCGACGAGGTGGCGGCCTCGGGTGGCGGCGAGGACGGCATCACCCACGCGCTTTACGAGCTCACGGGACTGCCGGTGCTGGTGGAGGACCGTTTCGGCAACCTCCGCTCGTGGGCGGGTCCGGGCCGGCCGGACCCCTATCCGGCGCCGGCGCCCACACGGCAGGGAGACATGCTGCGTCAGGTGGCCCTCGCGGGCGAACCGGTACGCATCAAGGAGCGGGTGATCGCCCTGGCCCGGCCCCGCGGCGAGGTCCTCGGCGTGCTGGCCCTGGTGGACCCCGACGGTCGGGCCGAGGAGCGTGACGTGTTCGCCCTGGAGCACGCGGTGCAGTCGCTCACCCTGGAGCTGATGCACCTGCGCCGTCTCGCCGAGGTCGAGCTGCGGCTGCGCCGCCAGCTGGTCGACGACCTGCTGGAGGGCACGGACGAGGCCAGCGCCTACGCCCGGTCGGAGGCCGTCGGCCATGACCTGCACCGTCCCCACCACGTCATCGTCGTGCACTGGCCGGGGAGACCGGCGGACGACTTCTTCGCCCGCGCCCTGCTACGAGCGGCCGCGACGCTCGGCATGCGGCCGCTGGTGACCCGTCGCGGCGACCGGATGGTGCTGCTGACCGAGGAGCAGCCTCATGGCGAGGCCCTGCATGCGGCACTGGTCCGGGAACTGGGAACGTCCGGCGGGGCGATCGGCGTGAGCACCCGCTGCCCCACGCCGCGCTCCATACCCCGCTGCTACGAGGAGGCGCAGCGGGCCCTGGAAGTGCGCCGGCACTCGCGTCAGCAGCACGGCACGACCTTCTACGACGACCTGGGCCTGTTCCGGCTGCTCGGGCCGGGGCAGGACCGCGAGGAACTGGAGGGGTACGTGCGCGAATGGCTCGGCCCGCTCCTCGAGTACGACGCGGTGCACGGCACGGACATGGTGCAGACGCTGGCGCTGTACTTCGACTGCGGGGGCAACTACGACGAGACCGCCGGCGCACTGGCCGTCCACCGCAGCACGCTGCGCTACCGGCTCCAGCGGATCCGCGAGATCAGTGACCGCGACCTCGGGGACGTGGACACCCGGCTCAATCTCCAGGTGGCGACACGCGTCTGGGGGATCCTGCTGGACGGGCGGAGCCCCCTGTGAGGCGGTGCGCGCGGCGCGGTACCCGGCGCACCTGTGGCCCGGGCCCCGCCGTCGCACTCGCGCACTATGGATCACCTGTGCGATAGAACTGTTGTCCCGCTCCAGCTCCTCGCGGAGTAGTTCCGGCAGGCTCTCCCACTGACCGGACCCCGCGCACCTCAAGATGCTTTGCATGAAGGCACTCGTTGACGCCCGCGCGCAAGGGCAGAAGGCCGGGACTTCCGATGAAGTCTCTTTCAGCACCGTCGATCCCGACGAGGCCCGGTCCGTCCTCGGCAAGACGTACTACGACAACTCCATCGACCGGCTCGATTCGGGCCAGGCCTTCAGCGCCGCCTTCGACGTCGTCAGACTCGGGCCGTTGACGGTCGGGGAAGTCGGGTTCGGGGCCGATGTGCGAGTGCGGTTCGGGGACCTCGGGGCCCATCAGGTCGACATCCCCTTGTCGGGGGGCATGGCGTGGCGCCAGAGCGGCATGGTTCCCGTGGTGACCGCACCGGGTCGCGCGGCGGTGTTCCGGCCCCACGGGCGCACGGTACTGGAGCGGCTG
Source organism: Streptomyces sp. NPDC096012 (assembly GCF_040426375.1). Classification (NCBI taxonomy): domain Bacteria; kingdom Bacillati; phylum Actinomycetota; class Actinomycetes; order Kitasatosporales; family Streptomycetaceae; genus Streptomyces; species Streptomyces sp. NPDC096012. The sequence continues at coordinate 47,867 of NZ_JBEOTD010000015.1, forward strand.
GAGCGGGGCCGGATGCTGGCGGTGAAGATCGAGCCGCGACTGCTCGCACGCCATCTGGAAGGGATGCTGGGCACGCCGGTACGCGCGGGGTTCCACCTGGGCCCCAGCATGGACGTGGCATCCGGGGCGGGCCGGAGCTGGGCACGCCTGGTCAAGATGGTCATGAGCGAGGCGGGTGACGCGGGCAGTCTGCTGCGGCAGCCGCTGCTCGCCGTCCAGATGCAGGAAGCCCTGCTGACCGGTCTGCTTCTGGCCACGGACCACCCCTACCGGCACGCACTCGACCGGCCGCCTGCGCGGGGCGAGGCGCAGCGGCCGGTCCGGCAGGTGATGGACGCCGTGCGTGCCAGGCCGGAGCATCCGTTCACCGCCGCCGAGCTGGCCCGTGTCGCGCAGGTCAGCGAGCGCTGGCTGCAGGAGTGCTTCCGCAGGCAGGTCGGCATGTCACCGATGGCGTATCTGCGCGAGGTCCGCATGGAACGGGTGCGTGCGGAGCTGACCGAGGCGGACCCCGCCCACACGACCGTCGGCGACATCGCCTACCGGTGGGGCTTCAGCCATCTGGGACGGTTCGCCCAGCACTACCGCGCCCGTTTCGGTGAACTCCCCTCACAGACACTGGCCTCCTGACCCACCTCGCCTGCGGCGCCCCGCCGGGCGGTTCGCCGGCGCACCGGCCGGGCGAAGCGGCTTCCCACCGGCCGCGGGAAGCGGCTTCGCGTGCCGCGGAAGAGAGCACCGGAAGCCGACCGGGCCTCACCGCGTGACGCTGCCGTCGTGGCCCGGGCCTTCGGCGCCGGCGCCGCCGGCCGCGGCAGGGGCTGCCTGGCCGCCGGGGCCTGCCCGTGGCCCGCAGGTGTCCTGGTCCGACCGTGCCGGCGTCTCCTTGAGCTGGCGCTGACGTGCGCGCTGGCGTCGTCCGTAGGCCGCGTCACGTACCTGGTCGTCCGTCTCCAGACTGCTGCCGAAGGCACCACCGACCAGTGCGATGGCGGTGATGAACCAGGCCAGGTAGGCGTAGTCGTCGGCACCCACCGGGCGCCCGATGAACTTGTGCAGCACGGACGGGGCCAGCAACAGGAACGAGACGGCGACCAGAACCCCGAACAGAACGACGGCGAGAACCAGGACCGCGAGAGCGACCGTGATGAGGGTGACCAGGTTGTAGGGGTAGAACGGATGATGGCGGGCGGGCAGGTCACCGCCCCTCTCCCACAGTTCATGGTCGATGATGACCCACGCGGTCAGCGCCGACGCCGCCACCACCGTGATGACCGCGTGGTGCCAGGAGTCCAGCGCCGTGGCGAGATTCCAGGTGGCGGTGTTCATGAACAGCACCGTCGCGGTGGCGAACACACCCGCCATCCCGCGTGACAGGGAGCCGAACAGCCGCCAGGGACGGTTGGCGTGCACCATCCCGGCGACGAGGCGCACGTGTCCGCGCAGACCAGGCACCACATAGCGCCTCGGCATGCCGGAAGCGGCATCGGCGCCGGCGCCCGCCTCGTGAGGCCGGCGGCCGATGACCTCCGGGTGCTCCAGGACGTCTTCCTGCGTGACGAGCTGCCGGACGATGTCCACGATCGCCTGCCGGACCCGGCGGCGGAGTCGGGGGACCCCCAGGGCGGGCAGGGAGATCACCGCGGCGCGGTGTTGGCTGTCGACTTCCACGCTGATCGGATACAGCCTCGCCCGCCGCGGGAGGTCCGTGATGAAGACGGCGATGTCCCACTCGATGCCGTGCAGGTGGCGGTTGACCGCTTCCGCGATGTCGGAGACGTCCGCCTGCTCGGCCCCGGCCAGTGGAGCGGTGAAGCTGTCCACCACCCACTGTGTCCGGCCGCCCACGGCCCGGCTGAGGTAGGAGGGCAGACGCGGGGCCAGAGCCCGGGCGATCTCCGAGGGCACGCCCGGATCGGCGACCAGGACCAGGCGTTGCGTACCGGACGGCGGCGACGTCATCGTCCCGCACACCGGACGGGCGGAGCCGCCCGTGCGCGTCTCGACCGCGGCAGGGAGCCGACGGCACACGCGGACGCAGCGGTGTCCGCCGGCTGCGTCGTCGATCCAGGGGAGGGACGGCCCGCGCTCGGCACGGCATTCATGACCTTCCCTGTGCCACCGGGCTCATGCGCTCAAACCAGGACCTGAGCGGCGTCGACCGCGGAGACGCCCCCACGGAGGCCGTCAGCGCCTTGCCCACGGTGACCGGCCCCGGCCTGCCGGGCCGGCCGCCGGCGTACGGCTGAACGGGCGAGGGGCCGTCCACGGGCGTAGCGGCGTCTCCTGGCACTCCCGGCCACCACGGAATCGAATACGAGTGCGAGGCGTTGTGGTCAGAGCCAGCAACCAGCGGAACGAGACGGACCGGACCCTGTTCTGCACCTCGGATCCGGACCGAAGCGGCGCCTACCTGGCCTCCATGTACGGCACCGGGATGCGCATGGGCCGGCCGTCGGCGCCCCACTCGGCGTTCCGGCACGAACGGCGGACGGCGAGTCGCCTGTGCCTGGACAGGGTCGCCCTGCCCATGACGGTGGCGGTGGACGTCGAGCCGCTCGACCGGATCCTGGTGCAGGAGGTGCTGGACGGATGCCTCGGTGTCCGGTACGGGCACGGCGGCTCGGAGTATCCCGCGGGCAGCGTCCTGGTGCCGGCTCCGCCGGGACTTCCTTACCGCACCGACGTGGAGAACATCCGCACCGACATTACGGTTCTGGATCTCGACTTCCTGCGTGCCGTCGCGGGACTGGACCACCGGGACGGCACCGCCCCGCTGCGCCTGCTACGGCCGCGCGACGGTGCGACCACACACCCCGCCCGGGGATCCCGGAACCGGCCGGCCGGCCGCTCCCCCCTCTTTCCCGGGTCGGTTGCCGAGGTCGACACATGCCGCGGCCGGGCCGCACAGCCCGGCCCCGAAGTCCTCCTGGTGCCGCCGCCACGGGATGGCCCAAGCTGGCCCGCATGAACTGGTTGTCACTGCTGTCCACCCTGGCCGGTGCCGCGATCGGCATCGTCGCCACGCTCATAGCGGACCGGAACCGGTGGAAGCGCGAGGACGACAAAGAGGCCCTCCGGCTGCGGCTCGACGTCTACACGCAGTACACCACCGCGGTGAAGCTCCTCGGTGAGACGCTGCGGGCCCTGGCCTCGCGAGAGCACCCTTCCGACGACGAGCGGGCGCTCGCGCTGCGCGAAGCCTTCCGGGAATCGGGCATCGCCATCGCATCCGAACGGATGTGGCTCATCGCACCCGAACCCGTCGTCAAGGCCTCCGACGACGTCTTCCACTGCCTGCGACGCATCCGCGACGGCTACATCGACGGCACTGCCGTCAGGAGTGCCGCCGACCACACGCGCTGGGAGGAACGCGGCAAGGCAGCCGCCACGATGCGCAGGCTCATGCGCGAGGACCTCGGCGTCGGTCCGCTCACCGAACGCCACGGCACCTGAAGCCGACGTGCACGCTCCCGAGGGCCGGTACGGTCCGGCAGTGCCCGGCGGCCCGACCGTCGATCAGTGCGCCGGTGTCCGCCCCCGCGTCGGGCACCGGGTCCGCGTCGGGCACCGGGTCCGCGTCGGGCACCGGGTCCGCGTCGGGAGCCGGGTCCGCGTCGGGAGCCGCGTCGTCGCCGGGCGCCGCATACGGGCCGGCGACCGCTTCACCTCCGTGGCAGGGAGGTCGGCGGAACGTGCGCGACCGCGAGGGACGCCGCCGCGGCCGCGAAGCCGAGGACCGCGCCCGCCACCACGTCGCCGGGGTAGTGCACACCCGTGTGCACGCGCGAGTAGCCGACGGCGACCGCCAGCGCCCCGAGCGGAATCGCCGCAGGAGGCAGTACGACGCCGACGGCGGTGGCGAACGCGGTGGCCGACGCGGTGTGGCCGGACGGGAACGACGCCGACCGGGGCATGGGTACGTACCGTCCGGCGACCACCTGCTCCCTGTCGGGCCGCCTGCGGCGCACCACGCGCTTACCCACCAGGTTCGCCAGCGCCGAGGCGAGCGCCACCGAACCGGCCCCGGCAAGCGCCGCGTTGCGGGGACGGCCCGGCACGACGGCGAGCGCCACGGCCACGGTCAACGAGATCTTCGAGTGGTCGGCCGCCCGCGACAACCGCCGCAGCACACGGTCCAGCGTGGGGGTGGAGGTCGCTGCCACGGCCGCGTAGAGGGCGCCGTCGATCGCGCGCAGGTCGCCGAGGACGGCGGCCGTGATCCGGCGCACCGGCGCGATGGTCTCGGCCTCGGGCGAGTCAGGCACGGGGCTCTCCTTCCGGGTCGGGCTCGGTGCGGCCGAGCGCGAGAGCGAGGAGCAGGCGCCAGTCGACGCGCGGGGGAGGGGTCACCACGCCCGGACGCTCTCGCGGCACCAGGACCCGCAGCGCGCCGGGCCGCACCGTGCAGACCACCGGGGTGGGCAGGTGCAGCGCCTCGCCGTCCACCGCGACGGGGATCTCGTCGGCGTCCGCGGTCACCTCGACCGACCGTGCGGTCATGACGGTCAGTCCGGTGGACTGCGGGCCACGCACGGCCAGATCCGCGGCCTGGGCGGCGCTCTCCACCCGGATGCCCAGCACGCCCAGCTCTCCGCCGTCCAGCCGGGGGCGGCGACCTGCGCCGCCGAACTCCTCCGGCGAGACGTACGGGTTGTTGCTCACGAGGAGCGCCTGCTGGGAGGAGAGCGCGGTGCCGTCGACCCGGGCGTCGAGCCCCCTCCCCCACCAACAGATCGGGCATCAGGTCCAGCGTCGTGCCGGCCTTGTCGTCGCGGTACTCGGGGCTCTGCACGACGTCCGCGTACACCCCGAAGGACACCGTGTTGACGAACACCCGGTCCGCCACCTCGCCCAGATCGACCGTCAGTTCCTCGCCGTCGGTCAGGGCGTCGAGACAGCGGCTCGGGTCGGCCCGGTCGAGGCCGAGATCCATGGCGAAGTGGTTGCGGGTCCCGGCGCTGACCACCAGGAACGGCAGACCGTGCTCGGCGGCGACCATCGCGACCTGTGCCTGGGTGCCGTCGCCGCCCGCCACGCCGAGCAGATCCGCGCCCTCGGCGACCGCCTGCCGGGCCAGCGTGGCCACGTCGAGCCGGACGGAGGGGTCGAGCAGGATCACCCGCGCGCCGAGCTTCTCCGCCCGCTCGACCAGCCCGAAGCGCCCCACCTTTCCGCCGCCCGACCTGGGGTTCATGATGAGCACGGGCCGCCGCGGCCGGGGCGCGGGCACCGCCCGCATGGGCTGCCGGGGGTGGGACCTGCGCAGCGCGGCGCGGGCACACAGCACAGCCGTGCCCCAGCACACGCCGAGGACCAGCGCGTCCTGCCACAGGCCGCCCTGCGTGTAGAACACGAGCACGCCGACGGGCGCGGCGACCGCGACCAGTGCGCCGAGCAGCCGGACGGCTCCGTGGTGCGCCAGGAACCACCAGATCCCCGCGCTGCCGACGATCACCCCGAGGAATCCGGCGGCGAGGACCAGCAGTCCGCCACCGCCCAGCGCGAACAGCGGCACGGCCACGACTCCGATCACTGCCAGCACGGCACAGCGTGCGAGCAGTCGCGCCCCCGCTCCCCCAGGGGAGCCGGGCCTGCGTGTCCTCGTCATGACGTCCTCCACGTCGCGTCCCGCGGTTCCGGCAGGTCCCGTCGTACCAGCATGCGCCGCCGGGTGCCGGCGGCGCGCCGGCCGGTTGCTGCGGGTGAGCCGCACCTCACGCTTCAGCGCACACCGGGTCCCTCACATCCGTCGTGGCGGCGGCCGCCCCTGGCGCTCGCGGCCCTCGCCTCCGGCGTGGAGCCGGCCGCCGGCGGCGCTCGCGCGGAGCGGGCCCGGGAGATCGGCGCGGTGGAGGGCTCGGCGACGCCTCGCTGCCGGCGCGGTCGCCGGGCGGGCCTCACCGGTTCCGCTCGGTGGGGAGGGTCAGTTCCGCCCAGATGACCTTGCCCTCGCGGGTGGGGCGCGTGCCCCAGCGCTCGGCAAGCTGCGCGACCAGCAGCAGGCCACGGCCGCCCTCGTCGAAGGTGCGGGCGCGGCGCAGGTGCGGAGCGGCACTGCCGGCGTCGAAGACCTCGCAGGTGAGCCTGTGATGACGGATCAGCCGCAGCTGGATGGGACCCTTGCCGTAGCGGATCGCGTTCGTGACCAGTTCGCTGACGATGAGCTCCGCGCCGAAGGACAGGTGTTCCAGCCCCCAGGCGGCCAGGGTCTCGGTCGTGAAGCGGCGGGCCCGGGCGACGGCCGCCGGGTCGGACGGGAGGTCGAGCGTGGCGACGTGCTCGGGGCCGAGTACCAGGGTGCGTGCCACCAGCAGGGCGACGTCGTCGTCGGGCCGGCCGGGCAGCAGGGCCGCCAGCAGCCGGTCGCAGATCTGCTCCGGTGCGTCCGGCGCCTGGGTGAGGACGGTGCGCAGCACGGCGCGCCCGTCGTCCACGTCACGGGTACGGCTCCGGACGAGGCCGTCGGTCCACAGGACCAGCAGGCTGCCTTCGGCCGGCTCGAACTGGGCCGTCTCGAAAGGCAGCCCTCCCAGGCCCAGGGGCGGCCCGATCGGCATGTCCAGGAAGTCGGCGGACCGGGCGTCGGGGCGGCTGCCGTCGACGGTCGAGGGAGTCGCCACCGCCGGCAGCACATGGCCGGCACTGGCCACCGAACACCGGCGGGACACCGGGTCGTAGACCGCGTACAGGCATGTGGCGCTGAGCTCGCCCTCGTCCGTGGTCTCCTCACGCTGCAGGCGGATGACGACGTCGTCCAGACGGGTCAGAAGTTCATCGGGCATCAGATCGATGTCGGCGAAGGCGCGGACGGCCGTCCGCAGGCGGCCCATGGTGACCGCCGCCCCGAGGCCGCGGCCGACGACGTCCCCGACGACGAGGGCGACCCGCGCCCCCGACAGCACGATCACGTCGTACCAGTCGCCGCCCACGCCGGCCCGGTCGCTGCTGGGCAGGTAGCGCGAAGCCGTCTCGACGGCGGGCTGCTCCACCACGCGCTGCGGCAACAGGCTCCGCTGGAGGGCGAGGGCCGTTTCGCGCTCCCACGTGTACCGGCGGGCGTTGTCGATGTGCACCGCCGCTATGGCGGTGATCTCCTGGGCCAGCGCCAGATCGTCTTCGTCGAAGGGGCGCGCGCCGCTGCGGCGGAAGAACTGGGCGAGGCCGAGAGCGTTTCCGCGGGCGTTCAGGGGGAGCAGGAGGGCCGTCTGGAACCGGGCGACCGGCGGGCCGCCGCCGGGCCCCGGGTGCACCTCCGGCCACGTGTGCGCGTCCGTGGGTGTGATGTGGTGCAGGCGTGGCTGACCCGCCGTCAGTGCCCGGTCCGGTGCGGAGCCGGCCGGGTAGGTGTGCGTGCTGCCGGTGGCGACCGGGGCGCCGGGGCCGTCCTCCGCGACTGACCGCTGGGCGACCCGGCGCAGCACGCGCCCACCCGTCTGCGACGTCGGCGGACACGGGTCGCCGTCCGGGAGGAGGGACTCGAAGAGGTCGACGGTGACGAGGTCGGCGAAGTCGTCGGTGCCGACGTCGGCCAGTTCCTGCGCGGTGCCGGCGACGTCGAGTGTCGCTCCGATGCGTCGACCCGCCTCGTCGGTCGGCAGGGGGCACCGGCGCAGTCGGCTCTCCCGCTCCTCCTGGTAGGCGGCGACGACCTGGTGCGAACCACGGTCGGCGTACTCGAACGCCTCCGCGACCAGTCGCGTCGCCACGGCGCCGTTCAGTTCCGAGCCGCCGGTGAGCTGCGCGGCCTCGCCCTGGACCAGCTGAAGCATGATCATGTGGCCCAGGCCGTGGGCGCGCAGGAGTGTGCTGATCGGTATGCCGTGCCGGGCGAACCCGCGCGCGACCTCCAGTGCCTCGGGAGGCGCTTCGACCTCGGCCACGTCGAGCCGGCCCTCGAGCACGTCCAGGAAGGTCAGGACGTGCGCCGCCGTCTCCCGTGGTGCCAGGACGGCGATGTCCGGGTACTGCGAGAGGTCGGGCAGGACGCCGCGGAGCCGCTGCCAGAGCAGTTCTGCCGAGGGGCCCGCCCGGGGTCTGAGCTCCTGGGCCAGACCCCGAAGGAAATCGTCGACGTCGACGTCCATACGCAAAACGTACCGAAGGTCGCGAGTGCCTGCCCTTTCGGACGGCGGGACGTCCGGGGTGCCCGGGGGCGCCGCCCGCGGACGGGCCGGGAGCCGGTCCCTCGGCGCCCGGGCGCGGGCGCCGAGGAAATCCGTCTCGCCACCCGGCTGTGGCCGCGGCCCCCGTCCGTGAGCCGGGCCGCCTGCCACGGCGTAAGCGTGCGCTGCGCGGGGGCCGCGTCCTCAGGCCGTTTCCTCCGGCGTGCCCTCGTGGTGGACCGGGACGAGCAGGGTGAAGGCGGTCGGAGCTCCACCGGTCAGGGAGAGCCGGCCGCCGAGGGAGACCGCCAGATCCCGGGCGAGGGCGAGACCGATGCCGGTTCCGCGGTCGCCGCCGCTGTGCCCGCGCTCGAAGAGCCGCTCCGCCGGGCCGTCCACCCGGCCCTCGTCGGTGACGTCGAAGGCGAGTGCGTCGCCGAGGTCGCGTACGGCCAGCCGGGCGGTACCGCGTCCGTGGACCCGGGCGTTGTCCAGCAGGATGTCGAGGATCTCCGTGACCGGTCCCCCGGGGACGGGGACGTCGTCCGGCACGCCCCGGGCGGAACACTCCAGACGCCGGCCGACCCGGGCGAAGGGGCCGTGCCAGCGCTCCTCCGTGGCCCGCAGCACCCGGCCCAGGGGGCGGCCGTCCGTGCCGGTCACGGGCGGAGCGCCGGTCGTGGACAGCCGCAGGACCTCCTCCACCGTCCGGTGCAGCCGGCGGGTGGCCGCCAGGGCCTCGACGAGGACGGGGCGCAGCCGGACGTCGCCGCCCTGCTCCAGACCGGACTCCAGCGTGAGCTGGAGGCCGGCCAGGGGCGTACGCAGCTGGTGCGAGGCGTTGGCGGCGAAGTCGTGCTCCCGGCGCAGGAGTTCGGACAGGCTGTGCAGCATCTCGTTGTGGGTGCGGGAGACCTGGTCGATCTCGGCGATGCTGCTGGGGGCGGCCCGGGCGCTCAGGTGTCCTTCGGTGACGGCTCGGCAGTGGCGGGAGAGGTCCTCCAGCGGCGCGGCCAGCGCCCGTGCCTGCCGGCGGGCGACGAGGACGGCGACGGCCAGCGCGACCACGGCCACCCCCAGCAGGGCCGCCCATGCCATGAGGGTCCGGTCCCGTAGGGCGGCGGCCGGAGAGGACGCTCGTACGACGCCGATCACGTGCTCGGCGTGCGAGACGGGCACGGCGACGACCAGGTCGCCGCCCGACCGGCCCCGGACGGCCGCACCGCCGAGTGCCCGGCGGACCGGGGCGTCGGCGGTCGCGGGGCCGCCTCCCCCGCGCAGCCGCGCCTGGGGGTCGTACAGGCCGAGACGCCCGCCGGCCGGGGGCGCGGGCAGTTCCACGGGGTCGCCGGTCGCGTAGTCGGGGCTCACGCGGACGGCCCCGGCCAGGGCAGCCCGCTCCAGGGTGTCGCGCTGATCGGCGTACAGGGCCGAGCGGATGGCGAGGGCCAGGGGGACGGCGAGGAGGACGACGGCGACCAGGGCGGCGACGACGGCGACTCGCACCACGCGCTGTCTCATGTCCTCATCATGCGGTCCCGGCGGCGGCCCCGGCCGCGCGCGCCACACGTTTTGCCGTCGTCTAACCCTCGGCGAGCAGGGCGCTAACCGGGCCGCTCGTAGCGTCGACGGCACAACGGTGCGGCGCTCGCTGGAGGGCAGTGGACATGGCAACGCGCATACGAACGTCCGTGATCATGGGCATGGCGGTCGCCGCGGCGGTGACCGCCGGCTGCTCGGGGACCGGCTCACCGGCCGCCGAGAGGTCCGCGCCCGCGGGGTCGTCCTCGTCGGGCGTGGCGCAGGACAAGGCGGTGCCCACCGAGTCCAATCCGCCCGGTGACATCCCCGACAACCAGGCGTACGTCGCCTTCCACGGGTCCGGCTTCACGGTGAAGGTGCCCGAGGGGTGGGCCCGCACCCAGCGGGCCGGCGCGACGGTGTTCACGGACAAGCTGAACACGGTGCGGATCGAGACGGCCGCCGCGTCCGCCGCACCCACCGTCGGCTCGGTGACGAACACCGTCGTGCCCCGGCTGCGGTCACAGGTCCCGAAGTTCGCCGCGCCCCGGGTGTCCGAGGTGACCCGGCACGCCGGCCGCGTCGTCCTGCTGACCTACCGGGGGGACTCGTCGAAGGACCCGGTCACCGGGAAGGTGGTGCGCGACGCGTTCGAGCGGTACGCCTTCCAGCGCTCCGGGCACGAGGTGGACCTGACCCTGTCCGGGCCGGCCGGCGCCGACAACGTGGACCCCTGGCGCACGATCAGCGACTCCTTCGCGTGGCGGTGACGGCCATGGCGGACGAGACCGTCCTCGCCGCCCGGGAGCTGTACCGCTTCTACCGGGCCGGTGAGGAGGAGACGCTCGCACTGCGCGGGGTGTCCCTGCGGGTGCGGCGCGGCGAGACGCTCGCGGTGGTCGGGCCGTCCGGGTCGGGCAAGTCGACCCTGCTGGCCTGCCTGGCCGGGCTCGACGAACCCTCCGGCGGTGAGGTGCGCGTGGACGGGGTGCGGATCAGCCACCGGCCGGAGACCGAGCGGTCCCGGTTGCGGGCCCGGCACATCGGGGTGCTGCTGCAGAGCCGCAACCTGCTGCCGCACGTGAGCGTCCGCGACAATGTCCGGCTGGCCCAGCGGGCCGTCAGGGGCAGGGCCGCCGTCTCCGCCCGGGAACTGCTCGGCCAGGTGGGACTCGCCGAGCGGGCCCGGGCCCTGCCGCGGCAGCTGTCCGGCGGGGAACTGGCCCGGGCCGGGCTGGCGGTGGCACTGGCCAACTCCCCCGGCCTGCTGCTGGCCGACGAACCGACCGGCGAACTCGACGGCGAGACGGAGCAGGTCGTGCTCGGCCTGCTGCGCGAGCACGCCGCCCGGGGCTGTGCGGTGCTGGTCGTCACGCACAGTGCGGCGGCCGTCCGCGTCGCCGACCGGGTGATCGGCCTGGCGGACGGAAGGACGGTAGCCGCCGCGGCGGAACGGCAGGAGGAGCGAGATGCCACCCGGTGACACCCTCGTCGCCTGCCGCGACGCGGCACTCACCTTCGGGCGGGGCCCGCAGGCGGTCGTGGCCGTGCACGGAGCCGACCTGGACATCCATGCGGGCGACCGGCTCGCCGTCGTCGGCCCCTCCGGGTCGGGCAAGAGCTCGCTGCTGCACCTGCTGGCCGGGCTGGAGCAACCCACCAGCGGCACCGTCACCCGGGCCGCCTCCCTCGGCCCCTACGACATCGGCCTGGTCTTCCAGGGCGACAGCCTGATCCCCGCCCTGAGCGTGGCCGAGAACACCGCGCTGCCCCTGATCCTCGCCGACCGGCCCGAGGCCGAGGCCCGGGCCGCCGCGCTCGCGGCGCTCGCCCTGGTGGACGCCACCGACCTGGCCGACCGGTTGCCCGAGGAGATCTCCGGCGGCCAGGCCCAGCGCGCGGCCGCCGCCCGGGTCCTGGCCCAGGCGCCGCGCCTGATCCTCGCCGACGAGCCGACCGGCCGCCTGGACCACGCGACGGGCGCCCGGGTGCTGGACGCCCTGCTGACCGCCGCCGACCACACCGGTGCCGCCCTCGTCGTCACCAGCCACGATCCCGCCGTCGCCGCGCGCCTCACCACCCGGCGCACCATGCGCGACGGCCGGCTGCTCGCCCCCGAGGAGGCGTCGTGATCACCGCATGGTCACGCGGACTGGTCCGCCACCGCGCCGGACGGCTGCTGGCCGCACTGGCCGGCATCGCGCTCGCGGTCGCGCTCGTCGCCGCGCTCGGGTCCTTCCTCACCGCCTCGAAGGCGACCATGACGCAGCGCGCCCTGCGCTCGGTCGCCGTCGACTGGCAGGTCCAGGTGCAGCCCGGCGCCGACCCGCACAGCGTGCTGTCGCTGGTGCGCAAGGCCACCGGCAGCGCGGCCGCCGTGCCCGTCGGCTTCGCCCGCACCACCGGTTTCACCGCCCGGGTGCAGGGCACCACCCAGACCACCGGCCCCGGCGTGGCCCTCGGCCTGCCCGACGGCTACCGCGACCGGTTCCCCGACGCGATCCGCACGCTGTCCGGCTCCCCGACCGGCGTCCTGCTGGCCCAGCAGACCGCCTCCAACCTGCATGCCGCCCCCGGCGACACCATCGGCGTCCGGCTGCCGGGGGCCGGAGTCCGGCAGGTGAGGGTGGACGGTGTGGTGGACCTGCCGCAGGCCGACTCCCTCTTCCAGACGGTGGGCGCCCCCAGCCAGTCCCAGCCGGCCGCGCCCCCGGACAACGTCGTCCTGCTGCCCGCCGCCCGGTTCGCCGCGCTCACGCACGGCGCCGCGGGAGTGACCACGCAGATCCACGTGGCCCGCGACACCTCGCGTCTGCCCTCCGATCCGGCGGCCGCCTTCACCTCCGTCACCCGTGCCGCCCACAACCTGGAGGCCCGCTCCGCCGGTACCGCGCTGGTCGGCGACAACGTCGGAGCCGCCCTCGACTCCGCCCGTCAGGACGCGCTGTACGCCCAGATCCTCTTCCTCTTCCTCGGTGTCCCCGGCGCGGTCCTGGCCGCCGCGCTGACCGTCGCGGTCTCCTCCGCCGGTGGTGAACGGCGCCGGCAGGAGCAGGGGCTGCTGCGGCTGCGCGGACTGCGTCCCGGCCAGATCATCGGCCTCGCCGGTGCGGAGGCGGCGCTGACCGGCCTGCTGGGCGGGCTGGCCGGACTCGGCATCGCCGCGCTCACCGGGCGTCTCGCCTTCGGTACGGCGTCCTTCGGGACGAGCGCCGGCGGCTGGGCGGTCTGGTACGGCGTCGCCTTCGTCCTCGGAGCGGCCGTGGCCACCGGCGCCGTCCTCGTCCCCGCGCTGCGCGATCTACGCACGGTGACCGTCGCCGAGACCCGCAAGGAGTCCGGCGCGCGCGGCGCCCGCAACCCCTGGTGGCTGCGGTACGGCCTGGACTTCGCCCTGCTGATCGGCTCGTGGCTGGTCTTCCGCGCCTCGTCCGGCAACCAGTACGCCCTGGTCCTCGCCCCGGAAGGGGTGCCCAGCATCTCGGTGTCGTACTGGGCCTTCCTCGGCCCCGCCCTGCTGTGGATCGGCGCCGCCCTGCTCCTGTGGCGGGTCACACTGCTGGCCCTCGCCCACGGCCGCCCCGCTCTCACCCGGCTGGCCCGGCCGCTGACCGCGAACCTCGCCGGCACCACCGCCGCCACCCTGTCCCGGCGGCGCCGCCCGCTCGCCCGCTCGGTGGTCCTGCTCGCCCTCGCCGTGTCGTTCGCGGTGTCGACCGCCGTCTTCAACGCCACCTACCGGCAACAGGCCGAGGTCGACGCCCGGCTGACCAACGGCGCCGACGTCACCGTCACCGAACCGCCCGGCGCCCGCGTTCCGCCCGGCGCCGGAGCATCGCTGCGGGTCTCCGGCGTCCGGCACGTCGAACCGCTCCAGCACCGCTTCGCCTATGTCGGCTCCGACCTCCAGGACCTGTACGGCGTCCGCCCCGCCACCCTCGCGCGGGCCACCTCCCTGCAGGACGCCTACTTCGCGGGCGGCACCGCCGAGCAGCTCATGCGGCGCCTCGCCCAGCGCCCCGACAGCCTGCTGGTCAGCGCGGAGACCGTCAGCGACTTCCAGCTCTCCCCCGGCGACACCGTCAACCTGCGCATCCAGGACGCCCGGACCAAGGCGCTGCGCACGGTCCCCTTCCACTACGCCGGCATCGCCAAGGAGTTCCCCACCGCCCCCAAGGACAGCTTCTTCGTCGCCAACGCCTCGTACATCGCCAGGGCGACCGGCAGCGACGCGGTGGGCGCCTTCCTCCTCGACACCGGCGGGACCGACCAGCAGCAGATCGCCGCACGGGTGCGGGCGCAGGTGGGCACCGGCGCCACGGTCAGCGACCTCACCCAGACCCGTGGCACCGTCGGCACCAGCCTGACCTCCGTCGACCTGGCCGGCCTGACCCGTATCGAGCTGGCCTTCGCCGTGCTGCTGGCCGCCGGGGCCGGCGGCCTCCTGCTCGCCCTCGGACTGGCCGAGCGCCGCCGCACCTTCGCCCTGGCCTCCGTCCTCGGCGCCCGGCCCCGCCGGCTGCGCGGCATGGTCCTCACCGAGGCCCTTCTGCTGGCCTTCGCCGGTCTGGCCGGCGGCGCCCTCATCGGCTGGGCCCTGTCGGAGATGCTGGTCAAGGTCCTCACCGGCGTCTTCGATCCGCCGCCCGACGCCCTGGCGGTACCCGGCTCCTATCTGGCGCTCACCGCGCTGGCCGCCCTGATCGCCGTGCTGGCGGCGGCCCTCAACGGCATCCGCCGGGCCCGGCGCCCGGCCGTCGAGGAACTGCGCGACCTGTGAACCGGCACGCGGGCGGGGACTCTTCTACCCTGTCGGCCATGGGCACATCCGCCGCACCGGACAGCAGCCGTTTCCGTGTCCTCGTGGTGGAGGACGACGACGTCATCGGCCACCACCTGGAGACCGGCCTGCGCGGCAACGGCTACTCGACGGCGTGGAGACGCACCGGCGCCGCCGCCCTCACCGAGGCCACCCGCGCCACCCCGTACGACGCGCTGCTGCTGGACCTCGGTCTGCCCGACATGGACGGCCTCGACGTCGCCCGGAACCTGCGCGGCCGTTTCCGCGACCTCCTGATCGTGGTCCTCACAGCCCGCACCGACGACATCGACATCATCGCCGGCCTGGACGCCGGTGCCGACGACTACCTGGTCAAACCCTTCAGCCTCACCGTCCTGCTGGCCCGCCTGCGCGCCCACCTGCGCCGCCGGACCCTCACCGCACCCGCCCAGAGGCAGCCGATCCCCCTCGGCGACCTCGTCATCGACCCCGCGGCGCGCCGCTGCCACCTGCACGGCGTGGAAGTCCCGCTGCGGCCGAAGGAGTTCGAACTCCTCGCCCTGCTCGCGCGGCACGCGGACGAGGCCGTCTCCCGCGAGACGCTGATGGCGGAGGTCTGGGACGAGAACTGGTTCGGTTCCACCAAGACGCTCGACGTCACCATGGCCGCCCTGCGCCGCCGTCTCGCCGAAGCCGCCGAGACGGCCCCCGGCCCCAGCCGGCTGCCCCGCATCACCACGCTGAGGGGGCACGGCTACCGCCTGGAGAGGTGACGGCGTCCCGGGCGGCGGCTCCCCGCCCGCGCCGTGCGGTCCGGTCCCCTGCCCTGGCCCCCTGTGCGACGGGCTCCCCTGCGCTACGGCCCCCTGTGCCACGGGAACCCTGCGCTACGGCTCCTGTGCCACGGGATCCCCGGCGCGACGGTTCCCCCGGCGAGTACCCTCCGCCCGCCGCGGCGGCCGCCCCGCCCGCGCCGGCCACGGCCGCGCCCCGCGGCTCACCCCGCCCGGGGCCGGGCGAGGCCCTGGTCGTAGGCGAAGATCACCGCCTGGATGCGGTCGCGGGCACCGATCTTGGCGAGGACGCGGCCGACGTGGGTCTTCACCGTGGACTCCGACACGACGAAACGGGTGGCGATCTCGCCGTTGGTCCAGCCCTTGCCGATGGCGACGAGGATCTCGCGTTCGCGCTCGGTGAGGCTGCTCAGCCTCGGGTCCTCGGCGCTGCCGTCGGCCCGCGGCGGCACCAGCCGGGCGAACTCGTGCAGCAGACGGCGGGTGAGGGCGGGCGCGATCACCGCGTCGCCGACGGCCACCGCGCGGATGCCGGCCAGGAGTTCCTCGGGGCGGGCGTCCTTGAGGAGGAAGCCGCTGGCCCCCGCGCGCAGGGCCGCGTGCACGTACTCGTCGAGATCGAAAGTGGTCAGGACGAGGACGCGGGAGCGGTCGCCGGCGGCGACGATCCGGCGCGTGGCCTCGATGCCGTCCATCCCCGGCATGCGTACGTCCATCAGGACGACGTCGGGGCGCAGTTCGGCGGCCCTGCGCACGGCTTCGGCCCCGTGCGCCGCCTCGCCGACCACGTCCGTCCCGGGCACGGAATCGAGGAGCATGCGGAAGCCGTACCGCTGGAGCGGCTGGTCGTCCACGACGAGGACGGTGGTCACCTGACACCGTCCCGGGGAGCGAGGTCGAGTGCGGCGCGCACGGTCCATCCCGCGCCCGCGGGGCCGGCACTGACCTGTCCGCCGTAGAGAGCGGCTCGTTCCCGCATGCCCACCAGGCCGTGTCCTTCCTCGTTCGCCGGGCCTGGACGGCCGGCCGGGGTGGCCGGGCCGGAGTCCTGGACCGTGATGGTCAGCCGTGTGTCCTCGACCATGACCGCCAGATTCGCGCGGGCGCCGGCGCCCGCGTGTTTCAGGGTGTTCGTCAGCGCCTCCTGCACGATGCGGTAGACCGTCAGCTGCACCCCGCTGTCGAGGGCGTCGATGTCACCGCCGGTACGGTAGACGACCTCCATCCCCGCGGCGCGCACTCCCTCGCACAGCGCGTCGATGTCCGCGAGACCGGGCTGCGGGCTCAGCTCGGGTGCGCCCCGCGGGCCGTCCGCCTCACGGAGCACGCCGAGCACGCGCCGCAGTTCGCTCAGGGCCTGGCGGCCGGTGTCGCCGATGAGGTTCAGGGCCTCCGCGCCGCGTTCCGGAGCGACGGCCGTGGCATAGGCGCCGGCGTCGGCGAGGGTGATGATGACGGACAGGTTGTGGCCGACGATGTCGTGCATCTCGCGGGCCACCCGTGTGCGTTCGGCGGCGACCGCGAGCCTGCCACGCTGGTCGCGCTCGATCTCCAGCCGGGCCGCACGATCCCGCAGCCCGGCCAGCTGGGCCCGCCGGATGCGGATCATCAGGCCGAGCGCGAGCGCCGCGGTCGCCGTGCTGAGCAGGAAGAACAGCGCGTCCCAGACCGGCACGGCCGCCGAGATCCGCGCCGCGACCAGGCCGAGCGCGCCCACCATGGCCGCACAGGCCCACGGCAGCTGCCGTAGCCGCCCGTGCAGGGTCAGGCTGTACAGGGCGACGAAGAGGGCGACGTCGGCCCGGAGCGCGGCACCGAGGGACCACTGCAGGACGAACACGGCCGCGATGGTGCCGAAGGCCACCGCGGGCGCCCGCCGCCGCCACAGCAGCGGCAGCACCAGCCCGGCCTGCAGGGCTAGCACGGCCGCCGCGGGCAGCCGGGTGAACACCAGCCGGAAGCGCCGCGGGCCGTCGCCGTCTCCCGCGCCGACCGCGTGCAGCAGGTCGGGCAGGCAGAACAGCAGGGAGACCAGCACCACCACGGCGGTGTCGAGCACCCAGGGGTGGGCCCGGTCGGCATGCCGGAGCCGCTGGCCGGCCCGGCCGAGCCGGGCGACCAGCGGGCCCATCGCGCCGAGGTCTTCGGTGGTCACGGAGTTCACCGGCCCATGATGCGGGTGCCGCCGCTCAGACGTCGCTGCGCAGCAGCCGGTACGCCGCTCCGGCCAGCGCCAGCGCCGTCCAGCCGAGGAAGACCAGGAGCCCGGCGGCGGGTGACAGGGTGGCGGCGTCGTGGGTCAGCGCGAAGACCGACTCCCCCGCGTTGCTCGGCAGGTAGGGGCTGATGTCGCCCTGCCACGACGTGGGCAGCAGGGAGATCAGGCCGGGGACGAGCATGAGGGCGGCGACCAGGACGGAGATGCCGCCGGCCACGGACCGCAGCAGCGCGCCGAGGGCGGTGCCGATCACGCCGACGAGGCCGAGGTAGAGCCCGGCTCCCAGCAGGCTGCGGATGACGCCGGCGTGGCCGAGCCCCATGGCGGCGGGCGTCCCGGACACGATCCGGCTCCCGACGAGGAACGCGACGAACGCGCCGACGGTGGCGACCACCAGGGCGACCAGCCCGTACACCGCCGCCTTGGACCAGAGCACGGGGAGCCGGCGCGGCACGGCGGCCAGGGTGGAGCGGATCATGCCGGTGGAGTACTCGCCCGCCGTGACCAGTACGCCGAGGACGCCGAGGGCCAGCTGGGCGAAGTGCGTGCCGAAGAGGGACAGGCTCACGGCCGTCGCGGAGGCGAAGTCGTGGTCCAGGTGGCGGCCGGAGTCCAGACCTGACCGGTAGTGGCTCGCGGCGATGACGCCGAAGGCCACGAGGAACAGCAGGGCCAGGCCGAGGGTGATCCAGGTGGAGCGCAGCGACCAGAGTTTGGCCCACTCCGAGGCCAGCACGCGCCGTCCGGTCACCCGGTAGGCAGGCCGGGCGGGAGCGGCCTGGGCGGCCTCGGGGGTCTCGGGTGCTGCCGTGAGGGTGCTCATGCCGCGCTCCCGGAGGTCTCGGTGCCGGTCGTGGTGCCGTGGTACTCCACGGCGTCCCTGGTCAGTTCCATGAAGGCGTCCTCCAGGGAGACCGCCTTCGTGCTCAGCTCGAACAGCGGGATGCCGTGCTCGGCCGCCTTCAGCCCGATCTCGCGGGCGGACATCCCGGTCACCTGCAGCTCCTCGGAGCCGACCCGGCCGGTGACCTCCACGCCCGGACCGGCCAGTACGTCCCGCAGCCGGGCGGGATCCTGCGTCGCGACCTGCACGGTGTCGCCGCCCGCCTCCCGGACCAGCTCCTGGACGGTGGTGTCGGCCAGCAGCCGGCCCCGGCCGACGATGATCAGGTGGTCCGCCACCAGCGCGACCTCGCTCATCAGGTGCGAGGAGACGAACACGGTCCGCCCCTCGGCCGCGAGCGACGTCAGCAGGTTGCGGATCCAGAGCACGCCCTCGGGGTCCAGTCCGTTCACCGGCTCGTCCAGCATCACGGTCTGCGGATCGCCCAGCAGCGCGGCCGCTATGCCGAGCCGCTGCCCCATGCCGAGGGAGAAGGCGCCGGCCCGCTTCTTCGCGACGGTGCCGAGACCGGCGAGTTCGATGACCTCGTCGACCCGGCGGCGCGGGATGCCGTGGGTGAGCGCGAGCGCCCGCAGGTGGTTGAAGGCCGAGCGGCCCGGGTGGATCGACTTGGCCTCCAGGAGCGCCCCGACCTCCTGCAGCGGGGCCCGGTGGCGGGCGTAGTGGTGGCCGTTCACCGTGACGGAGCCGCTGGTCGGCGCGTCCAGCCCGACGATCATGCGCATCGTGGTGGACTTGCCGGCCCCGTTCGGCCCGAGGAAACCGGTCACCGTGCCCGGCTTCACGGTGAAGTCCAGACCGTCGACGGCCGTCTTCTCCCCGTACCTCTTGGTGAGCTGCTGTGCGTCGATCATTCGCTTTCTCTCTCTCGGACCGCGGCGTCCGGCAGCCCGACGCCTCCTGGGAAACGCTAGGCCCGCGAGCCCCCGGATCCGGTGGTACCAGGGGCTGAACCCCGCCAGGCGGGTGGTACCGGGGTACTACGGCGCCGGCGCCGCGCGGCGACGAGGGGCCGGCCGAGGCGAAAGCCGGAGCCCACGGCCGGGGCGAAGCCGGGACCCACGGCGAGGCGAAAGCCGGAACCCACGGCCGGGGCGAAGCCGGGACCCACGGCGAGGCGAAAGCCGGAGCCCACGGCGGGGCGACTTCGGTCGCGTGGCCCCTGCCGGTCGGCCGAAGGCTTCGCGGGTCATGCTTGCCGACCGTGCCCGGGGGAACCTGAACGCATCCTGACCGCCACCGTGCGGCACCCACCGCGCTCGCTCCGTACGAGCCACACGACTCCACGCGCACGAGCGGCGTGCGGCCGTAACCGGCCGACGGGGAGTGAGGCCTCGTCCACTTCCGCCGCGCTGCACGTCGGCGAGCCGGAGGTTAGCTTGACCATGATCTGAACTCCCAGCTCACTCATGCACTACAAGCTGTAGGGTTCACCAGTGTCCTACAGCCCGTGGGGACGGAGGGGCGTACATGACCAGGACCGTGAACGCGGAGCGTGCACGCACAGCCGGGAGCGGGCCGCGGCCCGTCGCAGACCCCTGGTGGGACCGGCGGCGGGACGTCTGGCCGGCGGCGGTGGCGGGAGCCTTCACCGTCGCCCAACTCGTGCTCGTGCGGCCCGGTTTGGGGCTGGGCTGGGACGAGACAGTGTACGTCAGCCAGGTCAGCGCCCACGCCCCGGCGGCCTTCTTCAGCGCACCGCGGGCACGCGGCGTCTCGCTGCTGGTGGCACCGGTCTCCCTCTGGTCGTCGTCCACCGCGCTGCTGCGCGTCTACCTGGCGCTGCTGTCCGGCCTGGCGTTGTTCGTCGCCCTGCGCGCCTGGCGCGGCCTGTTCCCGGCCCGCGTCCTCGCCCTCGGCGGCGCGCTGTTCGCCTCGCTGTGGGTGACGCTCTACTACGGCCCCCAGGCCATGCCCAACCTCTGGGTGGCGGTCGCGGCGCTCGCCGCGGTCGGCTGTTTCCTGCGGGCCCAGGAGGACCGGACGCTCCGCGCTCCCGTGTGGGGCGTGGCGGCGGGCGCGGCGCTGATGGCGCTGACGCGGCCGACGGACGCGGTCTGGGTGTGCGTGCCGCTGCTGGTCCCACTGGTCGTCGTGCGCCGGTGGCGGCACTGGCCGCTGCTCGCCGCGCTCGCGGGAGGGCTGGCCGCCGGGGCGGCCGAGTGGGTCGCCGAGGCGTACGTCGGTTACGGCGGTCCGCTACAGCGGCTGGCCGACGGTTCCGCCATCGAGGGCGGCCTGGGCTGGCACCTGGCGGTGGACGACCAGTTGCGGAGCCTGGTCGGCCGTACGCTGTGCCGCCCGTGCGACGGTACGCTGCCGCAGCCGGCGGTGTTCGCCTGGTGGTTCGTACTGCCGGTGCTCGCGGCGCTCGCGCTGGTGTTCGCGATCCGGGCGGAGCGTACGGCCCGAACGCTGCTGCCGCTCGCCTGCGCCGCCACGGCCGCCTTCCCGTACCTCTTCCTGATCGGCTATGCCGCGCCCCGGTTCCTGCTACCGGCCTACGCGATGCTGGCGATCCCGGTCGCCGACGCCCTGGCGAACCTGGTCGGCGCGGCGCCTCGTACCTGGCGCCCGGTGACCGTGACGCTGGTGGCGCTCGGGCTCGCCGGCCATCTGGCCGTCCAATTCGTGGTGCTGGAGCGCACGGTCGACCGGGCCGACGCCGGGCACCGCGACTGGACGCGTACGGCGCAGACGCTGCACCGCCTGGGCGTACGGGCGCCGTGCCTGGTCACCGGTCACTACAACGTGCCGGTCGCCTTCTACGCCGGCTGCGCCTCCGTCGATGTCAGCGGCCACAACGCGAACACCACGGTTGCCGCCCTCGCCCGGACGGCACAGCGAACACCGGTCGTGGTCCTCACCGACGGCACGGGCGCACCGCCCTCCTACGCCCGCGCCTGGACCTCGGTCCGGCGGGAAGGCTGGCGGATCTACCTCTCCCCCGCGGCGACGCGGAAATCGGCGCACGGGTCCTGAGGACGTGCGGCTCGGCATGGCCGCCGTAGCCGTCGACGGAGGACCCGACCCGATTCGTCAGCGGCTCCCGGAGGTCTGACAGCGCCGGGGACGGTGCCCACGCAGCGGTCGGGGGCGCCCGTCGCGGCGCCCCCGACCCCACCGACCTGCCTTCCTCGTCCTGGTCGTCCTGGTCGACCGGTGCCGGTCAGGTGGAGACCGCGCACTTGCCGCGCTCGGCCATCATGGGCCCGGCGTCGCTCGGGCGGACGTCGAAATCGAAGATGGCGGTGGGTACGTACAGCGAGCAGCACGCGTTGGGGATGTCGACGATGCCGCTGATACGCCCCTCTATCGGGGCGGCGCCGATCAACAGGTAGGCCTGCTCACCGCTGTAGCCGAACTTCTTGAAGTACTCGACGGCGTTGAGGCAGGCCCTGCGGTACGCCAGCGTCGCGTCCAGGTAGTAGTTCGTGTCGGTGTCGTGGTCGACGGAGATTCCGATGAAGGTGAGGAACTCCGTGTACCTCGGCTCGACATTGCCCGGGACGAACACCGGGTTGGTGGAGATGCCGTACTTCTCCATGCCGCCCTTGATGAGGTCGACGTGGAAGTCGATGAAGCCGCCCATCTCGATCGCACCGCAGAAGGTGATCTCCCCGTCGCCCTGGCTGAAGTGCAGGTCGCCGCCGGAGAGCTTGGCGTCCTTGACATGTACGGGGTAGAAGACCCTGGAACCCCGGGTGAAGTTCTTGATGTCGTGGTTGCCCCCGTTCTCACGGGCCGGCACCGTGCGGGCGCCTTCCTCGCCGATGTGCCGCGCGAGGTCCCCGGTGGCCGTGCCGGCCAGCGCGTGGCTGGCGTCCGGCGGTACGGCGAGCGGTGGGACCCTGTTCGGATCGGTGTCGATCAGAGCCTTCTCGCGGGCGTTCCAGCGGGCGAGCATCTCGGCCGAAGGGGCGGTTCCGAACAGTCCGGGGTGGGTGATTCCGGTGAACCGGATGCCGGGGAGGTGACGGGAGACGGCCTGCTGGCCGTGGAAGTTCCATATCGCCTTGTAGGCGTCCGGGAAATAGTCGGTCAGGAACCCTCCGCCGTTGGCCTTGGCGAAGATGCCCGTGTAGCCCCAGCCCTGGCCGGCCGCGTCGCCGGTCTGCTGGGGCACGGGGCCGAGGTCGAGGATGTCGACGACGAGCAGGTCGCCCGGTTCGGCGCCCTCCACGCCGATCGGACCGCTGAGCATGTGGGGGATGGTCAGGTCGATGTCGCGCACGTCGTTGGCGGAGTCGTTGTCGCCTATCTGGCAGTCGGTCCAGTCACGGCACTCCACGCGGAACTCCGACCCGGGCTTCACCATGGCAGCGGTGGGGACGTCCGGATGCCACCTGTTGTGTCCAGGGGTGTCCTGATCACGCATGGACTTGGTCTGGTCCACTTTGAAGATCACTTCAGGCATGACAGCTACCTCGTTGGTTCTGATTCGGTCACGTGGACGCGGCCGGGCCTGCCGTCGGTGCGGCCGGGGCGGTGGGGGTGGGGGTGACTCGATCTCGCGCTGCCCGGGTGAGCGGCCACAGCGCCCCGAACACCACCACGGCGAAGGCGCCCAGTGCGATGGCGGTCTCGTCGG
Source organism: Streptomyces sp. NPDC096012 (assembly GCF_040426375.1). Taxonomy (NCBI): domain Bacteria; kingdom Bacillati; phylum Actinomycetota; class Actinomycetes; order Kitasatosporales; family Streptomycetaceae; genus Streptomyces; species Streptomyces sp. NPDC096012. Next base: position 70,780 of record NZ_JBEOTD010000015.1, read on the forward strand.
GGTGTTTCCAGTAACCGGAGAGCAGCAGACCGGCGGGTATCACGCCGGTGACCCAGCCCTCGATCGCCGTGACCCAGCCGACGTAGGGGCGGAGCCTGTCCATCCTGAGGCCGAGCAGCAGGAAGAACAGGAACCACAGGAATGCCCAGTAGAGCCAGATGACTCCGAACGGGTAATCCTTCAGAAGGTGGAAATTGGCGAACGAATACCCCAGGGCGGCTATTGCCACGAAAAGCGAGTAATAACCTACACCGTCGGTTTCGATGCCGGTGAGGAGGCAGACGCCCACGTAAAGATAGGTGAAGCCGAAAAGATAGATTCCGGACGCCGCCAGAATCTTTGTGGGGTCGTTGTCCGCAGTGAAGATGAGGTAGGTCGGCGTGATCACCTGGAGGAGACCGATGAAGATGTTGAACACTCCTCCTGACCGGGCGTCAACCTTGTTGAGGAGGACCAGCCCGTTCATGAAGAGGACCGCACCGACGAAGAGCAATCCCGCGTTTGCCACCGGGACGCACCTCCTAAGTCCGCATGGGGCGGACGTCCGTGTCCGGATGTCGACGCAAGAGACGATCTAGCTGTGCCGACCACCGCCCTCAAAGACGCGGCAACCGGGAGAGCGCGGGGTGCGGTTGCCTGGGCGCCGTCCTGCCGGGCGGCACCTGGGAGACGACTTCCGGTGCCTCACGGGACTGCTCCTCCCGGGAACGGAGAGCAGCCGCCGCCGTCGAGGTCCGCGCAATACCCGGAGCGGAGAACACACGCCTCGCGGCGCCCGCGCACACCGGGCAATCCCGGGCTTCGGGTGCCGTACCGATCGGCAACTTCACATCGAAGGTCCCGCAGCGAACGCATCGGTATTCATAGGTTGCCATCACGGCCTCCGACGTTTTCCCCTCTCTTCCAGGAGACGTCTGGGAAATCTTCATGTCAAGTGGATCAGGGTCGTTCCAGGGCAGCGCCCGCGCCCGTAAAGGGCCGCCGATAAGGGGAGTGCTCCGCGGCCGTCGGACGCATTCGGGGCACGTCCGCCGTCCTGCTCGGTCGCGCGGGCCGGGGCGCGGCAACCCGGGCCGGAATCCGGGGACTGATCCCGCCTCGAGGGCTCGGTCCTGGTGCGGGAGGGCGTGGCCGGCGTCGCCCTGGCGTACCTGGCGCCGACCGCGGGAGGGGCGATCGCCGCCGTGACGCTCGGCGTCCTCGCCGGCCGCCGGGTCGGCCGGGCGACCACGTACTCCACGTTCTCCTGCGAGACGTCGAGACCGGCCGGGGCCGGGGTGCGCTTCCTCGCGGCGGTGAACGTGATCGCCTCGGTCATCGCCGGACTCGGTGCCGTCTTCGCCGGACTGGCACTCGCCCAGGCCGTGATCGGCCGGCAGGGACTCCGCACGATCACCGGACGACGAATGTCACCGGCGCCCCGGGGGCCGAAATCCGCCGACGCGGGGCGGCCCGGCAGCCGGCGGGCCGGCGCGTCACCCATGGTGAATTCATGGTCATCCCCCGGAAAGTTCATGGTCGTTCCCGGAAATGGATAATGGTCGCCACCGTATTGCTCACCCGCCGGACGGTTCGCCGCCTGTGAGCCGGTTCACCCCGAGAACACTGGACGGGCACATCCGCGCCGTTTAGCGTCGAGAAATAGTTTGATTTTCCTTATGTGCGCAGGCACCGGCGCCGCGCATACTGTCTCGCACACGACCAAGGTGTACGCCGGAAAGGTGGATCAGTGAGCAGCATGGACGCCGTATGGGTACGAGGCGTGAATGGCATCCAGATGCATCACGTGACCGACCTCCAGGACGCCGGCAGGTTTCTCGGCAACGCCGCGATGGCACTGCGGGCCGCACACGTGCGGACCGGTACCGACCACTACTCCGACATAGCGGCCGAGCTCAAGGGTCTGTCGGAGCGCGTGCGCCGGCTCGAGGACGAGGCGCGGTCGAAGATGCACGACCTGCACGCCGCCGATCCCGACCGGTTCGCCCGCTGCCGGGACGGCCACGAGCCGTGGCCCGGCGAGATTCCCGCGGGGTTCATTCCGCGCCACACCTGCCGGGACAAGTGCCTCTACCACGACTTCGACGTCGTCGATGCCCTCATGCAGTGCACCTGCGGCCGGCCGCCGTGCCAGGCGTGCGAGATCGGCGGCCAGCTCTAGAGCCCGCCTGCCGGGCCCGGTCGCGGTGCGGCCACCTGTCGTCGCAGGTGCGTGGAAGCCCCTGGCCCCATCCCCCGGAGGGGTGGGCCAGGGGCTTCCGTGCGGGTACGGCACAGTGCCTACGACATCCCGGCGTGCTCCCTCCTCCGGGCGGCCGGGACGGAGCCGTCCTGGCCGGTGCGCGCGAGGAAGTGGTAGAGCAGGCCGGAGACCAGCAGTCCGACGACGAACGCGAGGTCGGCGCCGCCCAGTGCCTTCGTCACCGGACCCACGTAGAAGCTGAGCGTGACGAACGGGACCATGGCGAGGAAACCGCCGAAGTAGGCCGTGAGTCCGCGCCAGGCCCAGTGGCCGTAGCGCCCGTGCGGGTCGGTGATGTCGGCGATGGAGTAGTGGCCGCGCCGCACCACGTAGAAGTCCACGAGGTTGACGGCCGTCCACGGCACCAGCAGGTAGCACATGACGGCGATGAACGTGGAGAAGCTGTGCATGTAGTCGGCCGGCATCACCAGCGTGATGACCAGTCCCGTCGTGCCCGTCACCAGCACACCGGCGACCCGCAGCCGCAGGGTCGGGGTGACGCGCCGGAGGCCGTCCATGACCGTGGTGGCGCTGAGCATGGCCCCGTACGCGTTGACGCCCGAGGTGCCGATCAGCGCGGGCAGCGTCGCCAGGACCGCCACCGCGCCGAAACCGGGGAAGACGGTGTCACCGACGGTGTGCAGCTGGCGCAGTGCGTCCGGCGCCGGGACGTACGACGCGAAGATCGCGCCGAGACTGCCGAGCCAGGCGGCTCCGGTGAACCCGCCGAGGAAGGTCCAGCCGATGAGCTTGCCGTCGGGGACGTCCTCGGGAAGGTAACGGGAGTAGTCCGAGACGTAGATGCTGTAGCTGATCTGGTAGCCGCCGGCCGCGGCGAACTGCGCGAGGAAGGCGGCCCCGGAGAAACCGGTGGCCACCGGCGCCACGTGCCCCAGCGGGTAGTGGAGGACGGCGGCGACCGTGACCACCGCGAAGACGGCCATGGTGACGTAGCTGAAGTAGCGCTGGACGGTGTGCAGCAGGTCGTGTCCGACGACCGCGATGACGACCGCGAGCACCGCCAGGACGACGTACCAGATCTTGCGCCCCGGCAGGAACATCGACAGGGCGTCGCCCGCCAGCACCATCTGGAAGACGTTGTAGCCGACGTAGATGAAGACGGCCATGGCCAGCGGGAAGATGGCGCCGCGCGAGCCGAACTGGGCCCGGGACTGGATCATCTGGGGCAGTCCGAGCCGCGGGCCCTGGTTGGCGTGCAGGGCCATGAAAACGGTGCCGAACGCCATCCCCGAGATGACGGCGGTGAGCGACCAGCCCAGGCCCAGGCCCATGGACGGGCCGAGGAATCCCACCAGCAGGGACGGCAGCATGAAGCCGCCGGTCAGCCAGAACGGGCCCTGGTGCCAGGCCTTGCCGTGGCGCTCAGTGGCGGGGACGTGGTCGATGGAGCGTCTTTCCACGCCGTCTATCAGGGCGTGCGGAGCCATGTGTGCCACGGGTGTGTCCTCCAGGTCTGCGCATGACGCGAAAGCAATCCTTGTTCTTCGGGGGTGTGCGGGACGGGCTCGGTGCGGCTCAGGCGGCGGCGGTACCGTCCGGCCGCACCGACTGCGCCCCCTTGTGCGCCGCGACGTTGACCCGCTCCTGCCAGCGCCGGGAGCGGCCGGCGGCCCAGACCAGGGCGGAGCGGACGTCGGCGAAGGGCCGCGGCCACCGGGTGCCGACGCGGCCGTACAGCCGGGAGTAGCGCTGGGTGGCGTCCGTGACCGGCCGCTGCCGCGCCTCCCAGGCGAGGAGTCCGCTGCGCACGTCGGACTGGCCCTCCAGCATCAGGGCGAGCGCGTAGCCGTTGGTCATGGCCAGGCAGGCCGCCTGTCCGAGGTTCGGCGACATGGCGCTGGCGGCATCGCCGACGACCGCGACCCGGCCGTTGACCCAGCTGTGGCAGCGCACGTCGGAGAACGACGCCCAGCGGGAGACGTCGGGGATGCGGTCGAAGACGCTGCGCAGCTGCGGGAACGACGCGGTCCACGACTCCTTGTCGAACGGCCGCCGGCGGCCGGCCAGGTCGTCGGACGGGCAGCAGGTGTACACATAGGTCAGCTCCGGAGTGACGGGCACGACGCCCACCCGCCGGCCGCCGTTCCAGTACTCGAGGGCCCTGTCGACGGGGTCGTGCGGGAGCCTCGGGATCAGGCTGCGCATGCATCCGTCCTGGAGGTCGCGGACGACGAGGTTGAGGCCGACCGAGTTGCGCACGGGCGAGCCGACGCCGTCGGCACCCACGACGAGGTCCGCCTTGAGGACCTCGCCGGACTCCAGCACCAGCTCGCCCTCCGGGGAGGCTCCCGCGACCAGCGAGCCGGTGACGATCTCGACACCGGCCTCGATGGCGGCGTGCTCCAGGGCCTTGTGCAGGTCGGGGCGGAGCACGGTGTAGAGGCGGGTGCCGCCGCCCTTCATCCAGTCCGACTGCAGGAGGCGGCCACGCTCGTCGTACAGCTGCCAGCTCTCGATGCGCTCGGCACGGCGGACGGCCTCGTCGAAGGCGCCGACGCCCTCCAGGACCCGCAGGGCGTTCTCCCACATGAAGATGCCCGCGCCGATGTCGCGCAGCTCGCGGCCGCGTTCGTGCACCCGGACGCTCCAGCCGCGCTGGGCGAGGGCCGCCGCGGTGGCCAGACCGGCCAGTCCGGCGCCGGCGATCTCCGCGTGACGGGTCTGCGATGACATGGATGCCTCCATGAAGTGCTGGTGACGGGGGCGAGAGGTGTCCGACCGGGCGGGCGGCGCTCTCGAACGGTGCCGCGGCGGCGGCCCGACAGACGGTGACGGCCGCGATCTGCCACCACGGTGCACGACCGGAATCAGTCTTGCAAGACTTCGTGAGGGGCAGATTTCATTAGCCAGCCCGCCTAGAGGGAATGAATCGGTCATTGACTAGGCACGAACGGGCTGGATACGTTCAGTCGCGCCAAGCCGCGCCTGCGGGCCGGAGACGCCGCGCCTGCGGCCGGAGACAAGGAGAAGACGCACATGAGCGAAGGCAGCGCCGACCTGGTCCTCGTCACCGACCGGCTGATCCGGATGACCGACGACGAGACGGAGCCCGGGGCCCCCGGTTTCGTCGCCATCCGTGGTGGAACCGTCGTCGCCACCGGCCCCAAGGAGGACGCCGCCGCCTGGACGGGACCCGGCACCCGGGTGCACGACGTGGGCGGCCGCCCCGTGCTGCCGGGCTTCGTCGACGTCCACGCCCACCTGGAGGTCGCCGCCCGGACCCACTACCAGACGGTCGACTGCCGGGCCCCGCGCTGTCGCACCGTCGCCGACGTGCTGCACACCCTGCGCGAGCACCTGGACGAGGCCGTCGACGGCTGGCTGGTCGGCCAGGCCAACCTCTTCTTCGACCAGAAGCTGCTCGACCGGCGGCTGCCGACGCGGGCCGAGCTGGACTCGGTGAGCACGCAGGTCGCCATCGCCGTCCGGGCCGGCGGCCACATCACCGTCCTCAACAGCCGCGGCCTCGAACTCGCCGGAATCGACCGGGACTACCGGGAGGCCGACTTCAGCATCACCGGACTGCCCACCGTGCTGCGGGACGCCTCCGGCGAACCCACGGGCGTGGTCAAGGAGATGGACAATCTCCTGCCCCTGCCCGAACTCGGCGGAGAGGCCCTGGAGCAAGCTCTCCGGGAAGGGGTGCACGACCTCTTCACGGCGCACGGCGTCACCACCGTGGGCGAGATCTCCGAGACTCCGGACGGTCTGCGCGCCCTGGACCGGCTGCATCGCGACGGCCGGCTCGGCACCCGGCTGCGCGTGTACCTGTGGGTCCCCGGCACGACCTCGCTGGAGGAGGCCTGCACGCACCGCGACTGGCTCGGTCTGGGCGCGTCCGAGGACCTGATCCGTGTCCACGGCGTCAAGATGTTCGCCGACGGCGGCTATTCGGCGGCGAGCGCCGCGATGAAGCAGCCGTACGTCACCGACGACGCCGTACACGGCCACGGACACTGCGGCGCGGTCGCGCTCAGCCCCGACCGGATAGCCCAGGCACTGCACGCGACGGCCGCCGCCGGGCTGCAGCTCGCGGTCCACGCCAACGGCGACCGCGCCCAGGAGGAGGTCTGCGAGGCCATCGCCGCGGCGGGCGGCGCCCCCGTGGGCGCCCCGGCCCCGCGGGTCGAGCACGCCGGGAACTTCCTGCCCGACCCGGAGGCGACCGCGCTGTGGCGCAAGGCCGGGATCATCCCCGTCCCGCAACCGGTGTTCCTGTACACCTTCGGCGACTTCTTCCCCGCCTACCTCGGCGACTACGGACTCCGGGGCCGCTTCCCCCTGCGTGACCTACTCGACGAGGGCTGGCCGCTCACCGGCAGTTCCGACGTGTGGATCGGTTCGGAGGAAGGCGCGACCAACCCGTTCTTCGGCATCTGGTGCGCCCTGGCCCGGCGCTCCTTCCAGGGTGACGTCATCGACCCCGGGCAGAGCGTCACCCTCACCGAGGCCCTGCGCATGCACACCATCAACGCCGCCCGCACGCTCGGCGAGGGCGATCGGTACGGCTCGCTGGAAGCGGGCAAGCTCGCCGACGTCATCGTCCTGGACCGCGACCCCTATGCCTGCACGGCCGACGAACTGCTCGACGTGCGGGTGGACGAGGTGTACCTGGCAGGCCGTCTGGTGCACGAGTCGGCGCGGATACGATGATCCCCATGCGCGGACCCGCCCACCTCGTCCCCGGCTTCCTCGACGGCCTGCTGCCGGCCCGCGGCCAGGACGACACGGACCCGAAGCTGACCGAGCTCGACCGTGACCTCATCCGGATGCTCCAGGCCGACGGCCGGCAGTCCTTCGCCGCGCTGGCCCGCGACCTCGGCGTACCCGAGAAGACGATCCGCCGCCGGGTCAACCAGTTGCTGGACGACAACGTCATCCAGATCACCGCCGTGACGGATCCGGCCCTGCTGGGCTTCCCCGTCGTCGCCCTGGTCGGCCTGCACTTCGACGGGACGCAGCCGGTACGGCCGCTCATGGCCTCGCTCGCCGAGGTACCGGCCGTCGACTACGCCGTGATCACGACGGGACGGTACGACGCCCTCGTCGAGGTGCTCTGCCGGGACCCGGCGGAGCTCCTGTCCGTCGTGCACGACACGCTGGTCCGGATGCCCGGAGTCGGCTCGGCCGAGATCCACCCCTACCTCCAGCTGCACTACCAGGAGCCGGCCTGGGACTCGGCCCAGTACAAGGCGGCCGCGCCCGTGGCCGGGCCGGCGCCCGAGAACCCCGGGGCCCGCTCCGGCCGGACCGCCCTGCTGGACCCCGTCGACCGGAGAATCGTCGCCGAACTCAGCCGGGACGGGCGACTGCCCTTCGCCGCCGTCGCGGAGACCGTCGGCATCTCGGAGTCCCAGGTCCGCAAGCGCGTCACGCGGATGGTCGGCGACCGCGACATCCGCATCACCGCCATCGCCGACCCGGCCAGCCTCGGCTTCGAGACACAGGTGTGGGTGGCCGTCCGGTGCCGGCCCGGTCAGGGCATCGAGGACCTGGCCACGACGTTGACCGGCATCCCGTCCATCACCTATGTCGTCGCCTGCGCGGGCCGCTTCGACATCTTCGCCGAGGCCGTCTGCCGCGGTCCCCACGACGTGATGCGGCTGATCGACTCCGAGATCAGGAGCCTGCCGGGCGTCGAACGCACCGAACTGCTCATGTGCCTGGACCTGTACTACCGGTCCGTGCGTCCCGCGGAACACACCGGCTGACCGCCACCGGCAAGCGGGGCATCTCACCGGGGGTAGCGGCCCGGCTCTCAGGCGGAGGAGTGAGCCGGGCCGCTGGTGCGCAGAGCTCCCTTGCGCGCACCGTGGCCACTGCGACAGACCCGAGACCGGACGCCCGGACCACCGTCGCAGTGGCACGGAACGAGACTAGGACAGCTGCCGCGGATCCAGGCTCCGGGATCCGAAGCCACTTCCCGAACCGCGCGGCCGGCACCGGAGCGCGGGCGCGGGCCTCGTCCCGGTGCCCGGGGAAGCCCTGCGTCCGTGGCACATCCCGGACTGCGCAACACCCCGCGCGGCACCCGCACCACGTGCCCGCCGGACCGCGCCATCGGCTATGGGGCACCGAGCCGGAGGGCGGCGAGCGGCATCCGCGGTGGACCGCCTTCGCGTCGTCGGCGACCACGGAGTCCGCGCACTCGCTGGACGTCCGGCTGCCGGCGACGGGACGCGCCGGGCCCGTACGTCGTCCCGGATCACGCCCGTGCGCATCAGATCACGGTGTCCGGCCCCACCGCCCGCCCGTTGCCGAGGGCGGGCGCCGGCGTCTGCGCGTCCGGCGGTCCGGCGGAGGGGGCCGAGTCGTCCGCCGAGCGGCCGTAGCGCATGCCCAGCAGCACGACCGCCAGGCCGGCGGCGAGCATGGGCACGGACATCGCGTAGAACACGGTGCTCGGTGACCAGCCGGCGGCGAGCGCCGTTCCCACCACGATCGGTCCGAGGATGCCGCCCACGCGGCCGATGCCCAGGGCCCAGCCCACCCCGGTGGAGCGCATCGGAGCCGGATAGAAGACGGCGGCCAGTGCGATCAGGCTCTTCTGGCCGCCGCTGACGCAGCAGCCCGCGAGGAAGTTCGCCGTCATCAGCACCCACAACGGCGCGTGCAGCGCGGTGCCGGTCAGGGCCACGCAGACGCACCCCACCAGGTAGAGGACGGCCAGTGTCCGGTACGGGCCCAGCCGGTCCATGGACGGGCCGGTGACGAAGGCGGCGGCGATACCGCCCACCGTGGTCAGCGTGGTCGCGGCGACGACCACGCTCATCGAGTGACCCAGGTCGGTCACGATGGTGGGGAGCCAGCTCTGCAGGGCGTAGAACTCGGCCAGGTTGATCATGAACACGAACCACAGCAGGACGGTGCCCCACAGCCACCTGCGCGTGAACAGGCTGGTGAGCGCGGCGCGGTTGCCGCCGTCGTTCTCCTCGACGCTGAAGACGGGTTCGCCGTGGCCGGGCACGGACGGGGGCAGCTCGCCGTCGATCCGGCGGAACACCGCGTAGATGCGGTGCGGGTCCGTGTTCCGCCGGATCATGAAGGCCGGCGACTCCGGCAGGCTGCGCACGAGGAAGGGGATCAGGAGCACGGGGACGGCGGCGCCGACCCACAGCAGCGAACGCCAGCCGTGGTCGGGAATCAGCCAGCCGGCGGCCAGGCCGGCCACCACGAAGCCGACCGAGAAGCCGCAGTAGATGGCCAGCACGAAGGTGGCCCGCAGCCGCTTGGGGCTGAACTCGCCGGTGAGAGCCACCGCGCTCGGCGCGGCCGCCCCCAGTCCCATGCCGGTGACGCAGCGCAGGACGACGAGTTCGCCGACGTCGCCGGCCCACACGGCCGCCAGCGTCGTGACGCCGAAGACGGCCGTGGCCGCGATGACGACGCGCCTGTGCCCGAACCGGTCCGACAGCGGAGAGAGGACCAGGTAGCCGACCATGAGGCCGACCAGTGCGGCCGAGAAGACCGGTCCGAGCATTTTCTGGGAGAGCCCCCACTCGTCCGCGATGTGGGGGGCCATGTAACTGATGGCCTGGGTGTCGAAGCCGTCGATGAACATGACGAGACCGCACAGCGCGACCACCCCGAACTGATAGGGGGAGACGCGGCGTTGGTCTACGAAGTCCGGGAGATGCAGTCGCAGGGGTTGCTGAGACATGGGTGCCTCGTTTCGGCCATGACCGCCCGCGCGGCGGGCGGTGCGGGTGCGATGGTGCGATGCAATGCGGGTGCGATGCGATGCGGGGCGCTGCGGCGCGGGTCGGCGCAGCGCAGGTCGCGGGAGGGGCGGCCGGTCAGGCCACCGGAGCGGGCTCGCCCGAGGGCACGAAGGCGTCGCAGTGGAAGCGTTCCGGGGCCAGGCCCCCGAGGTCCACGAAGTCCTTCCGTGCCGCGTCCGTCATCATCGGACTGCCGCAGGCGTACACCTCGTGCCGGGTGAGGTCGGGGTGGTCCTCCAGGACGGCCCGGTGGACCCAGCCCGTGCGCCCGGCCCAGCCGGGACCGGGCTCCGACAGGACGGGCGTGAAACCGAACCACGGCAGGCGGTCGGCCCAGCCCGCGGCGAGGTCGCGCAGGTACAGGTCCTCCTCGCGGCGGCCTCCCCAGTACAGGTGCACGGGTCTGTCGAGACGCCTGCGCACCTGGTCCTCCACGATCGACTTGACCGGGGCGAAGCCCGTGCCGGTGGCCACCAGGATCGCGGGCACGTCGGACGCGGGGTCGACGGAGAACTCCCCGTAGGGCAGTTCGACGGTGAGCCGGTCGCCCTTGCCGAGGGCCGCGAGCACCCCTTCGGAGAACCGGCCGCCCGGCACGACCCGGATGTGCAGGTGCACGCTGTCGTTCTGGTGCGGGGGGTTGGCCATCGAGTAGTTGCGGCTGTCGCCGTCGGGCAGAAGCACCTTCAGGTACTGGCCGGCCGTGAACTTCGCGCGCAGGCCGGTCGGCAGCCGCAGCTGGAGCGCCACCACGTCCGCGGCGGGACGGGTGACGCGCTGGACCTTCGCCGTCACCGTCCGGCGTTCGGGGGCGCCTCGCCGGGCGATGCGCCGGGGCGCGATGCCGAGGTCGGAGCGGGGGCGCGCCTGGCACAGCAGCACGGCCTCGGCCGGGCCTTCGGCGGTCCCCTGCCCGCGTGTCTCGGCACGCCCGGACGTGAGCGCGCCTTCACAGGTCGAGCAGACTCCCTTGCGGCACGAGTACGGGATGGCGTACCCGGCCCGTTCGGCGGCGTCGAGCACGGTCTCGCCGGGTTCACAGGGGAAGCTGATGCCGGTGCCCGTGACATCCACCTGATAGGTCATGAGCGTTCCTCCGCGAGAGGGGTGTGGGGGGCGTGGACGGTCGCCGAGCCGATGGCGCGTACGGCCTGGATCACGGCGGCCGGGTCGGCGATCCCCCGCCCCGCGATGTCGAAGGCCGTGCCGTGCCCCACGCTGGAGAACGCCAGGCCCGCGCCGACCGACAGCGCCGCGGCGGTACGCCCGGCGAGCAGTTTCACCGGGAGGTGGCCCTGGTCGTGGTACATCGCCGCGAAAGCGTCGTACCGCGTCGTTCCTTCCCGGTCGCCGAGCAGTACGTCCGCGCCGACCGGGCCGTCGGCGTCGACGCCCGCCGCGCGCAGTCGGCGTACGGCCGGGACGGTGATCCGTGCGTCGTCGTCGCCGAACAGGCCGCCCTCACCGGCGTGCGGGTTGATCCCGAACACGCCGATGCGCGGTGAGCCGACGCCCGTGGCCCGGAGGAAGCCGGCGGCGGCCAGCACCGCGGACTCCACCAGTTCCGGTGTCAGCCGGGCGAGGGCGTGTGACAGGGCCTCGTGCAGCGTCACATGGACGATCCGCAGGCCGCCGCCGACCAGCAGCAGGAACACCTTGTCCGCTTCGGTGCCACTGAGCCCCGCCAGGAGCGAGGGGTACCCCGAGAAGGCGATGCCGGCGGCGTTGATCGCCGTCTCCGAGTGCGGGCAGCCGACGATGCCGCGGGCCCGGCCCTGCTTCACCGCGCGCACCGCCTCGCCCAGGTAGGCGACGGTCGCCGCGCCCGCGGCGGCGTGCACCGCACCCGGCCGGAAGGCGCCGGGGTTCAGTGCCGTGACGGGGAGCAGGTCGACCGCGCCGGCCAGGGGACCGTCGGTGCCGTCGGTCTCCCGGACCGCGAGCCCGGCGCGCTCGGCGTAGTGCCGGACGACCAGGGGATCGCCGACGAGCACCGGCTGGAGATCCGGCTCGTCGTGCAGGACGGCCACCGCCTTCACCGCGACCTCCGGCCCCACCCCGTTGGGATCGCCGATGGTCAGCAGGATGCGGCCTTGGGAGGCCGCCCGGGACGGGTTCCCGGATGCGTTCATAGGGGCAGCGCCAGCAGGGTGTCGATCGTCGAGCTGTCACAGACCACGATCCGTTCGACGATGCTCGCCCTGTCGCCGGTGAACCGGTAGCGGTCGAGGTAGCGCCCGCTGGCGAAGATGTCCGTCGTGCCGTCGCGCATCACGCGCACCACCAGGAAGCCGGTCTCGCTGCGCGCCCCCTCGTCCGACTCCTCCAGAACGGCGGGCTGGCCGAGGATGTGCCGGTAGGTGTGCGCCTCGTAGATGTTGGCCTCCCGCAGGGCCGAGACCCGGTCGGCGAGCATGCGCCGGTTGTCGGCCCAGACCACACCCGCGGCGAGTCCCTCGCGGTGATTGGCGGCCGTGGTGATGCGGTAGTGGCAGTCCTCCTCGAAGAAGTCGGGCCACTCCTCGATCCGGTCGCCGTCGATGCAGCGGGCGTACTCGCCCTGGGCACGGCTGATGAGCCGGAAGGCGTCCACTGTCACGGTCACTTGTCCTTCTCCTGTCGCAGGTTCATGCCTTCGCGGTAGGCCTTCCAGAAGCCCCGGACCGAGGCCTCGGTCACGCGGCTGTCGCCGGACTCGGCGGAGGAGCCGCCCATCTCCAGGACCGCTTCCTCCTCGCCGGCGCCCGCGATGCCGCGCTGCACGAACCCGCCGACGCAGCCGTCCTCCATCGAGATGTAGCCGGCCGGGCCGACCAGGTTGGCCTGCTTGAGCCGGACGGTCCGCTGCTGCGGGGTGTCCTCCTCGAAGCCGAGGTACGTCCAGTTCAGCCGCGTCGATTCGACGCCCCTGGGCAGGATCTGACGCACCGCCACCGAGTTCTGGATCTGCTGCAGGACGAAGCCGGGGAACACCGAGAGGATCTGCAGGGTGATGTCGTCGCCGAACTCGCCGAACCCCTCCAGGAGGGACGGGTCGGCCAGCGTGTAGGCGCTGTCGGAGCGGATGTTCTGCTCCGAGTAGCCGGCCTCCTGCTCCGCCGCACGGTCGATCGCGGAGTAGCTGACGTGGTGGGCACCGCTCTCGCTCACGATGATCCCGCCGCGCTGGCCCAGCCGGTTGATGCCGAACGTCGTGAAGAACAGGTGCAGGATGCTCGCGTGGTAGGAGTCCTTCACGTTCTCCATGTAGAGCTTCCAGTTGTTGGGAAGCAGCTGGGTGAAGCGGCCGAGGACGACGGGGGTGCGGCCGCCGAGGACCCGCTCGATGCGGCCGAGGATCTCCTCGCCGAGGTACTCGTCGATGTCCGGCACGTCCTCGTCGAAGGAGCCGAAGACCAGGCCGTGCACGGCGGCCAGGCGCAGTTTGCGCGGGCCGTGGTCCTCCAGGCAGAAGTACTTCGGCATGCCGCCCTGGCCCTTGATGCCGTCCTTGAAGGCGACGCCGGTCAGGTCTCCCTGGAGGCTGTAGCTCCAGGCGTGGTAGACGCAGGTGAAGTCCTTGGCGTTGCTGCCGGCGTCGTCGAGGGCGAGCAGCGCGCCGCGGTGGGCGCAGCGGTTCTCGAAGCCGTACAGCTCGCCGTCCTCGTCGCGGGTGACGACGACCGGGGTGTCACCCACGAACGTGGTGCGGTAGTCACCGGGTTCCGGGACCTCCGCCTCCAGGCAGAGGTAGCTCCAGTAGGGACCGCGGAACAGGTTCTCCTGCTCGCCGCGGTAGACGTCCTTGCGCTGGAAGACCCAGTACGGGACGCGGGTCAGCTCCTCGGGCCACTCCGGGTGGCTCTGCCGCGGCGCCGCGGAGCGCGCTGACTGGATGCTCGGCAAGGTTCCTCCTTCGTCCCGGTCCCGCGACAGACGGGTGCCGTCGGCGGGCCGGTCCTGCTCGGTGCGGAGTTCAGGCCGGGGGCTTGACACATCCGCGATTTGTTCGTATAACGAACGAGTGGCTGATACGCGAACAGATAAGCCGAGCCCGGAGACAGGTGTCAAGACTTCGGGCGGAAGTGACGCACGCCCGCGGGCGCCGGAAGGCATGGCCGGGCTCGCCAAGGGACTGGCGGTGATCGAGACGTTCGGGCAGGCATACCCGCAGCTCACGGTCTCGGAAGCGGCCCAGGCCACCGGGCTGACCCGGGCCACGGCCCGTCGCTGCCTGCTCACCCTGACCGAGCTCGGCTACCTGACACACGACGGGAAGTACTTCCGCCCCACTCCCCGCATGGCGCGCCTCGGCGGCTCCTACACCCGTACCGATCCGCTGCCCAGGCTCGCCCAGCCGCAACTGGCCGCCGCACGCCAGGAGTTGGGGGAATCCATCTCGCTGGCCGTTCTGGACGAGGGGAACGCGGTGTTCGTGGCCCGCGCGGAGACCGAGCGCATCGTGTCCGCGGGGGTGCGCATCGGGGTCCGGCTCCCCGCCTACAGCACCGCCACGGGCCGCGTCCTGCTCGCGGCGCTGTCCGACGCGGAGTTGGACGCCTACCTGGACGGCTGCCGGCCCGAGCGCCGCACGGAGAAGTCGGTCGTCGACCTCGAGGAGATCCGGCGGCGCATCGTCGACGCACGCACCGAGCAGGTCGCCTTCACCGATGAGGAGCTGGAGCTCGGTATGCGTTCCATGGCCACGCCCGTGCAGGACGCCCAGGGCAACACCCGGGCCGCGCTGAGCGTCAGCGCCTTCACGGCCCGCATCACGCTGGAGGACATGCGCGAGCAGTTCCTGCCGGTGCTCCGGGAACACGCCGAGAGGATCGGCCGTATGCTCTGACCTCGGGCGTGCCGGTCGCGTCCGCTGCTGCGCCCTCCGGCGTGCCGGTCCGGGTCCGCTGCTGTGACGTCCGGCGTGCCGGTCCGGGTCCGTTGCTCTGACCTCGTACCCGCCGGTCCGGGTCCGTTGCTCTGACCTCGTACCCGCCGGTCCGGGTCCGCTGCGGTGTCCTCCAGCGTGCCGGTCCGCGTCCGTTGCTGTGACGTCCGGCGTGCCGGTCCGGGTCCCGCGGCCTGTGCGGGGCAGGTCGCGCTCATGGCCAGCAGACGTCCACCCGCGCGATCCCCTGGCCCACCACGCGAGTTGATGCCGTCACCCGTCCGCCCCGACCGCGGCGGCCTGGCGGCGTCGGCATCGCCGTCAGGGGCTCGCCACGGGTTCACGCCTCCAGCAGTGGCAGCCCGGGCAGCACCTTCTCGATGGTGATGGGGAAGTCGCGCACCCGCACACCGGTGGCGTTGAACACCGCGTTCGCGACCGCCGCTCCGGCCCCGCAGATTCCCAGCTCACCTACGCCCTTCGCGCCGAGGACGTTGGCCTTGTCGTCGAACCCGTCGAGGACGACGGCCTCGACATCGGGGACGTCGGCGTGGACCGGCACCAGGTACTGCGCGAAGTCGCGGTTGACGAAGGCACCGGATCGCGGGTCGACGACGGCCTCTTCCTCGAGGGCCGCGCCGACTCCCCAGATCATGCCGCCGATCAGCTGCGAGCGGGTCGTCTTCGGGTTGAGCACGCGGCCCACCGAGAAGACGCCGAGCATCCGCCTCAGACGGATCTCGGCGGTGTCCGCGTCGACCCCCACCTCGGCGAAATGGGCCCCGTAGGTGTTGATCGAGTAGGCCGTGTAGTTCGGGTCGTCGCCCATGAAGCGGGTCACGCCCTCCGCCTCCACCCCTTCGGGGTGGTTGCGTGCGACGATCCGGCTCACTGCCTCGGACGCGCCGCCGATCCGCACGGTGCCGTCGGAGAACACCGCGTCCGCCGGGTCGCGGCCGTGCAGCGGAGAGCGCTTGTCGCCGACCGCCGCGACCAGCACCTTCTCGCGCAGGGCCAGACACGCCCGGTCCACCGCGGTGCACGAATTGGTGGCGCCCCACGAGCCCCCGGACCCCCAGCTGGGCGGATAATCCGACCGTCCCAGCTCGATCCGCACCTGATCCGGCGCGAGCCCGAGGCCGTCTGCGGCGGCCTGGGTCAGGATGGTGTAGGTACCGGTACCGAGGTCCGTCATGTCCGTACGGACGACGGCGGTGCCGTCCGCCTCCCACCGCACGCGCACCGCGGTGGGCCCCTGGAAGTGCCCGCGGATGGCGGCCGACATGCCGTAGCCGACCAGCCATCGCCCGTCGCGCACGCTCGCCGGGGTGGCGTGACGGTGCTCCCAGCCGAACCGGCGCGCACCTTCGCGCAGACAGTCGACCAGGTGCCGGTCGCTGTAGGGCACGTCCCGCTCGGGGTCGACGGCGGGCTCGTTGCGGATCCGCAGCTCGACCGGGTCCATGTCGAGCGTGTGCGCCAGCTCGTCCATCGCCGACTCGACCGCCAGCATGCCCGGCGCCTCGCCCGGTGCGCGGACGTCCGTCCCGCGCGGCAGGTCGAGCGGCGCCAGCCGGTGGCTGGTCAGCCGGTGGGGAGCCGCGTACAGGCTGCGGGTGGTGGCGGCGGTCTGCTCGGCGTACTCCATGTCGGGGTTGGTGTGCATGGTGACGTCATGGGCGATCGCGGCCAGCCGTCCGTCCTGCCCCGCTCCCAGCCGGACCCGCTGGCTGGACGTGGGGCGCATGCCGACGAGCTGGAAGATCTGCTGCCGGGTCATGGCGACCTTGACCGGTCGGCGCAGCGCGCGAGCGGCGAGCGCTGCCAGGATCGTCTCGGCATGGATGCCCAGCTTGGACCCGAATCCCCCGCCGACGAAGGGCGTGACGATGTGCACCCGCGCCGGATCGATCCCCAGCGTGCCGGCGACCGAGGCCCGCGCCGCGTCGACGATCTGGCAGCTGACGTAGACGAAGAGGTCCTCGCCGCGCGGTTCCACCAGACATGCGTGGGGTTCCATCGGCATGGAGAACTCGTACGGCGTCGTGTAGTACTGGTCGATCCTGACGTCCGCGCCGTCGAACCCGGCATCGAAGTCGCCCACCGCGGTGTCGGTGGGGAGGCCGGCGTTGACCACCTTCGGGATGTACACCTCGTCTTGCTGCTCGGCGAAGTCGAAACGCCCCCGCCCGGCGACGTATTCGACCTCGACGAGATCGGCGGCCGCACGAGCCTGCTCGAGGGCCGTGGCGACGACGAGCGCCACCGGCTCGCCGTAATGGTGGATGTCGGGGCCCGTCAGCACCGGCTGGGCTCGCCAGTACTCGAAGAAGATGGACTCGTCGCGAAGGCCTTGCGCGGGGGCGTTGAGATGGGTCATCACCATGTACACGCCGGGCGTGTGTTCGGCGTTCTCCGTGTCGATCCGGGTGATGCGGCCCTTGCCGATCGTCGCGCCGACGATGAAACCGTAGAGCGGCTGACCGGCCTCCCACTGCTCGTAGGCGTAGGTGGCCCGGCCGGTGACCTTCGAGGGGCCGTCGACACGGTTCAGAGATTGCCCGATCATGCCGCCTCCTCAGTGTGCCGGGGCCACCTGCGCCAGCGTCCGGCACAGCGTGCGCCTGGCCAGCTCGATCTTGAAGTCGTTGTGCCCCTGCCCGACCGCGTCGGCCAGCGCCGCCTCGGCGGCGGCGCGGTAGGTGGCCATCGTGGCCGGGCGTCCGGTCAACGCGGCCTCGGCCTCGACCGACCGCCACGGCTTGTGCGCGACACCGCCGAACGCCACCCGCGCCTCACCGATCGTTCCCTGATCGGCCGAGACGACGGCCGCGACCGAGACCAGCGCGAACTCGTACGACGCCCGGTCGCGCACCTTGCGGTACTTCTGCCGGCCCGGCGGAGGCGGGGGCAGGACGACGCTCGTGATCATCTCGCCGGGCCGCAGCACGGTCTCGATGTGCGGGGTGTCGCCCGGCAGCCGGTAGAAGTCCGTGATGGCGACGCGGCGTACCGCCTGATCGGCGTCGAGCAGCTCGACCTCCGCTCCCAGCGCGGTCAGCGCGACGGCCATGTCCGAGGGGTGGGTGGCGATGCAGGACTCGCTGGCGCCGAGGATCGCGTGTATCCGGTTGAACCCGCCGATGGCCGAGCATCCGGACCCGGGATCACGCTTGTTGCAGCCCGCCGCGGTGTCGTAGAAGTAGGGGCACCGAGTGCGCTGCAACAGATTTCCACCGGTGGACGCCTTGTTGCGCAACTGTCCGGAGGCGCCGGCCACCACCGCCTCCGACAGCACCGGATAGCGGGTGCGCACCCGGGCATCGGCGGCCACGTCCGAGTTCGCCGCCTGGGCGCCGATGCGCAGCCCGCCGTCCGGGAGTTCCTCGACGTCCCGCAACGGAAGCCGGCTGATGTCGACCAGATGGCTGGGCCGCTCGATGTCGAGCTTCATCAGGTCGAGCAGATTGGTCCCGCCGCTGATGAACTTCGCGCCGGTTCGGGACACCGCGGCGACGGCGGTCCGGGCGTCCGTCGCCCGCTCGTAGGTGAACGGCCTCATCCCGGGCCTCCGTGCACGGTGTTGCGGATGGCCGCGACGATGTTCGGATAGGCGGCGCACCGGCAGATGTTGCCGCTCATCCGCTCGCGGATCTCCTCGTCGGTCAACGCGACCTGCGGCGCGGACACGTCAGCCGTGGCGTGACTGGGCCAGCCCGCCTCCACCTCGGCGAGCATGCCGACGGCCGAACAGATCTGGCCGGGCGTGCAGTAGCCGCACTGGAAGCCGTCGCTCTCGACGAAGGCGCGTTGCACGGGGTGCAGGGCATCGGGATCGCCCAGGCCCTCGATCGTCACGATCTCGTCGTCCTCGTGCATGACGGCCAGTGTCAGGCAGGAGTTGACCCGCCGGCCGTTGACCAGGACGGTGCACGCTCCGCACTGCCCGTGGTCGCACCCCTTCTTGGTTCCGCCCAGGCGCAGGTGTTCGCGCAGCGCGTCGAGCAGCGAGGTCCGCGGATCCACCTCGAGCTGCCGCACCTGATCGTTGACGCATAGTTCGATCATCGACAGTCCGGCCGTCTCGCCCTGGCTCCATCCCCTGGCGCTCGTATCGGAGTCGTTCATCGCGGCCCGCCTTCTTGGCTCGGTGCGGGTTCCAGCTGGAGATGCGGCGCCGCGTCCGGGCGCGCTCCTCCCCCCAGCGTCTCGCGAATGCGGTCGTCCCGCGCGTCGGAGGCAGGACGCCGCGCGGCCCGCAGGTTCTCCGGTGGCGCTCATCGCGGCCTGGCGCGCCACGGCACATGTGGATGCCTGCGGGACGGTGGCCGAGGTGCGGCCGAGCCACCCTCCGCGGTCACCGAGCCGCTACGACGGCCGTCCACGGAGAACGCGAGCCGCCCTGCCGGCCCAGGCGGAGCGGACCTTGCGCGAGGACGGCATCGACGCGCCGTCGCCGCGTGAGCCGGCGCGGCGGGACACACTCCCGTTCCGCTCCGGGGCCGCGGTCCTCGTGTCCGCCGTCCTCGTGTCCGCCGTCAACGGGTGCCGGCGACGTACCGGTCCGACGACAACTCGAACACGCGCACTCGCCGACCGGAGGTGGGATTGACGGTCTCACGGACCGGACGCATCCCCAGTTTGGTCATGATCCGTTCGGAGGCGTCGTTGCCCACTTGAGCGATGCTGACGATCCGCTCCAGCCCCCGTTCCTCGAACGCGAACCGTACGGCGGCCGCTGCGGCCTCGGTGGCCAGGCCCTGCCCCCAGTGGGATCGTCCCAGCCGCCAGCCGACCTCGACGGCCGGCAGTACCTCCGGCAGGAAATGGGGCACCGAGAGGCCGGTGAACCCGGCCAGCTCGCCGGTGGACCGGATCTCCACGGCGAACAGGCCGAAGCGCTGTGTCTCCCACTCCCTCTCCCACGCCTGGATCCCGCGGCGGGTCTGCTGTTCGTCACGGACACTGCCGTCGCGGATCCACCGCATGACCTCGGGGTCGGCGTTGACGGCAGCCATGGGCGCAACGTCTTCCTCGCGCCAGCGGCGCAGGATCAGACGGGGAGTCTCGAGCGTGACCATCCGGTCATTCTGGATCACGCACAGCCTCGCCACCATCCTCACCGGACACTTTCGACGCGCCTTGAAGGGTGGGGATGCGAAACTCCATCTCGGGACGGTCCCACGGCACGGCGGGCGGGTTCGCGAGCGCGGTCCCGATCCGCACCGCACCGACGCGGTGGTAGAAGTCCTCGGCGGGAAGGTGCGACACGACCCTGACCCGGTCGAGCCCGGCGGCACGGGCCTCGGACCGCATGTGCGCCACGAGCAGCCGTCCGATACCCCGTCCCTGCGCCTCGTCGGCGACGAACAGCAGGTCGAGCTCCGGTGGAGCGAGGACGAGCGAGTAGAACCCGAGGACCCGGCCCTCTTGCTCGCCGACGGCGACGAAGGCGCGGTGGGCCTCGATGTAATCAGGACCGACCCGGTAGCCCGCGACTGCGGCTGCGTACTTCCCCTGGTAGGCGCCCGAGCCACGCACGAGCCGTGTGAGCCGTCTGGCATCCCGCGCGACGGCCCGCCGTATGGTGATCGGCTGGCTGACCGGGGAAGTGCGTGGACTCATCGGGAGAGTATGTCGCACCGGAGAGGGCCTTCGTGCGGCGGGCCGGCCGCCCGGGCAGGCGTTCCCGCACCAGCGTGGCGGCCGGGAGGGGGGCGTGCGGGCGCCAGGACGGGACGCACGCCTCCCGGCGTCCGGGGGCGCGAGGTCAGGCGAGGACGTCCTGCCGACAGTTCCCTTGGACGCAACTCCCGCGGGACAACGCCCTGATGGCAGCTCGTGCCGGTGGAGGCGCCCACGGCGGGGTCGTGCCGTCCCGCAGCGAACCCTTCGCCGCGAGGGGGCCGCACCCCGTGAACGCCCTCCGGCCGGCCCGAGGACGACCGGATACAGTGCGCGAGACGGCAGCATGGTCAGAGAGGGGCAGCGTGACCGACACCAGCAGCACCCGGCCCGCCGAGGGTGAGGCGCAGACACCGCGGCATAGCCGACTGCACCGCCTGATGCGCTACCTCCCCCTGATCGCCCCGGTCCTGTTGTGGGCCGTGCCCTGCGGGGTGCTTGTGTACACGGGCCAGCACTGGCCCCTGCCCGTCACGCTGGTCGGCACCGCCCTGTTCGCCCTCGGCCTCTTCGGTATGCCGCTCGCGATGGCGCGCGGCCACGGCAGGCGCCAGCAGGACGGGGCGGCGATCATCGGTGACACCCTGCTGGGCACCAGCTGGGTGCTGTTCACCTGGTCCGTCGTGCTCGGCGTCCTGTTGCGGCTCGCCCTGACCGTGGCCGGCGTCGGCGGGAGTCAGGACCGGGCCCGGATCGTCACCTGGGCCGTCCTCGGCGTGACCGCCGTACTGCTCACCTGGGGGTACGCCGAAGCCCGCCGTGTGCCACGCGTGCGCCGACTCGACGTGCAACTCCCCCGGCTGGGTGCCGGGTTGGACGGCATCCGCGTCGCCCTCATCACCGACACCCACTACGGCCCGCTCGACCGCGCCCGCTGGTCGGCACGGGTGTGCGAGACGGTGAACACCCTGGAAGCAGACCTGGTCTGCCACACCGGCGACATCGCGGACGGCACGGCCGAACGCCGCCGCGCCCAGGCCGTCCCGCTCGGTACCGTGCGGGCCACCCGGGCCCGGGTCTACGTGACCGGCAACCACGAGTACTACAGCGAGGCCCAGGGCTGGGTCGACCTGATGGACGAGCTGGGCTGGGAGCCGCTGCGCAACCGCCATCTGCTGCTCGAACGCGGCGGTGACACCCTCGTGGTCGCCGGCGTGGACGACGTCACCGCCGAGTCCTCCGGACTGGCCGGCCACCGCGCCCACCTCGCCGGAGCCCTGGACGGCGCCGACCCCGACCTGCCCGTCCTGCTCCTGGCACACCAGCCCAAGTTCGTCGACCGGGCGGCGGCCGCGGGCATCGACCTCCAGCTCTCCGGCCACACCCACGGCGGCCAGATCTGGCCCTTCCACCACCTGGTCCGCATCGACCAGCCGGCCCTCGCCGGCCTCAGCCACCACGGCAGCCGCACCCTCCTCTACACCAGCCGCGGGACCGGCTTCTGGGGCCCGCCGTTCCGCGTCTTCGCCCCCAGCGAGATCACCCTGCTCGTGCTCCGCTCCCCGCAGCTGCCACCCACGCCGTAGCAGCGGGCGGCAGCACACGGCCGCACACGAGGCGCGGCCACTGGCCGCCCGGCGGTTCGGCGCCGCCGACCAGCTCCCGGGCCGGCAGGGTGTCGAGCCGGCGGGGCAGTCTCTCGATCTCCTCGCGCATGCCGAAGGCGTCGACGGCGTCCCGCACCGCTCGTCTTCGTGGGTGCGCGGCCGGCCCAGGGTGATGTTCTCGCGGGCCCGCAACGGCCGGCGGAAGCCGGATCGGCGTCCCTGCTGGCACTGCCCGGATCAAGGCTTAGGGTTGGTTCATAGGTGAAGCGGCCTGGTGAAGGGACTGCGGGAACATCAGGCCACCGGCAGTTCGTGCTCATCCTGGGCTGGATAGCCTCGGAGCTTATGGGGCGAGGCAATGTGAGTGATGGGTCTTCGCGGCACTCCGTGGCGACCGCAGCCGTCGAAGCGTCCACGGCGGAACAGGCGCGCCGGCGTCGAGAGGTCCACGTCAGGCACTTTGAGACGCTTGCGGTCATCGCCGTGGGTGGAGCGCTGGGGGCTTGTGCCCGTTACGCGGCAACGTTGCTCTGGCCGACCGGCAAGGACGCGTTTCCCTGGACGACCTTGGGCGTCAACGCGGTCGGCTGCCTGATCATCGGCGTGTTCCTGGTGGCCATCACGGAGGGGTTCACCGTGCACCGGTTGCTCCGGCCGTTCTTCGGTACCGGCGTCCTCGGTGGCTTCACGACCTTTTCCACGTACTGCGTCGACATCGAACGTCTGGCGCGGGCCGATAGAGCCGGCGCCGCACTCGTCTACCTGGCGTCGACCGTACTGGTGGCGCTGGCCGCCGCGAAGATCGGCATGGTGGCCACCCGCCGCATCCTGGCGAGGAGAGGAATGTGACCATGAGGCTAGATGGACGCGCGCTCCGCCTGACGATCTTCATCGACGACACCGACACCTGGCACCACAAGCCCCTGTTCACGGAGATCGTGCACCGTGCCCACGCCTTCGGGCTGGCCGGAGCGACGGTCTTCCGGGGGCTGGAGGGCTACGGGGCGACATCGATCGTGCACACCACGCGTCTGTTGTCCATGGCCGACGACCTGCCGGTGACGATCATCATCATCGACGAAGAGGACCGGATCAGAGCCTTCATGTCGCAGCTCGAGGAGCTGCCGATCAGTGGCCTGATCACCACGCAGGAGGTCGAGGTGGTCCACTACAAAGGACGGGAAACCGCCGGCACATGAGGTTTCTGCTTGTCATTCTCGGCGGTGCCGTCGGCGCCCCGCTGCGGTACGTGATCGACCGGACGGTCCAGGCTCGCCACGACACCGCCTTCCCCTGGGGCACCTTCGCGGCCAACGTCACCGGATCGATGATCTTGGGCGTTCTGACCGGAGCAGCCCTCTCAGGAGCCGTCTCACAGAACATCCAGCTCCTGCTGGGCACAGGCTTGTGCGGCGCCCTGACCACCTACTCCACGTTCTCCTACGAGACACTGAACCTGTCCGAGGCCGGAGCGCGCTTCCTGGCCGCGGCCAACGTGGTGGCCTCTGTGATCGCCGGACTGGGCGCCGTGTTCATCGGCCTGACCCTCACACAGGCCGCATTCGGCTAGGCCGCGCCACCGGCCGTCGGACAACGCCCTCACTCAGGCACGCTCACGACTCTGCGCCGGATCAGGGTCCGCGCACTTCATGACCTCGACATGTTCGACGATCATCAGTCCGCCGTCGATCATCCCGCGCAGGGTCGAGAGGAAGCGACGCACTCGTTCCTCCTCGTCGACGATCACGATCGCCAGCGGCAGGTCCTGCTCGAGCGACAGCAGCCGCAAGCCATGCATGACGGACGAGGCTCCGAATCCCTCCAGCCCGCGAAGCACCGTCGCGCCGGCCAACCCGGCCTCGTGAGCGCGATGGACGATCGCCGCGGACAGAGGCCGGTGATGCCAGGTGTCGCACTCTTCGATGAAGATCGTCAGCTGTAGGGCCGTTTCCGTCGGCTTCATGGCGTCCTCCCGGCCACCAGGCACACGCTTCGCACGACCAGCGGCGCTCGCCCCGGCCACGACCATGTCGCCGTTGGCCGGATCAGCGCACCACCTGCCCACCCCGGAACCGGGCCGTCAGGCTCGCTCGCCGGATGGCGCGTCGGCTCGGGCCGACGTCGGGGGCCTCTCATGCCCTGACCCTCCTACCCGCGCGGGCCCAGAAAGGGCGATGATCACCAGGGGGATCTGCTGAAGGTGTTCCGCGGCCGGCGACAGCCGAGGGCGGCACATGCCGAGTGTTCAGCCTCTGCCTCCGCTCAGGTTCCCCCACTGTGGGCCGATCTGCTTCCACTCCGCCTCCCATTCACCCAGGCGCCGCCGGATGAGCCGGGCGCGGACCACCCATCCGGCACCCCAGACCGCCGCACCGACCGGTGGGGCGACGAGGACACCGGTCAGGGCCGCCTGCAGCGTCGCCATCGTCCCGCCGACGGGTGCGGACGCCACCCGGTCGGTCCGATCCACCCACACCGTTATGCCGGTGGCCGCCGGAGCGCCCGGGAAGACCTTGGTCCGGCCCGTGTGCACCGAGCCGTCCGCGTCCGTCCAGCGCACGGCGGCCCACACCCGCCCGTCGTCGTATCCGCCGGCGGTGGCCGGCGTCTCCACCGCGTCGTCGGTGAGGACAGCGGACACGGCGTGCACGCGAGCCGCCTGCGCCGAGAAGCCGGCGTCGACGGCCTGTGCCGCCAGCACGCCCGCGAGAACTCCGGCGACAACCGCGAGCAGCCAGGTGGCGAGCACCAGCCAGCCCTCGACGACATCGCTGTGCCGCCGCAGCGGGTTGCGTCGCCAGTGCCACAGCCTCACCGGGGCGAAGGCCGTCCGGGGATTCCCTGCCATCGTCGCCCCCTCACGTCTGGTGCCGACGGCTCCGGCTCAAGCCGTGCGCACGGTCGGCATCCGGGAGGTCGGGATCGAGGTCCGGGTGACGGGGCGGGCCGGCCAGCTCGCAGTGCACGTCGACCACCCCCGCTACGGACCGGGCGAGCCGGGCGGCCAGCGGGATCAGGGCGGTCGTGTGCACCCGGCCGGCGAGTGTGACGACACCGTCGTGCACCTCGACGCGGATCGCCCGGGGGTGCGTGCCGAAAAGCCGTACGACGACCTCGCGCCGCACCTCCTCGGCGATGTCCTTGTCGTCCCGCAGGAAGACCTTCAGCAGGTCGGAGCGGCTGACGATGCCCTTCAGCGTGCCGTCGCGGCCGACGACCGGGAGCCGCTTGACCCTGTTGCGCGCCATGATGCGCGCGGCGTGGGCAAGGCTGGCCTCGGGTGTCACGGTGACGGCCGGGGCGGTCATGAGCTCGCCCGCGGTCACCGCGTCCGCCTTGCGGACCTCAGCGAGGTGCGACACCTGCCCGTATCGCCCGATGTCTCCGTCGCCGTACTCCTCCTTGGGCAGCAGATCGGCCTCGGAGACGACGCCGACGACCACTCCGGCGTCGTCCAGCACGGGAAGGGCGCTGGCGGGCCAACCGTGCATGGCCTTGACGATGTCCTTGAAGGCCGCGCCGATGCGCAGGGCGAGGACCCGGCGGGTCATCACGTCTTTCACGACGGTCGGAGTGCCGTTCATAGCGTCCTCCAAGCTCGGCTGCCGACATCGGCCACTATCAGGCTGCGGCCTCCGGCCGTCCGAGTCATGGGCCGAATGGGCCCGAGACGCTACCCCCCGCAGCCCCGCCCCTCAGGGGAGAGGCGCCTACTTCGCCGGCAGCGGGACTCGTCTTGGACGACGTCGTCGCCGGTGACCGAGGCGGCGGTGGAGAACGCCAGGCACCTGAGCGTCCCGTGCAGGGGCGGCACCAGCCCCCGGTGCGCCTCCGCGTCCAAGCCGACGGCGATCTCGGCGCTGAGCGATCCGTTCCCTTCCAGTGGGATCGCGACCGCCTGTCGACGCCTTGCCGCAGCACCGCCAGGGCGTCCGCCTCGCTCCCTTCGACCTCACGGCGAGCGGTGCGTCGCAGGGCCTCCGCCTGACCCACGCTGCGGCACCCGCCGCAGGTCGCTGCCGAGTCCGGCCGGCCGGCTCCCGGCGCCGGGGAGCGCCCGGCGCCGGGAGCGAGCGTCATGCTGCCGGCCGCACGGGTTACGGGGTGGTCGCCCCACCCCCGACGGTCAGTTGTTCCAGCTCCATTCGGCGACCTCGGGCAGGTCGGTGCCGTGTTCGAGGATCCAGGCGTGGTGGCGGGTGCGGGCGTCGGCCATGGCCTGGCGGGCGGCGGCCGCACGCACGGCCAGACCCGGGACCCGGTCGATGACGTCCATGACGAGCCGGTAGCGGTCGAGGTCGTTGCGGACGACCATGTCGAAGGGCGTGGTCGTGGTTCCGGACTCCTTGTAACCGCGCACGTGCAGGTTCCTGTGCCCGGTGCGGCG
Source organism: Streptomyces sp. NPDC096012 (assembly GCF_040426375.1). Classification (NCBI taxonomy): domain Bacteria; kingdom Bacillati; phylum Actinomycetota; class Actinomycetes; order Kitasatosporales; family Streptomycetaceae; genus Streptomyces; species Streptomyces sp. NPDC096012. The sequence continues at coordinate 97,250 of NZ_JBEOTD010000015.1, forward strand.
ATAGGCGAGGCGGTGGACCAGCCACGGATAACCGTGGTACGCGAAGATCACCGGCTTGTCGGTGGTGAAGAGCCCGTCGTACTCGAAGTCGGTCATCCCGTGCGGGTGTTCCTCGTGCGGCAGCAGCCGGGTCATGTCGACCACGTTGACCACACGCACCGCCAGACCGGGCAGATACCGGCGCAGCAACTGGGCGGCGGCCAGCACCTCCTGGGTGGGCACGTCGCCTGCGCAGGCCAGCACGACATCGGGTTCGCCGCCGTTCTCGTTGCCCGCCCAGTCCCAGATCCCGGCCCCCCGCGCGCAGTGCGCCTCGGCCTGGTCCATGGTCAGCCAGTCGAAGCAGGGCTGCTTGCCCGCCACGACGACATTCACGTAGTCCCGGCTGCGCAGCACGTGATCGGCCACGGAGAGGAGGGTGTTGGCGTCCGGCGGCAGATAGACGCGGACCACCTCGGGGCTCTTGTTGAGGACGTGATCCACGAACCCCGGGTCCTGGTGGGAGAAGCCGTTGTGGTCCTGGCGCCACACATGCGAGGTGAGGAGGTAGTTGAGGGAGGGGACCGGAGCCCGCCAGGACAGTTCGCGCGAGGTCTTCAGCCACTTGATGTGCTGGTTGACCATGGAGTCGACGATGTGCACGAACGCCTCGTAGCAGGAGAACAGTCCGTGCCGGCCGGTGAGCAGGTAGCCCTCCAGCCAGCCCTGGCAGAGGTGTTCGGAGAGGATCTCCATCACACGGCCGTGCCGGTCGAGGTGTTCGTCGACCGGGAGCATCTCGGCCTGCCAGGCCTTGCCACTTGCGTCGAGGACGGCCTGGAGCCTGTTGGAGGCGGTCTCGTCCGGGCCGACGAGACGGAATTCGCGCCGCAACCTGGTGTCGTCCATGACCCGTTCAAGCAGGGAGCCGAGGACCCGGGTGGGCTCGTGCAGGGTGGAACCGGGCTTGTCGACCGGTACGGCGAGAACGTCGAGAGCCGGGATGGGCAGTTCGCGCACCAGGAGGCCACCGTTGGCGTGCGGGGTGGCCCCGAGTCGCCTGGTCCCCTCGGGCACGCAGGCCAGGACGTCGGCGACGGGACGGCCGTCGGGGGCGAAGAGCTCCTCGGGCCGGTACGAGCGCAGCCACTGTTCCAACCGCCTGAGACGCGCCGGGTCTTCACGGACGCCGGCCAGGGGGACCTGGTGGGCGCGCCAGGTGCCCTCGACCGGTACGCCGTCGACCTCGGCCGGGCCGGTCCAGCCCTTCGGGGTGCGCAGCACGATCACCGGCCAGTGCACGCGTTCGGCGACGCCCTCTTCGCGAGCGGTGCGCTGCATCAGGGCGATCCGGTCCAGTACCTCGTCGAAGGCCGCGGCCAGTGCTCGGTGGACGGCGGCCGGATCGTCGCCGGTGACGTGGAGGGGTTCGTGCCCGTATCCCCGCAACAGCGCGTCCAACTCCTGCTCCGGAAGCCGGGACAGCACGGTGGGGTTGGCGATCTTGTAGCCGTTGAGGTGCAGGATCGGCAGCACCGCACCGTCGTGCACCGGGTCGAGGAACTTGTTGGAGTGCCAGGAGGCGGCCAGCGGTCCGGTCTCCGCCTCGCCGTCGCCGATGACGCAGGCGACCAGCAGGTCCGGGTTGTCGAAGGCGGCCCCGTAGGCGTGCGCGAGCGAGTAGCCGAGTTCGCCGCCCTCGTGGATCGAGCCAGGGGTCTCCGGCGCCACGTGGCTGGGCACCCCGCCGGGGAAGGAGAACTGCCGGACGAGGCGTTCCATCCCGGCCGCGTCCCGGGAGACGTCCGGGTAGGTCTCGCTGTAACTGCCGTCCAGCCAGGAGCCCGCGAGGACCGCCGGTCCCCCGTGGCCGGGGCCCCACACACAGAGGGCATCGAGGCCGCGTGCCTTGATGACGCGGTTGAGATGGGTGTACACGAGGGTCAGGCCGGGCGAGGTGCCCCAGTGGCCGAGCAGGCGCGGCTTGACGTGCTCGGGCCTGAGCGGTTCGGTCAGCAGCGGGTTGGCCATGAGGTAGATCTGACCCACGGCCAAGTAGGTGGCGGCGCGCCAGTGCGCGTCCAGGGTGCGCAGTTCCTCGTCGGTGAGTGCGGTGGCGTCCTGGTGGGCGGCCTCGGGCATCGGAACCTCGGATTCGTCATCGGTCGTCGGCAAGGTCTGCCGGGTTCGTCAGGAGGGTTCGGGGACGACGGCCACCGGGCACGCCGCGCGGTGCAGCACGCCGTGGGCGACACGGCCGAGCGGGAGTCCGTGGTGACCGTGCCGGCGTCGAGCGCCGAGGACGAGCAGGTCGGCATCGTGGGAGGCGGCGATCAGGACGTCGCGGGAATGGCCCTCGGCGGTGCGGCGGCGCACGTCGAGACCGGCCGGCGCGTCCCGCAGGGCTTCCTCCAGTGCGTCGACGGCCCGCTGCTCGTCGATGCGCGCCGGGCCGCCGACGATCAGCGGGGAACCGGTGGTCGTGTGCGCGGGGCGCCGCCAGGCCCGTACGGCTTCCAGGGGCACCGCACGCAGCACGGCCTCCTCGGTCGCGAACCGTACGGCGGCCGAGCCGGCCGGTTTCTCGCCCACGCCGAGCACGATCCACCCGTGCGTCCCGGAGCGGGCCTGGTCGTCCTGACCGCCGCGCAGCACGATCACCGGGCAGTGCGCGTGCCCGGCAACCGTGAGACTGACGGAGCCGAGGAGTGCCTCGGCCACGCCGCTGCGGCCCCGGCAGCCCAGTACCACGGCGAGGGCGGTGCGGCTCTCTCGTACCAGCCCGTACTGCGGCTCCTCGGGCAGCACGTCGGTGGTGACCTTCAGGTCGGGTTGGCGGCGCTCGGCACAGTGCCGTGCGGTGCCGACGACGTCCTGTGCCATCACCTCCTCGGCCGGCTTGCCGAGTTCCTGGGCGAGCAGGGCGCCTTCGTAGCGTTCCCAGAGCGAGGCGTACACAAGCCGGAGCGGCGCGCCGCGCAGCGCGGCATCGTCGGCCGCCCAGTCGACGGCCCGCAGGCTCGGCTCGGAGCCGTCGACGCCGACGACGATCGGGAGGTCCACCGTGCTCACCGCCCCGCTCCGAGGCCGAAGGGCTTCTCGATGAGCAGGGGTTCCCGGAACCTCCGCGCGGCTACCGCCTTCATGTGTCCTCCTCCTCGATTCGAGTGGGTCGGTCGTGCGGGACCACGGCCACCGGCGCGACGACGTGGTGCAGAACGGCATGGCGACATGGCCGATGCGGGCACCGGCAGGGCTGGTGCGGACACGCCGACCGGCGACGGCCGGGGAAGCCTCGACGAGGGCCTGCGCCGGACTGCCACAGCGGCTCGCCTCGATCACGTCGACGTGGGGAAACTTCTGCCGCCAGGGACGCGGCGGCCCGGCTTTCGGGTGAGTCGTCGAGTCCCACGGTGATGGTTCGGGTCATGCTCTCCGCCTCCGGGGCGAGGGATCCGTTTCCAGCGTGGTGACACCGCTGTCGCCGGGTCAGGGGCCGCAGGTCCCTGTACGGGGCCGACCGGCCCATCGACGGTTTCCCCTGCCGACGACCCGCGCGCGGCACGTTCCAGCGTCGCGCCGGACGCCCCGCCGCACTACTCGGTGACGGGACGCGCGACGGCCGACGGTTGCCGTCGTGCGCCCTGAACCGCCTCCTGGTGAGACGGCCGGAAAACCGCACGGCCCACCCGAGGGCCGGGTGGCCCCTGGCGACCCCCTCCGCACCGGCACAGGCTGGGAGTGGCAGGACCGGTCCAGACCTCGTGGAGAGTCATCATGCACGGCACCCGGCACATCGTCAGCGATGTCATGACCGACACGGTCGCCGCCGTCGGCAGGCGGGCCCCCTTCAAGGAGATCGTGCAGCTGATGCAGGACTGGCAGGTCAGCGCACTGCCGGTGATCGAGGGTGAGGGCCGGGTGGTCGGCGTGGTCTCCGAGGCCGACCTCCTGCCCAAGGAGGAACTCCGGGACGGCCCCGACGCGGCCTACCTCCAGCTGCGTCAGCCGGTCGACGTGGCGAAGGCCGCGGCGGCCACCGCCGGCGACCTGATGTCCTCTCCCGCCCTCACCGTCCGGGCGAACGCCGGCCTGGCGGAGGCCGCACGGATCATGGCACGAGGCGGGGTCAAACGGCTGCCCGTCGTCGACGGTACGGGGCTGCTGGCGGGGGTCGTCAGCCGTGCCGACCTGCTCAAGGTCTTCCTGCGGGACGACGAGGACATCGCCGAAGAGGTCCGGCGCGAGATCGTGTCCCACCTCTTCCCGCCGCCGGCATCGGCCCTCCAGGTGGAGGTCCACGACGGAGTCGCCACGCTCACGGGCCGCATCCGCGACACCGCCCTGGTCCCCCTGGCCGCCCGCCTGGTGCGGGCCGTCGAAGGCGTGGTGGACGTGCAGTTCGACCTCGCGCACGACGACCATGGGATGAGTGGGGCCGGACGGCCCTAGTACGTACGAAGCCGACAGGTCATGATCGGCCTCACGGGCGGTCCGCAGCCGTCCGTCGCCGGGGAACGAGAGGTCGTCATGACCGAGACACGCACCTTCACGGAGCAGGACCCGATCCGTGTGTTCCTGCTGGACGACCACGAGGTCGTACGACGCGGTCTCACCGACCTGCTCGACAGCGAACCGGACATCTCCGTCATCGGTGACGCGGACACCGCCGAGCACGCACTGACCCGGGGCCCCGCTCTGCGCCCGCACGTCGCCGTACTCGACGTCCGCCTCCCCGACGGCGACGGCATCACGGTCTGCCGCGAGCTGCGCGACCGGATGCCCGGACTGGCGTGCCTGATGCTGACCTCCTTCGACGACGAGGAAGCCCTGCTCGACGCCATCATGGCCGGCGCCTCCGGCTACGTCCTGAAGCAGATCAAGGGCTCCGAGCTGATCTCGGCGGTGCGCACCGTCGCCTCGGGGCAGTCGATGCTGGACCCCGCGACGACCGCACGCCTCATGCGGTCCCTGCGGGCCGACCCCGCCGCGGCCCCCTCACTGCCGCCCGAACTGGCCGGCCTGTCCCCCCGGGAACGGGACATCCTCGCCCTCATCGGCGACGGCCTGACCAACCGGGAGATCGGCAAGAAGCTGTACCTGTCCGAGAAGACCGTCAAGAACCACATCTCCCGGCTGCTGGCCAAACTGGGCGTACAGCGCCGGGTCCAGGCGGCGGTCCTCGCGTCCCATCTCGAGCCGCGCGACTCCGGCGAGCGTCCGAAGCGCTGAGGATGCCTCAGGTCAGGCCACGGTGAGGAGGTTCTTCACCTCGACCACGTCGGCGATGTCCTCGACCTCGGCCACCAGTCGGGCTCCGGTCTCCGGCGGAACCCGTCCCGTCAGTTCGACGATGCCGTCGTGCACGGTCACCTCGACGGCCTTCCGGTCACCCGGGGAGCAGACGGCCAGCATCCTGTCCTCCACCTCCGCCTGGATCCCGGCGTCGTCCCTGATCAGCGTCTGCAGCAGGGCGTCGCGGCCTACGACGCCGACCAACCGGCCCTCGTGGTCGGTGACCGGGATCCGCTTCAGCCGGGACAGCGCGGCGAGCCAGGCGGCCTCGGCGACGGTCGCGCCCGGCAGGACCGTGATCGCGGGGCTGGTCATCAGATCGGCCGCGGTCTCGCCCCGGGCCTTGCCGTGCAGGCGTCGCTCCGCCAGCCTGCCGACGCGGCCGGGACGGTGACCGGAGACTTCGAACGCGACCTTCGCCAGCAGATCCGACTCCGAGACGACCCCCACCACACGGTCCTCCGCGTCCACGACCGGGACCGTACCGATCTGCTCGCGTGCGAGCAGTCGGGCGATCTCCCGGTAGGGCAGGTCGTCCCGTAGGGAGACAGCGGGTACCTCCATCACGTCCCGCACCTGCGGCGACCCGGCGTCGGACGCCGAGCCGGTCCGTCGCGAGGACGGTGCGGCCTGCGAGGTCCGACCGGGTGTACCGCTCACCGGGGCGGGCGGCGGTTCTCGCATGCCCGTGTGTCGGGCCGCGGCGACGGCCACGGCTCCCAGGTAACGCACCAGCATGTCCTGCCGTGCGGTGTCCCCGGGACGCCAGGGCCGGGACGGCTGGGACCGGCGGGCCTCTGCCCCCATGGAGAAGTTCTCGTGCTGGTTCACGGCGGCCTCCGGACCACGTCGGGTTGCCTACCGTTCCAGTCTTTCTCTCCGCCGCTCCCCGCCTAGAGCCGAACGGCCCTGGTGCAACGGCGCGACGGCCCCTCCGGTGCGGGACCGTTGTGGCATCTCCGGGTCCGGCCGGCCGGCTGCCGCCCGCATGCACCCCGAGCATCGTGCTCCTCAGCCCTCTCGGCCCGGTGACCGGTCCCGGTGCGGCAGAGGGTCGGCAGGCCCGCCGTGGGGACCAACGGCCCCTGGTCGGCCGGCGGTGCCGGAGCCTTCCATGGAGTCGGCGGCGGCACTCGTCCGCGCCACCGCAGGTCCGCGGCGGGCACCGCGGACAGGGAGGAAGAGGACCATGAAGGTCTCCGAGGTGATGACCGCCCCGCCGGTGTGCGTCGCACCAGACGTCTCCCTGGTCGGGACGACCCGGCGGATGGCCGAGTACGCCGTCGGGTCCGTCCTCGTGGTCGAGGACGGAGGAGCACTGCGCGGCATCGTCACCGACCGCGACCTCGCTGTACGCGGCATGGGTGGCGGTCTCGACGCGGAGGCCCGGGTGGACGCGGTCATGTCGCCCCAGGTCGTCACGGTCGAGGCCGGCGACGAGCTTCAGGTGGCCTACCAGACGTTCCGTCGCACGGGAGTCCGCCGACTTCCGGTTCTCGACGCAGGCCGGGTGGTGGGCATGCTGACGATCGACGACCTGTTTCTCGACGTCTTCCGGAAGCTCGCCGACCTGCTGGGTCCGGTCGCCTGGAGCGTCCTGCAGGAGCCGCCAGGGCCGACTTCGCAGGCCTGGGCCCCGCATGCGTCCTGAATCGGCCCGGCAAGGGACCGCCGCTCCACACCAGGGCGGCCCACCGACGGGCGTCACAGACCCGGCACCGGCGCCGCCCCGGCATCAACCGGACGTCGCCGCATCCTCCCTCCCTTCTCCCCCGGTCCGGTCCCCCGGTTCCCGATGTCTTCGCCGCCATGAGGAGCGGCCCGCGCGGTCTCGGGCCGACCGGACGAGCGGCAGGCTACGGCCCCCATGAACTGCCCGGCGTGAGCCACGGCTGATGGTGGCGTCGTCTGCTCGCGCAGTTCGCGGACCTCGTCGCGGTCGTGCCGCTCGTCGCCTCGGCGATCACCTCGCGCATCGCCGCACCGCCGGAGAAGAGCATCCACCGGCGTGATCGACGGTGCCGCCGTCAGCGCGCGTAGCGCGTCGCCCACCCCGGCTCCACGCGTTCCCACTCACGGTTCCACTGGGCCAGGCGGCGGCGGTCGATGCTCTTGGTGACGGCCCGCCATACGCCGTAGGCGGTTGCCACGCCGCCGCAGGCGGCCGCGAAGGCCGTCGCTGTACCTGCGGTGACCGCGAAGTCCCGGCCCTCGGGCGGCGCCGCGACGGCTCCGCGTGCGTCCAGCCACACGGTCGTGGTGGCCCCGCGGTGGAGCCAGGCCCGCACCGGCGCGACGCCCGTATGGCTGCCTTCCCGGTCGCTCCAGCGCACGAGCGCGTGGAAACCGGGCCGCGCACCGGGGTGGTCGCCGGCCAGCCGCGCATCCGACAGCAGGCCCGCGGTGACAGGGTGCAGCCGCGCCATCTGCGTCTGCTGAGCATGCACGTAGTGGCCGTATACCGCCTGTCCGGCACCCCACGCCACCAGCGGCAGCACCACGAGGGCGACGGCCGTCAGGAAGACGCGCAGTCTGCGCTCCAGCCGGTCCACCGGCCGTTCCAGGGGACTCCGGGCGCCGTCGGGCCGGCGCGGAGCCCGCTTACCGAGCGGGCCGGAGGCGGGCCGGTCGCCGGGAACACGCGGTGTCCGCATGGTTCGGCCCTCCGCTTCCGAGTAGCCGGTTGCGTTTGCCTTTTCACCGTGCCGCGCCGCAGACCCGCCGGGTATGGGCCTCACGGTCCCCGTGAGTGCCGTTCGGCCCCGTCGGGCCGGGTACCTCGGCGCGACCGGCCACAACGGCCAAGGCCTCTCGCTCCGGTCCGCCGACCACCCCAGCGGCCTCGTACGCCACTACGACCACGGTGCGCGCATCGCGAGCCACGGCGGCTCCCACGACCGGGACAGCGCCACCGCCTTGGCCGGTGACACGAGGCGGGTCACGACATCCCCGGGGCCTGACGCCCGCGACGCGACGGCCTTGCTGATCGCTTCAGAACGCGGCTCGTACGCGACGCATGCCGACGGGACGGCAGGCCGGTCGAGCGTCCCCTGGTGGGCTGCGGGGTGACGATGATCGAGGCCGCGCTCGCAGCAGCGCGGGCGGCGAACGGATACGTCCTGGCGGTCAGCACCGCCCTGGCGCTGGTGCTTCGACGAGTTCTACGGCATCGCCGGGTGCGGCTCCCAGCTCACCCTCGTGGCCGGAGAACCTTTCGCGCCGGTTCCGCATGACGGTGGGGGCGGGCCCTGTCCTTCGCGAAGACCCACCCCCGGGAGCGTCTCAGACGCCGGCGGGCGTGGCCGGGCCGGGGACGTTGCGGAAGCGGAACGGCTCCGGTGCGCGGCCGGCCTGCACGAACCAGCACTCCCCGGTACCGTCGCCGGTCACGATCCGCAGCACCGTGTCCGCGACGGCCTCGGCCGGGATGACCGGCAGACCCTGCTCGGAGAGCATGCCGCGCAGATGATCGATGATGCGCGACTCGGCGAACCCTGGGCAGACGGCGTTGAAACGCACGTTCTCCGGTGCGAGCGCCGGTCCCAGGGAGCGTGCGAGTCCCACGACCGCGTGCTTGTTGGCCGCGTACAGCGGATCGAACGGCACCGCCGCCAGGCCCGCCAGGGAGGCGGTCGCCACGATCGACCCTCCGCCGCGTGCCCGCAGCGCGGGCAGCACCGCGTGGGTGCCGAAGACCACGCCGTCGAGGTTCGCGCCCATCGCCCGTCGGTAGCGTTCCGGGTCGAAGTCGTCGCCGACGCCGCATCCGGTGGCCACCCCGGCATTGAGCAGCGCGATGTCCACACCGCCGTACCGCTCCTGGGTGAACTCCACCAGAGCGCGGTTGGCGTCGAGGTCGGACACGTCGCAGGCGAGGAAGTGGCCGTCGACCAGGTCGGCCACCTGCCGACCGCCCTGCACGTCGCGGTCGGCGACGACCACGCGCGCGCCCGCCCTCGCCAGAACCAGCGCCGAGGCCCGGCCCAGTCCGCTGGCACCGCCGGTGACGATCGCCACCTTTCCCCGGAGCGGGGCGACGGCCCCGCGCTCACCGGCGGTCATGCCAGTTCCAGCACGAGCTTGCCGACGTTCTCACCGTCGAAGAGCATCCGCAAGGTCGCGGGGAAGTCGTCGACCGTGCCCCTGACCACGTGTTCCTTGACCTTGATGCGGCCGGCGCCGATCAAGGCCGAGATCTCCTGCGCGGCCTCCGCGTAGCGCTTGGCGTAGTCGAAGACGACGAAGCCCTCCATGCGGGCGCGACGCACCAGAAGGGAGAGGTAGTTGGCGGGGCCCTTGACCGGCGTGGCGTTGTTGTACTGGCTGATCGCGCCGCAGATCACGACGCGCGCGTGCATCGCCAGCCGGGTCAGGGCGGTGTCGAGTATGTCCCCTCCGACGTTGTCGAAGTAGACGTCGATGCCGTGGGGAGCGTGCTCGCGCAGTGCCTTCTTGACGTCTTCGGCCCGGTAGTCGATCGCCGCGTCGAATCCGAGTTCGCCGGTGAGCATGGCGCACTTCTCCGGGCCGCCGGCGATGCCCACGACTCGGCAGCCCTTGGCCTTCGCGATCTGACCCGCGATGGTGCCGACCGCGCCGGCTGCCCCGGACACCACGACGGTCTCGCCGTCCTGCAGCGCGCCGACGTCCAGCAGGCCGAAGTAGGCGGTCATGCCGGGCATGCCCAGCGCTCCCAGATACGTCGAGGGCGGGGCGAGGGAGGTGTCGATCTTCATGGCGCCCCGGCCGTCGGAGACCACGTACTCCTGGACGCCGAACGTGCCGACCACGTGGTCGCCGGGCTGGAAGCCGGGGTGGTTCGAGGCGGTGACCTCGACGACCGATCCCGCGCGCATCACCTCTCCGATGCCCACCGGCGGCAGGTAGGAAGGACGGTCGTCCAGCCAGCCCCGCATGGCCGGATCCAGCGAGATGACACGCGTCCGGCCCGCGAACTCGCCCGGGCCCGGCTCCGCGTACGGTTCGGAACAGTGCCTCCAGTCCTCGGGCTTCACTTCGCCCACGGGACGGGCTGCCAGACGGATCTGACGGTTGGTCGGGGACATCACGCCTCCTGTCGTTGCTGCCTCCAGTGACCATACCGACCAGTAGGTACGTCCAGGCTCGTGATATTCCCCACAGATCATCCGCGCATCCGGGGATCTAGGGTCCCGGGCGTCCGGCCACCGCCGGACCACCCCGCCGACCGGATGCCGCATCGAGCCGAAATCGTGATCGTCGGCAGGCTTATCGCACATTCCAACCAGTCGGTATCGTGCGCCGTCCACCGATGCCCCACCGCCACCTCCCACGGATCCGCGCCGCACCGGAAGGCCATGCGATGACACACCCCGACGACAACCGGTACCCGCCGCCAGCACCGGCGGGATGGACGCAGCCGCGGGCCGATCCTTACGGCCTCGCTCCTCGGCGCGGGCCGTACGGGCAGGATCCATGGCAGGCGTCGTACGGACACGACGTCCCGCAGGACACCTCGTACGGATACGACGCCCCCGCGTACGACCCGTTCGGGCAGGCCGGGCAACGCCCCCCGCACGTGCACGACTCCCCTCCGCACGGCGCCGACCTCGCCGCCCTCCGGTCGGCCTACCGAGTGCTCCGCCGGGTCTCCACGCTCACCGCGCTCGGCTCCTTCGTGGTGTACGTGGTGCTGTCCTGCTGTGCGCCGGACCTGATGGGTGCCAAGATCGCCGGGGAGCTGAGCCTGGGAATGGCTCTGGGGATCCTCCAACTCCTCGTCACCTTCGCGGCGGTCCTCTGGTACGGGCGCAGCGCACAGCACTCGGTGGACCCGCTGGCGCGGGCCGTCAGGGAGCGAACGGACCGGCCGAGACGGGATGCCGGGGTGGCGGCGGGATGAACGACTACGGCTCAGGGACGCAGGCGATCGTCCTGGTCCTGTTCAGCGCCCTGGTGACCCTCACGCTGCTGATGTGCGTGATGGCGGGGCCGGACCGCGACGACCTGACGAACTTCTACACCGGCTACCTCTCGCTCACGCCCCTCAAGAACGGCCTGGCGATCGCGGGCGACTACATCTCCGCGGCCACGGTGCTGAGCACCACCGGCATCATCGCGCTCGCCGGATACGACGGTTACGTCCTGGCGGTCAGCACCGCCCTGGCGCTGGTGCTGCTGATGTTCCTGCTGGCCGAGCCACTGCGCAACGCCGGCAGCTTCACCATGGGCGACGTCCTGGCCCGCAACATGCCCGGGCGGGCCGTCCGCATCGCCTCCTGCGTGGTGACGCTCTCGGCGACGCTCCCGTTCCTGGTCGTCCAGCTCTCGGGGGCCGGGTCGCTGCTCACCTTCATCCTGGGCATGTCGCACGAGGCCGGCGTCAGGACCGCATGCATCGTCCTCGTCGGCAGCCTGATGATCATCTATGCGGCGATCGGGGGCATGCGGGGCACCGCGCTCGTCCAGATGATCAAGATCGTGCTCCTGCTCGGCACCAGCATCACCGTCGCCGCCCTGGTCCTCAACCGCTTCGACTGGAGCCCCACCGGGATGCTCCGGGCCGCCGAGCGCGGCAGCGGAACGGGCCCGGCCTTCCTTCAGCAGGGCCTCCAGCTGGGTACCTCGGCAGCTCAACGGCTCGACTTCGCCAGTCTCCAGATCACCGTGATCCTCGGCGCGGCCTGCCTGCCGCACATCACGATGCGGCTGTACTCCGCGCGGGACGTGCCCGCCGTGCGCCGCTCCATGTCATGGGCGGTCGGTACGGTCACCACGTTCTGCCTGCTCGTGATCATCATGGGTACGGGCGCGGCGGCCCTCGTGGGATCGCAGTACATCACCGCGACCGATCCGCACGGAAGGACGTCGGTGCTCATGCTGTCCCGTGCGCTCGGCGGCGGCCCCGGCTCCGCGAGCACGACCGTGCTCTACGCGGCCATGGCGGGCACGGTGTTCATCACCCTGCTGTCCTCCGTGGCGGGGATGACCCTGGCCGCGGCGTCGTCACTCGCCCACGATCTGTTCGCCCATGCGCTGCGGCGGGACCGGGCGGCGCCGCGTACGGAGATGACCGTGGCGGCGTGGACGAGCGTGGCGGTGGGGAGCGTTGCGGTCCTGCTCGCCGTCCTGGTCCAGAACTGGGACGTCGGAGTACTGACCACGCTGGCGATCTGCATCGGGGCGTCGGCCGTTGCCCCCGCGTTGACGTACTCCCTGTTCTGGCGAGGGTTCACCCGCACCGGCCTGCTCGCCGCCCTCTACGGCGGCACGGCCTGCGCGCTGGTGCTGATGGTCTTCTCCAAGGCGGTGTCGGGCACGCCGGCCGCCGTCTTCCCGAACGCGGACTTCCACTGGTTCCCCCTGCAGTCCACCGGCCTGGTCTCCATCCCGTTCGGGTATCTGGCGGGCTGGCTGGGCAGCCGCGTGGACCACCGCCGCCGCGCCGCCGTCAGCCGCGAGAACCGGCGGTTGTACGAGGAGAACGAGGCAAGGCTGCTGGCCGCGGCCGAGTGAGCACGGCAGCGGGGCGGGCTGTGCGAGCGGCCATGGCGCCGCCCCTGCAGCCCGCCCTGGCCCCGGATCCTGACGCACGGCACGGCGGTCGGGCGCGTGTGCCGGTCAGTGATCGTCCGGTCCGCTGAACGGGAGGCTCAGCGGGCCGGCAGGTCCTGGATCGCCGCCGCGATCGACGACCTGTGGACCGATCCGCCGGCCCGCGCCGTGGGCGCTTTGCGTACGTTCGTCGCCGCGCTGCGCCGCGCGCTCGAACCCGGCCGGCCGCCCCGTGACCCGCCGCGCGTGATCGTCACCGAAGGTCCCGGCCACGCGCTGCGGCCTGTTGCGGCCGCCGGCCGGCGACGCCGCCGGGCCCGGGACCCTCCGGCCGATCCGGTGGGCCGCCCGGTCCCGGGCACGGGGCCCGCGCGTCCCGGCTGCCCCGAGCCGCCACCTGGCGAAGGGGGGCCTCGCCCGCCCGGTTCCCCGGCGCCCCGCAGTTCGGGGACGAGAACGGGTGCGGCCCACCGGGAGAGCGAGGGGGCCGCTCCGTGTCCTGGTCAGCCGGGGAGGTAGCAGCGGATGGTGGTGCCGTCGGGGCCGGTGTGGACGCGGACGAGGTCGGCGAGTTGGTGGACGAGCAGCAGTCCACGGCCGCCGGGCTGTGTGGGATGCGGCGGGCGTCGGCCGGCCAGGGGATCGGTCAGCTGTCCGCCGTCGTGGACCTCGCAGACGAGCCGGTCGCTCTCGGCCCAGATCCGCAGTGTCCCCGAGCCGGCGCCGTGGACGACGCTGTTGGTGGTCAGCTCCGCCACCGTCAGTTCCAGATCTCCCAGGCTCACACCGGACACGCCCAGGGACCGCGCCTGGGCCACGGCGAAGTCGCGGGTGTCGGGCAGTGTCCGGGCGACGAAGGCACAGGCCGCGGCGCCGAGTGGGGCGAGCAGGGGCTCGTTGTAGCGGGCGATGATCTGCTCTGGGCTGTAGGCGGTGGATCGCGTCTCGCCGTCGGCGTCGATGACGACCGGGTGGGTGGCCAGGGCGTCACTGAGGACCTGCATCTCCAGCTGCCCGGCATCGTAGGGACACAGGATGGTCACCGTGCGCCCGGTGAAAGCGGCGTTGATCAGCGCCTCGTGCTGGACGCACGCCGGGTACTCGACGGCGGAACGGCCCTGCCAGATCGGCTCGCCGATGATGCGGACCCGGCGGCCGCTCGGCTGGGTGTCCGCGAACTTGCGCAGCACGCCGGGGATGATGCGGCCGGGGTTGCGGCCGGCCTGGGTCATGTCGATAAAACGGACCTCCGCCGCTCGCTCACCCAGCCCCTCGCGGATCAGCTCCAGGCGGTCCGGCGGAGCGGCGACGGCTGCCGGCTCACCGGCGTCCAGACCTTCCCGCAGGAAGGGAACCGTTCCCGCCGTGTACTGGTCCGCGCCGCGGTAGAAGAGCGCCGGGTGCACGAACGGCTCGTGCGAGGTGGCTGTGCTGATCATGCGACTACCTCGATCGCGGCAAGCCCGGGCCAGAAAAGCTCGAGCATGCGGGGCAACTGCGCCGGAGGTCGGTGGAGCACGATCCGCTGCCCTTCGGGGAGACGCTGGGCGGTGACCGCCAGGTCCGTCGCCCCGGCCACGTCCACGAACCGCACCCGGGACAGGTCCACGTGCAGCACATCCGTGCGACGCTGGACCAGCTGCTTCAGCGCCTGCTGCCAAACGGTCCGTGTGTTCATGCTGATCTCCCCGATCGCCCCCAGCCCCGAACTGTCAGGCCACGGATCGATCCGCAGTACCGCGCCATGTGGCGGCACGACGTGGGACCCGCCCACGCCAGGTGCGACATCCATGCTCGTGCCCCCCAGTTCCCCGGGCTCGGCCGCACCGCGGCCCACATCGATCACCCTGCACGATACCCGGTCGGGCACCGCGGACCCCGGTCCGGTCCGGCGAAGGAACGCCGCCCGCGGTCCTCCCGCGGTTGACGGTCCGCGCCTGCCGCCCCTGCGAGGGTTCCCGGTCCGGGCGCGCTCACGGGGCGAGGCCGAGTCCGGCCCGGACCGTTCTGCCGGGGTGGCGTACGGTGACGCCCCAGCGTGGGGAGCGGCGTTCGAGGAGAACGGCCGGTTCGGGACGGGTCGTCCGCCGCGAGGTCGACAGGCCTGGTGGTGGCGGGCTGGAGGGTGCTGGCAGAATCACCTCCCGTCACAGGAAATGAGGCCACGCCGGTCGCGCCGCCACCGTGGCCCGAAGGCGAGGGAGCCGGCATGGAACAGGTCTCGGATGCGGAGATCCCACTGGACCGTGATGTGTTCCTGCGGACTCTGGTGCGTGAGCTGGCGACGTCGCTGGAGTCGGTGATCGGTCTGGAGGAGGCGTCCGGCTACGTCAGCCTCGTGGGGCAGGCCGTCGGCACGCAGATCGACGAGATGTACCTCAAGGCGCTGGGAACCGACCGGCTCACAGGTGAGCAGGTCGCCGAGGCACTGGTGGATCTCAAGCGGCGCATCAACGGTGACTTCTACGTCGTCGAGCACGACGAGAAGAAGATCGTGCTGGGCAACCGGGTGTGCCCGTTCGCGGAGAAAGTGATGGGCCGGGAGTCGATGTGCATGATGACGTCCAACGTCTTCGGCATCATAGCCGCCCGCAACCTCGGCTATGCGCGGGTGGAGCTGGCGGAGACCATCGCGCGCGGCGACGCGGGCTGCCGCGTGGTGGTGCACCTGGTCCCCGACGTGGGCATCGAGACGGCGAGCGGCCGTGAGTACTTCGGCGACCCGGTTGTGGCTCCATGACCCTTGGCCTCTTCCGGGCCATCACCAAACCGCTGCCCCACCCGGTGCTGCTCTGCGGGGCCGACGGCCGCGTGCTGGCCGCCAATCCGGCGGCGAGCCGCTGTGACGACCGGCTGCGCCCGGGTGCCAGCCTGTTCGACCTACGGCCCGACGACACACCGTGGCTGCGCCGGCAGCTGGCGGTATGGCTGCGCAGCGGCAGCCCCGTGCCCGGCGCACTGGTGATCAAGGACGCCGACGGCCGTATGCGGCGGTTCCGCTGTCACGGGGCGCGGGTCACATGGTGGGACGGCCCGCAGCCGGCCGTGCAGCTGCATCTCGTGGGGGCCGGGACGTCCGACCGGTTCGTCGTGCTCAGCCAGCAGGTGGAGGCGCTGAACCGGGAGGTGGCCTTCCGCCGGGCCACGGAAGTGGACCGGGCCCGGTTGCTGGCCGCGGAACAGGCCGCCCGTGCCCAGTTGCAGCACCTGTACGACCTGACCGCCGCCCTGACCGGTGCGATCACCCTCGCGGAGGTGTCCCGGGTCGTCAGCGAGGTGGCGCCGGCGGCTCTGGGGGCCACCGCGGCGGAACTCTATCTGCACTCGGCGCGGCTGGTGCCGCCCCTGCAGCCGGAGGACAACGGTCTGCCGGCGGACGCGGGGGGCTGGACCGACCTGGACCGGCCGTCTTCCTCGGGCGGCTCGCTTCCCGGTGAAGCCGCGGACGCGATTCCCCTCGCCCTGTCGCTGGAGGCGGACAGTGTCCAGCTGGGCGTGCTGCTCGTGTACGGCTCACACAGCTCCACCGCTCCCGAGCATGTGACGGCTGTGGCCCAGCAGATCGCCCAGGCGCTGCGCCGGGCGGGGCTGCACGAGCACGAGCACCGGGTCGCCGAACGCCTGCAGCTCAGCCTGCTGCCCCAACTGCCGCACCTGCCCGGTCTGGAGACGGCCACCTGCTACGCCCCGGGCGGTGACCTGCTCTCGGTCGGCGGCGACTGGTACGACGTCTATGACGTGGACGCCGATCACATCGGCCTGAGCATCGGCGACGTCGCGGGCCACGGACTGCACGAAGCGACCGTCATGGCTCAGATCACCGCCGCCCTGCGCAACATCGTGCCGCGCCGCGGCACCGACCCGGCCGCCGTCCTGGACGAGCTCAACACCTTCCTGGGCCGCTACCATCCGAACCACATGGCCACCGCCTGCTACCTGGTCTTCGACCGCCGGATGCGCACCCTGACCTACGCCCGCGCCGGCCATCCGCCGCCGCTGCTCATCCACGCCGACGGCACCAGCGGCTACCTCGACCGCGCCACCTCACCGCCTCTCGGCCCCGTCCGGAACGTCCGCTACCGACAGGCCGACGCCCCTGTGGCCGAGAGCGACACGCTGCTGCTGTACACCGACGGGCTCATCGAGCGCCGTCGCGAAGACCTCGCCACGGGGATGGAACGGCTCACCGAGTTGGCCCGCACCACCAGCGGCCTGGACATCACCGAGCTGTGCGACCGGTTCCTGCACCACCAGCCCGAGGCGGCGTTCCCCGACGACCGGGCGCTGCTCGCCGTCCGCTTCCCCCCACCGGCCTGACGGGCCCGCCACCCGGCACCGCGGGCCGCACGGGCACCGAGGACGGTGGTGGGTCCGTGCCCCGGTGCGTCGGAGGCCCATGCCGTCGTACGGCAGAGGGTCCTCCCACCCGTGCGGCCCGAGACCGGCGTCGCGCGGCCGACGCTCCTGGCGAAGGTCCGCTCGACTGAGATGGTCAGTCGGTCAACGGGCCGAACTCCTTGCGGGTGTCCACCGGCTTGCCGAACAGCTGCCACCGCTCGCCCTTGAAGCGCATCAGCTGCATCGTCTCGATCGGGAAGTCGTCGCCGTGGCCCGTGGACAGGGTGACGCCGGGCAGCAGCATGCCCACCTTCACGTCCTTCAGATTGCGCACCGCGTCCCGCAGCCCTTCCCTGGTCGGGCACTTCATCGCGTCGAGGGCCCGGTGCAGGCTGGAGGCGACGGCCCAGCCGTAGGCGTTGAACTGGTTGGCCGGGTCGGCGTCGGGGGCGTACCTGTGCAGAGCGTTCGTGTACGTCCTCACCTCGGGGTCGTCCGCCCACTGCGGGTCGGCAGGGTCCTTGAAGTAGGTCGCCGAGACCACGCCCTGGACGTTCTTGAAGCCGACGGGCCGGAGCACGGCGGCGGACGAGGCCACGTTGTTCACGATGTGCAGCGGGTTCCACCCGGTGTTCCTGGCGTCGGCGGCGAGGGCCTGGCTGCCGAACTTGGGCGTGGTGACGTCGAGCAGCACGTCCGCCTTGGAGCGGGCGAGGCTCGCCATCTGTGCCGACACGGAGGGGTCGGTGACCTCGTAGCTCTCCGCGGCCACCACCTTGACGCCGCTGCCGGCGACGGCCTTCTTGAACCCGCCGAGCAGGTCCTTGCCGAAGTCGTCGTTCTGGTAGAGGACCGCGACCTCGGCGTGCGGCTTCTCGTCCTTGAGGTACTTGGCGTACACCCGCGCCTCGGCCACGTAGTTGGGCTGCCAGCCGATGGTCCAGGGGTGCCGGTCGTCCGTGCCCCAGAGGGAGGCTCCCGTGGCGACGAAGGGCTGCGGCACCTTCTGCTTGTCGAGGTAGTCCCACACAGCCGCCGTGGACGGGGTGCCCAGGGTCTGGAACACGGCGAAGACCTTCTCCTGCTCGACCAGTCTGCGGGCCTCCTCGACCGCCTTGGGCGGCTGGTAGCCGTCGTCGCGGACGACGAACTCGACCTTGCGGCCGTCTATGCCGCCCTTGTCGTTGACGTACTTGAAGTAGGCGGCCACGCCCTTGCTGATCGTGCCGTACGCGGAGGCAGGTCCCGACAGTGGGTAGATCCCGCCCAGCTTGATGGTCTTGTCGGTGATGCCGGTGGTCTGCTGGCCCTTGCAGGCGCCACCGGCGGCACTGTCCTGGGTGTCCTGCCCTCGCCGGCCGCCGCAGGCGGACGCGGTGAGCAGAACGGCGGTGGCGGCGGCGGCCGTCCGCAGAGCGGTGGTCTTGCGCATGTCGTTCATTCCTTTTCCGTGCGGGGCGGTGCGCCCACGGGTTCGGCATCGGCAGGCGCCGGGGCCGCCGGGGCGAGGGGTGCGGAGGGTTCGGACGGAGCCTGGGACCTCGGGTCCGCATCCGGCGGGGACACGGCTCGCGACGTCGGCTCCGCAGCAGGCGCGGAATCGGCGTCGGGTGTCCGGCCGGGTACGGCTGTGGCGCGGGGCAGGCGACGGGCGACTGCGCCGAGGACACGGTTCGGCAGGCCGGCCAGTCCCGTCGGGGCCACGAACATCACCACGATGATCAGCAGGCCGAACACCATGCCCGGTGCCGCCTCGCTGACGTCCTGGGACACGCTCGGCACGTACACCATGAACGCCGCGCCCAGCAGGGGTCCGTACAGCGAGCCGAGCCCCCCGACCACCAGGCCGGCCAGCAGGGTGATGGACAGAACGAAGCTGAACGAGTCGGGCGAGACGAAGCCGATCACCCAGGTGTACAGGCAACCGGCGACGCCCGCGAAGGACGCGCTGCACGCGAAGGCGAGGGTCTTGTGCAGCGACAGCCGTACGCCCATGACCTCGGCGGCGCTCTCGTTGTCCCGCACGGCGAGCAGTGCCCGGCCGACCCGGGACCGCAGCAGATTGCGGGCGAGGAGCAGGGCCACCGCGGTGACGGTGAGCACCACGAAGTACATCCACTGGTCCTCGGCCAGCCCGCTCCACGTGGGCGGCTGCAGCTTTTCCACGGTCAGGCCCATGGAGCCGCCCGTCACCGGTTCGAGCCGCTTGAGCAAGGGGGGCAGGAACACCGCGGACGAGAGGGTGACCAGGGCCAGGTACAGCCCGCGCAGCCGCAGGGCGGGCACTCCGAACCCGAGGCCCAGCAGGAAGCATCCGGCGGCCGCGACCGGCAGAGTGGCCGGGTGGCCGGTGTCGTACCGGTCGAGCATGACCGCCGCCGTGTAGGCCCCTGCCGCGAAGAACGCGCCGTGCCCGAGCGAGATCTGCCCGCCGAAGCCGACCAGCAGGTTCAGCCCCGCCAGCGCGACGGCGTACAGGAGCACCATGGTCAGCTGGAAGACCTGGAAGGGGGCGAAGTAGAAGGGTGCGCCGACGGCGGCCGCCGTCGCGAGCAGCACGGTGAGCGCGGCCCGCAGGCGTCGGGCGCGGTCCGTGCCGAGTACGGTCGTGATCGTGCTCATGGGCGTTCCACCGCCGCCCGTCCGAACAGACCCTGGGGCCGTACCAGCAGCACCGCCAGGATGATCACCAGGGGTACGCCCACCTTCAGATCCGCACCGACGACGTCGACGTACGCCCCGGTCAGCGTCTCGGCGACGCCCACGAACAGGCCGCCGACGACCGCACCCAGCGGGCTGTCGAAGCCGCCGAGGGTGGCCGCGGCGAACGCGTAGATCAGCACCCCGCCCATCATGTTCGGCTCCAGGAACAGCACCGGGGCGACGAGCACGCCCGACACGGCGCCGACCGTCGCGGCCAGCCCCCAGCCGAGCATCAGCACCCGGCTGACCCGGATGCCCGACAGGCGGGCGGAGGAGGGGTTGCAGGCGACCGCCCGCATCACCAGGCCGACGGAGGTGTGCTGGAACAGCAGGTACAGCAGGCCCATCACGACGGCCACCACGCCGAGGATCCCGAGTGTCGACCAGTCCATGCGCACCCCGGCCAGGTCGAGTCCGCCGTCGGGGAACGGCTGCGGGAAGTCCTTCACGGTGAACGACCAGACGAGGCCGGCCAGCGCGTTGACGAAGATGAACAGGCCGACGGTGACGATGACCACCGTCAGCTCGGGTGCGCCCTGCACGGGGCGGATGACGATCCGCTCGACCAGCATGCCGCCGGCGAAGGACACCGCGAGGGTGACGGGGAGCGCGAGCCAGAACGGCATCCCGGACGCCACCAGCTGCCATGCGACGTACGTGGACAGCATGGCCAGCTCGCCCTGGGCGAAGTTGACGATCCCGGTGAACCGGTGGATCAGCACGAGGGCCAGCGCCAGGCTGGCGTACACCGCACCGGAGCCCAAACCCTCCACCAGTTGCTGGAGAAGATCGGTCACGGTGTTCACCCGGCCTTCCGTGAGCGGAGGGAGACACCGAGGTACACCTCGGCGACCTGCCCGTCCTCGCGGATCCGTGCGGCGGGTCCGGACAGCACCAGGCGGCCGGCCTCCAGTACGTGCGCCCGGTGCGCGATGTCCAGCGCCAGCTGGGCGTTCTGCTCGACGACGACCACGGTGGTGCGTTCCTCCTCGTTGACGGCCCGGACGATCTCGAAGAGCTCGCGGGTGACCAGCGGGGCGAGCCCGAGGGACGGCTCGTCCAGGAGCAGCAGCGCGGGCCGCAGCATCAGCGCCCTGCCGATGGCGAGCATCTGCTGCTCCCCGCCGCTGAGGCTGCCCGCGGCCTGACGGAGCCGCTGGCGCAGCTTGGGGAAGTAGCCGTAGATCCGTTCCAGGTCGGCCGCGACGGCCGCGCGCTCGGCGCGGCCCCGGCGCCGGCGAGCGGTGCGCAGGTGGGCGCCGACGCGCAGGTTCTCCTCGACGGTCAGGTCGTTGAAGGTGCCCCTGCCCTCGGGCACATGCGCCACGCCGAGCCTGGCGGCCTGCTCGGGCGAACGGCCCAGCAGTTCCGTACCGTTCAGGGTGATCGAGCCGCGGCCCCGGACCATGCCGCACAGCGCCCGCAGCGCCGTGGTCTTGCCCGCCCCGTTGGGTCCGAGGATCGCGCACACCTCACCGCGGGCGACGCGGAGGTCGAGGCCCTGGAGCACGCGGGCCTGGCCGTATCCGGCGTGCAGGCCGGACACCTTCAGGAAGTCCGGCTCCGCACTCGCCGCGGCCCCGGCGCGGTCGGAGGTGGCCTCGCTCATGCCGCCACCCCCAGGTACGCCTCGACGACGGCCCGGTCCTGCTGGATCTCCTCGGGTGAGCCCTCGGCGATCTTGCGCCCGAAGTCGAGACACACGACCTTGTCGCACAGGCCCATCACGAAACCCATGTGGTGTTCGACCACCACGAGTGTGAGGTCGAATTCCGCGCGCAACGAGCGGACCAGATCCGCGAATTGGCCGACCTCGCCGTGGCTGAGCCCGTTGACGGGTTCGTCGAGCAGCAGCAGCCGGGGCCGTGCCGCGAGTGCCCGGGCGAGTTCGACGCGTTTGAGCGTGCCGAACGGCAGCCCGGAGGCGGGGTGGCCGGCGACCTCCGCCAGGTCGAGCCGCCGTAGCAAGTCGTCCGCCTGCTCACGTAGTTCCCTCTCCTCCTGTCGGACGCGGGGCAACCGGAGCGCCGCGGCGAGGTGTCCGGCGCGCCCCCGGCGGTGGGCGCCGACCATGACGTTCTCCCGGACCGTGAGCCGTGGGAACAGGCCCAGGTTCTGGAAGGTGCGGGCGATGCCGCGCCCGGCCACGGCGTGCGGGGGGAGGGCGAGGAGGTCCTCGCCCTCGAACCGCACCTCTCCCCCGTCGGGGGTGCAGCGCCTGGTGAGGCAGTTGAACAAGGTGGTCTTGCCGGCTCCGTTCGGCCCGATGAGCCCTACGGCGGTGCCCGGCTCGACGGTGAACGCGACACCGTCCAGTGCCGTGATCCCGCCGAAGCGCACGGTGATACCGTCGACCGCGAGCATGAGTGACGCCCCTTCCGACGTGCTGGGGGGTGGGCGAGCGTCACAGTAGGTGGGGGCGGTCCGGCCGCACATTGGGTGCGAGCACCCAACTTCCCGGGGGCCGGACTGTGCGCCGCGCACAGGTGCCGGGAGATGTCTCACGCCGGGGCTGTTGACGGAGCACCAGTCGTACGGCGACGATCGGCGCCATGCCTCGCGGTCCCGCCCTGGGCCCTCCCCCACTCTCCGAACCGCTCCGCCGGGAGCGGCGACGGATCCTGCACGCCGTCCACGACCGGGTCGAGGAGGTGGCGGAGGACGCGATCGAGGTGATGCGTGCGGAGATCCCGTCGTACGCGCTGCAGGACGAACGATTCTTCGAGGACGTACGGGATCAGGTGCTGGAGCACTACCGGATGCAGTTGGCGGCGCTGGCCGGCGACCGCGACATCGCTGCCGAGGACCTGGTCTTCAGCCGCGCGGCAGCCATGCGCAGGGCACGCGCGGGGTTCGCCCTGGAGGACTGGATCAGCGCCTTCCGGGTCGGCCGGCAGGTGCTGTGGGACGCGCTGCTGGACTGCGCGGGCACGTCCGCCGAGGCCCAGCAGGCCGCGCTGTCCCTCGTCACCCCGCTGATGCGGTACGTCGACTACGCCAGCACCCACGCCGCGCAGGCATACGTCGAGTACCAACAGCACGTGGTGGCCGACGCGGACCGGGAGCGCCGGGATCTCCTGGACCAGCTGCTGGCCGGCGTGGCCCCGACGCGCGGTCCGCTGCTCGCCGCGGCGCAGGCGTACGGCATCGGACCGCGCTCACCGATGATGGCGGTGGTGGCGATGTGCGTCGGCGACATCCGCACCGGGGACATCACCACGGCCGAGCACGGGTACGCCACCAGCGCGTCGATCAGCGTGGCCGGGCCCTGGGCCGGCAGGACCCTGGTCGTCGTACGCCACGGCGAGGTGGTGGCCGTGCCCGTGCTCCGGGCCGGCATGGACGCAGAGGACGTGTGCGCCCACTTCGAGGCGGTGCGGGAGCGGCTCGCGCGGGAGGGAGCCATGCTCTCGATGGGCATCAGCACGGTCGCCCGGGGCGCGTCCGAACTGCCGCGTGCGTACGAGGAGGCGCGGGCCGCGCTCGACCTGGTGCCGGGCGGGGGCGGGGTGGCGGCGTTGCCACGGCTGTCCCCGTTCGACTACCTGGCGCTGCGCGCCGACGACCTCGCCCGCCAGCTGGTCGATCCCCGCGTGCGCGGGCTGCTGGAGGAGGACCGCAGACGCGGCGACACGCTGGCGGCCACCATACGGGCGTTCGCGGAGGCGGACCTCAATCTGCGGCTGGCCGCCGACCGGCTGCGGGTGCACCACAACACGGCGCACTACAGGTTGCGCCGGATCGAGGAACGCACCGGCCGCAATCCGCGACGGATCGCCGACCTCCTGGAACTGCTGGTCGCCCTCGCCATCCGCGACGAGGCCGTGGAAGGTGGGGATTGCCGGTGAGCGGCATCGTGGGGTCCGCCGGGACCGAGGCGGCGCGTCAGCGGCCGGACGGGCAGGGGCGTCTCGGCCTGCCGGAGGAGCACGAGGGGCAGGACCGAACGGTCCGGCGCGCGCTGCTGGGCGCCGCGCTGGAGGTGTTCACCGAGCGTGGTTACACCGACGCCGGCCTCACCGAGATCGCGACGCGTTCCGGCGTCCCGATGGGCAGCATCTTCCAGCACTACGGCGGGAAGGGAGGGCTTTACCTCGCCCTGTGGGAGGAGTTCCGGGAGGAGCAGGAACGCCGGACCGCTGCGACGCTGACCACCGAGCGCAGCCGTGGTGAGGACGACCCCATCGCCCTCTTCGTGGCGGGAGCCAAGGCGTATCTGGAGGGTGCCTGGGAGAACCGCCGGCTCGGCAGACTCCTCGCGGAGGACGACGGTCCCACGGGCTTCGACGCGCTGCGCCGCCAGTGGGACCGCGCATGGGTACGGCGCAATGCCCGGCTCCTGGAGGTGGACGAGCGGCGACGGGCCGGCCGGGTCCGGGTGAGCGTGCTGACCACCGTCATCGGTGGGGCGGCGCGCGAACTGGCCGATTGCGGGGACGACGCGGAGGCCCGGGAGATCGTGGACGAGGTGTGCGGCATCCTGATCCATCTGTCGGCGCCGCCCGGCTGACACCACCGGTGCGGGGCGTTCCAGCCGTCGGCACTGCCCGGCTGACCTACCGGTGCGGGGCGTTCCGGGCCGGCCGGCGGGGCGGTCAGCCACCGGTTTTCCCTGTGCTGCTCGGTGAGCTGCTAGCCGTGGGGGAGGCGCTGATGCTGCCGGAGGGACTGGCGGAGGGCCGCGTGGAAGGGGTCGCCGTCCGCGAGGGCGTGCTGGGGCGGCGGCTGCTGGGGGGCCGGGGAGTCGGCTTCTCCCTCACCGGTGGTGGCGCACTGGTGGTGGCGGAGGGCCGGGAGACCGGTGGCTTGCTGCGAGGTGGCGTCGGCAGAGGACGCCGGTTCCCGTCACCGTTCCGGTCCGCCACGCCTTCTCGCGCCGGGCGCGTGGGCACTCGCTCCGGTGAGGCCGGTGAATCGGTGACGACGACCTCGGGCTCCGCGGAAGACGACTCCGGGGTCGAAGCCGCTCGTGGGGCTGCCGGCTGGTGAAGCACCGACGCGGTGGCCATGCCTCCGAGGATGGTGAAGGCGGCTGCGGCGAGGGAGTGGACCGCGTACTTCCTCAGCCGCGACGGACGGTCAGGCCGCACTGCCGGCAGGTCCGGGGAGGGAGTCGGTGACCCGAGAAGGGGGGACTCGGGGAGGGGGGACTCGGAGGAGCCCGGCCCCTCGTCGAAGCGGACCTCGGGCATCGCCGCGCCGACGGCCGGAGCACCGTCTCTCCGCTCGCTCAGCTGTGTGATGCCGGAGTCGTATGCCCCGCACTCGGGGCAGGTTACGGCGCCGTTGAGCGTGCGGTTGCACGGAATGCAGTAGTCCATGAAGCGACCGTTCTCAGTGCTTGACTTGACGGAGGGAGAGGCTGAGCCGGGCAGCGGTCAGCGGTGGGAGGGGACACCACCTGCGGTGGGGCGGACCTGTCTTCGACGTGTGTGAACCTCACTCACCGATCTGCTGCGCCGGTCACCGAGGTCAACGGGGCGTGTCGAACGAGCACTCAATCGCCGGCTGACATGTGAGGTATGTATCCCTGCGGGAAGGCCGGTTGGCGACGGAGACGGCGCGGCAGCCCAGGCGTACGCCTCGAGATGGATCCCGGGAGAACGCCACTCGGCGGCCGGGCTCGGGCCCACCGTCCGTCCAGGGCCGCCTGCCCCGGGTCACGGAAGCGCATATGCCCTTGCCATACTTCGCGCATGTCGAGCCGCGAGACGATCCAGTACGCCCCCGACGTGGGTCTCCTCATGATCCCGGGCGATCCGTCGAAGGACGTCTCCGCGGGGTTCGCGGTCTTCGACGACTCCGTCCCCGCTCTGCGCGCGTTCCTCCTGGACCGGCTGCGGAAGGAGGACATCAGGCCGGCGGCGCCCAGGACGAAGGACGGTGCCGTCATACCCGTACGCGTGGGTCTGGTCCCCCGGCCCGACAACGACTACGACACGCGTGCCGTGTCGGTCACCGCCCCGCCCTGCCACGGCGGGTCCGTTCTCGACCGGCACATGGGCTATCTGTACAGCAGCGCGCTGCACGTCACGAGCCAGAGCATCCGCGACCTCACCGAGGAGACCGGGATGCCCGTCGGCTGCCACGGCTGGATAGAGCTCCACGACCTCGCGGACGACGGCCGCTTCTACGACGACGAGGACGGCGAGGGCGGTGGGGACGAGGACAACACGGACTGGGAACCCGGCCGCCACGAGCTGGTGTCGTGGGCGGAGCAGAAAGCCTTCGGGTACGCGGTCGGCTCCGTACGGGTCCTGCTGCCCGAGCGTCAGACCGTGCGCGCCCTCGTGGACGCGTACCTGGCCGCTCGTCGGCAGGAGGCCGACCGGTGCACGGAGGAGGGGCCGGCCCCGGCCGGTGTCGAGCAGGGCCTGCGCCGGGCGCTCGCCGAACGGCTCGCCATCGGGCTGCGGACCGGTCTGAGCCATCGCGCCGCCGGCGGGGCCTGGGGCCGGGAGACCGAGCGTGACCGCGCACGGCGGCGCCGGGACGCCGAGGCTCAGCCGCTCCTGCGCGCCTGGGAGACGTACCGGAGCTCGCCACACGGTTTCCGCGACCTGCGTGCCGTCACCCGGTCCGTCTTCCACCACACCCGGATCCTCGTCCTGGACGGATCCGGCGTGGAGGTCGGGCAGTACCACCAGCCGGACGGGCCGCTCACCCTGGTCGACGAGCGGGTGCGCGCCGAGGCACTCGTCGCGCTGCGCGCGCACGGGGTGGACGTGGACACACCCGAGGACCTGGTGGCTCTCAGCGGCTTCCCGGACGCGGTGGTCGTCGCGGGTGGAGACAGGTGGTCGATCCGGCTCTCGAAGCCGGGGGTCCCACGGGGCGGGCTTCCCGAGGCCGGCTGGTTCGACCCGGACTCGGGCACGCTCACCGTCTACGCCGCGTCGCTCGCCGAGCCGGTGACGGTGCTGCTGCGCCGGCACGGCGTGCGGCCGCTGCTCGTGACATGGGGCACACCGGGCGAGGAGGTGGAGCGGCACAACCTCCGTGCCGCGGTGGCGCCGGCCGCGATCAGTCCGGTCGGCCGCTCCAGCCGAGTGACGACCACCGGGCAGCTGCTGATCCCGGAGCCCCACCGCCGCTGGCTCAACGCGAAACCCGACAACCCCGATAACCCCGTCAACGAGGAGGCGCGTGCCGCGAAGGCGGGAAGCCTGCTGCCGCCGCTCATCGACGACGCGGCGGAAAACCCGTACTACCGGCGAGCTTTGGAGGCGCTCTTCGGTGCCCCCGTGGACCTGGCCGAGCGAGAGCCGTGCCGGCTCTGCGGGCGCTCCTCCCAGTCGGCACGCCCGGGGCTCTTCTACTGCCACGGCTGCTGTGTCCTCGCGGGGAACGGGGTGCTGCGGGACACGGGAGTGGACGGAGCGTGGACGGAGGCGATCGTGTACGCGCTGCGCAGGCTCGCGGAGATCGAGTTCTCCGGACCGCCGTCCCTCGCCCAGCTGGAGCGCGTCCGCGTCCCGTTCGAGGACCACGCTCTGGTCGACGAGGTGATGCTCTGCCGTTTCCTGGTGCCGCGTCCCGGTTCCGCGTTGCCGAGTGCGCGGCCGGCGCGCCCGGCTCGCACCTGGACGGAGTGGCTGGGACACGCAGGGCTCCTCACGGACGGGGTTCGCACCTCGATGGGTACGGCGACCACGGCCACGGACGGGCATCCGTGCCGCTCCCTGTTCGAGCGGCACGTGGACGACTTCCTTCATCACTGGGGCGTGGCCCATGAGCCGGAGCCCGCCTACCCGCGCCATCCGGAACTCAACACGACCGGCCTGCGGGCGGACTGGCGTCTGGCGGACGGCACGTTCGTCGAAGCCCTGGGCCTCATGACGAGGGAGGCGTACGCGGCGAAGGTCGCGCGCAAGCGGGAACTGGCCCGCTTCCACGGCCTGCGTCTCGTCACCCTCACGGCCGAGGACCTGGGCCGCCTCCCGGAGGTCTTCGCGGACTGGCTCCCCGCGGACTCGGTCGGTTGAGACCGGGGAAAGCAGCCGGGCTCCGATTTGTGAGCACCGTACGCACCATCAGGTCACTCAAGCGCACAGCGTCCCGGGCAGCCGGGCAGCCGTTCGCCCGGTACCGATGGCAAGGCGCTCCCCCGATACCGTCGCTGCACCCACCGGCACCATCGCCTCACCCTCGCCCCACACCGCGTCGTGGCGCGGGGCGAGGTGCCCGGTGGCCCGCCGGTAGGAGCGGAGCGCGGTGAGCTTGTTCTCCCAGGCTTCCCCGCCCGGCTCCCACACCGTCCCGGCTTCCGGCACGCCGAGCAGGGTCTTGCGTCGTTCCTCCGGCTCCCGGGCCCGCAGCGCCTTCCTTTGCCGGTGGACTCGGCGCCCCGGTGGGAAGTCGTTCGTGACCCCGACTTCGATGTCGTAGGGCACGGCGTGGAGGCCGGTGATCTCGTTCTTCTTCCGCCGGCGGAGCAGGGCCTGGCAGCCCTCTGGCCGCACCGGGGACTCGGTCCGGTGGACACGGGTTCGCCGGAACGCCGCGATGGTCGCCGCGTTGCGCGGGCCGGAGAAGTGCGGCAGCGCCGCTTCGGCCCCGGCCTGCGTGCCGTCCTCCTGGTCCTCGCCCCACTCTGGCCGCCGGCCCCGACAATCCGGCCGTCCTCATCGCGCCGGACGTGGATCTTGCGCTTGCCGCTATAGGGCACCGCACACACCGTCACCGGAACTTCCTGCCCGGCTGCCCGCGGTGCGTCACCGGTGCAGGGACTCGGTGACGGCCGGGTCCTCCAGCACGGTGACGCACCAGGCGAAGTGCTCGTCACCGCCGCCCGGCGCGAAGGCGTCGCTCGTGGCCATCGCATAGGCGGCCCGGTACAGCAGGAGGTCGTCGACCGCGTAGCCGAACTCGTCGGCGAACCGCGTGGTGAGCCGCCGGGTGATCTCCGGGGCGTGCTCGGTGCCCGCCGGGAAGATGGCCGCGGCCACGGCGGCGTCGAAGCGGGGATCCCCGCCCGTGGACAGGAAGCCGTAGTCCACGAGGGCGAGCGGCCGCAGGTCGTCGTCCACCAGCACGGTCTCCGGGAAGACGTCACCGTGGACGACCGCCTCGTCGGTACGGGGCAACGCGCGCAGCTTCCGAAGCAGCCGGGCGCGCGTGTCGTCGAAGTCGCGGACATCCGTGGAGAGCCGGTCCGCGCACCGGCTGACCCGCCGGTCCACCAGGTCCGCCAGGGCGGATCCGAAAGTGGTGTGGCCTTCCCACAGCGGGCGTTCCTCGTCCAGCACGGGAAGCTGCTTGACCTCGTCGACGTCATGGGCGTCCGCGAGGGCGCGCAGCACGCCGACCAGGCAGTCGACCGCTTCGGGCAGGACCTCGTCCGGGTCGTCGGTGCGGATCCTGGCCGCCAGGGGCGCGCCGGTCAGCTCCCGCTCCACGGTCATCGGGACACCGTCGATGTCCTCGACGGCGAGGATCTCCGGGGCGCCGAACGGCAGGTGCGCCCCGGCATCGGCGTAGAAACTCTGCATCCGTCGCAGTTCGGAGCCCCGTCGGCGCTCCCACACCTTGGCCACCGTTCCGTCCCCGAGTCGGTAGACGGCTCCCTCCACCGCCGCCTCGACGGGCCCGGCGTCGGGATGTCCGGCGTCGACGAAATGTCGTACGCGCCGGGCCGTGGTGTCCCGTATCGCATCGGACATCTCGTGCCTCCTTCCGCCCCCGGCGTGAACGACCGGCCGGTCGGCGGGGCCGACACCGGGACCATCTCCCACGGTAGGCCCCCCGCCCGCGCGACACCCGGTGACGGAGCGCTGCTCGGCGCCGTGCGGGTCCGCCACGCGTATACGGCGGAAAGCGCCGGCGGATCCCGCGTATCCGGAGCCGACAGTGGCTGGTCCTTCGCACACAGGCGGCCGTCGCCCGCCGACGGCCGCGTCCGGCCACTGCGCTGGGACCCGCCGACGGGACCATGCACCGCGGCGTCCGTCCACCGCGGCCCGCTGCCGCTCGTCCGCCGCTGCCGCTCGTCCGGCCGTGCCCCGCATGCCCGAGGAGATCCTGGCCGAACACGTGGGCACACCGTCGACCTGCTGCGGGACAGCTTCCGCGTACTCGCCGACAAGGTCGCCGCCGGTCAGACCGCCGTGGCGGGCCCTCCGTACCGCTTGGCCGACGGCAGCGCACAGCTCGCCTACTCTCGCGGCCTCGACGATCGGCCTGATGGCGCTGTGGGCCTCGCGGAGTCACGCACGGACGTGGCAGCCCTCGATCTCACGGCCGAGCGGCTGCGCCACCTCCAGGACGCGTTCATCAAGGCGGCCCGACGACTCCGCGCCACCATGGACCGGTACGCCGACCGGGACGATGCCGGCGCGGCACACCCGGCGCACCCGGCGCACCCCGGGCATCAGGACGACCAGCAGGCGCACCGCCCGCAGCGGCCCGGACCGCACCGCGGGTCGGAAGCCGGCCGATGAGCGCGAACGGCCGCACGGCGAGGAAGATGGACGTAGGGCTCCCGTTCCGTGACTTCCCCGAGCCGGGACGGGAGCCCGCCCCCTCGGGGCCGGTGTGGGCGACCGCCCGGTCACTCGCTCGCGCTGTCACCGTCTGCTCGTGCTTCCTCCGTCTCGGCCTCAGGAGCCTCTGGGGCATCCGAGGCCCTTGCCTGCTCGGCGTCTTCCTCGACCACTTGCTCACGAGCGCTTGGGCGGTACGCGACGACGGGCAGATCGATCTTGGGGAGTGAGGTGACGATGTCGAGTCTGGGAAGCGAGGCCGCGATCTGCTGGGCGTGACGCGGTGCGGGACTGTAGGTCGCGTGTGGAAAACAGGATCTTGATTTCCCAGAGGGAGGCGACGTTCCCGGCCAGAGCCTCTGTCTCATCGACCGCGAGGCCGTACAGCAGCCATCGGGCTTTGGCGATGTACCAGACGTCGCTTTCGATCGCGTGCCCCGTGACCTCCGTGACGGTGGTGCGGCCAGCGGTGCGGAGTCACCACGGTGTCCACCGCCACACGGGCCGCTCCACCTGCTCATCGCGCAGCGCCAGCAGAGCCCGGACGACGCGGACCGGCAATGTCCTGACCCGTGTTGTGCCGCTTGGCGAAGGGGGTGAAGTGGGCGGGCGGATGGTCGATGGGGAGCTCGGGGCGCCAGGCGGTGAGGATCTGGGCGCTGCATTCGAACAGGCCGGACGGGAGCGCGTCCAGCGGCCACCACCTCCAGTCACCGACCGGCTCGCCCGGCTGGTCGGCGGGCTCGCCGCGCCACCGCGTGACGAGCGCGCCGAACGTGATCCGGACGACGCCGGCGGCCTGGTCCAGGAGCATGCCCAGCAAGCGCACGTCGGCCGGGTCCGTGTGCAGTCCGGTCTCCTCGGCCAGTTCGCGCACGACCGCCTCCTCCAGAGACTCGCCCGGCTCCACCGTGCCGCCGGGCAGCTCGACGGTCCCTCGTCGGTGGCTGCCGAGCAGCAGACCGCGCGGGCCGGCCAGCACCGCGCCGACCCCGGCCGCGGCGTGTGCGACGGGCGGTTGGGCCCTACGGGGACGAGAGGCGACCCGGGTCGGCCTGCGGACCTGGAAGAGCCGGTAGGAGGCATGGTTGCCCTCCTCGGGCGCGTCCAGCACGGTGACCTCCTCGGTGAGCAGCCCGTGCTGCGCGAGCAGGTCCGCCCACAGCTTTGTGGTGAGCACCCACATGTGCACGATCAGTTCGCCGCCGCCGGCCAGGCGCAGGATCTCCGGGCGAGACTTCACCTCCGACGAAGGGCCGCTCCCGGACGAGTTGGTGTGCAGCACGGTGAAGTAGAGCCGTCCGCCGGGCCTGAGCGCCGCCGCCAGGGCGGGCAGCAGCCGGTGCGGGTCGATGAAGTGGACGGCGGACAGGGAGTAGATCACGTCGTACGGCGCCGAAGTGCGCAGATGCCCGACGGCGTCGGCCTGGACCAACCGCAAGCCCGGCAGATCGCCGTAACGCGCCCGTGCGCGCTCGATCTGGGTCGGTGACAGATCGACGGCGTCCACGGCGGCGCCATGGGTACGGGCGAGGTGGGCGGCGTGCCGGCCCGGACCGCAACCAAGGTCGCATACGCGCAGGCCCCTCAGGTCGCCGAAGACAGCGTCTCCCGGCCCTGTTCCCGCCGGTCCCCAGACAATCTCGTCCACCTCGGGAAGAGGCGCGGCCCGCTTGAGGTGATGCGCTCCGTAGGTGTCCCACATCGCGGCGTTGACCTGCTCGGCATCAACCGTGCCAGGTGCGTCGGGTGCCGTCATCGCGTCCCCTCCTCAAGCTCGTCGCCGAGCCGCCTCATCACGTCGTCCCGCTCCCCACCGGGCGCTGTTCCGCTCTCCGGCTCGCTGCCGACAGCCGATGCACCCCTGCTGCTCTCTACCCTGTCCGGACCCGACGGTCACCGACGAGCCAAGCCGGCCCTCGGCGGTGCCCACGCTGCTGCCGGACTTCCGCGAGCACCGCGTCCCCCACCGGCACGCCTCCTCCGCCGCCCGCCCGGTGGCCCTTCACGGACGCATCCGGGCACGCCCCGGGGCTGAACGGTCGACGGCGCTGCGGCTTCTGCCCGCAGCGCCGCCGGCCGTGATGCCGCACTCCCCTGACCAGCTCCCGCCGCCGTTCCCTGGACGGCGCCGGGTCATATCCGCTTCAGGCCGATGACGTGGGCTTCGGGTCAGCGCCGAACCAGCACGGGAGTCGACACCGCACCGTCACATCACCCCAGAACCAGGCGTCCCGGACAGCACTCGTTTCGACCACTCGCGCCCCCTGAACCGCCCTTCCGTGAGCCGGCATGGTGGCCGCACGCATAGCCAACCCCCGAACTATGGTGCCCCACCACATGTGCCCCTGACCTGCATCTTCCTACGGTGTGCCGACACGTACCCGTCCCCACCGCACACGAGGAAGTGGCGCACATGGCCTCCGGAACCACCGCTCCCCCACCCCCCGCCAGCCTCCCCAGAATCGTCGCCGCCAGCCTCATCGGGACCACCATCGAGTGGTACGACTTCTTTCTCTACGGCTCCGCGGCCGCGCTCGTGTTCAACAAGTTGTTCTTCCCGGACTCCGACCCGCTCGTCGGGACGTTGCTGTCGTTCCTGACGTACGCCGTGGGGTTCGCTGCCCGTCCGCTGGGGGCCCTGGTGTTCGGGCATTACGGGGACCGGCTGGGCCGGAAGCGGCTTCTGGTGCTCAGCCTGGTGCTGATGGGCGGCGCCACCTTCGCCATCGGACTGCTGCCCACGCACGCCACCGTCGGCTCCGCCGCGCCGGTACTGCTCACCGCGCTGCGGCTCGTCCAGGGTTTCGCGCTCGGTGGTGAGTGGGGCGGTGCCGTGCTGCTGGTGTCCGAGCACGGTGACGCACGACGGCGTGGATTCTGGGCCTCGTGGCCGCAGACCGGCGCACCGGCGGGGCAGTTGCTCGCGACGGGCGTGCTCTCGCTGCTCACCGCCGTCCTGTCCGACGACGCCTTCGGCACCTGGGGCTGGCGGATTCCGTTCCTGCTCTCCGGGGTCCTCGTGCTCGTCGGTCTGTGGATCCGGCTTTCCGTCGACGAATCCCCGGTGTTCAAGGAGGCGCTGGAGCGGGGCGAGTCCCGGCGGGCCGACGAGGCGGAGAAGCCGCCGCTCGTCGCCGTGCTGCGGCACCACTGGCGCGACGTGCTGGTGGCGATGGGCGCCCGCATGGCCGAGAACATCAGCTACTACGTCATCACCGCCTTCATCCTCGTCTACGCCACCACCTCGGCCGGCGTCTCCAAGCAGACCGCGCTCAACGCGGTCCTCATCGGCTCCGCCGTGCACTTCGCGGTCATCCCCGCCTGGGGCGCGCTCTCCGACCGGGTCGGACGGCGGCCGGTGTACCTGTTCGGCGCGGCCGGTATCGGCCTGTGGATGTTCCCGTTCTTCTCGCTCGTGGACACCGGGTCGTTCGGCCGGCTCGTGCTGGCCGTGACCGTCGGGCTCGTGTTCCACGGTGCCATGTACGCGCCCCAGGCCGCCTTCTTCGCCGAGATGTTCGCCACCCGGATGCGGTACTCGGGCGCTTCCATCGGAGCCCAGTTCGCCTCCGTGGCGGCCGGTGCCCCCGCGCCGCTCATCGCGACCGCACTGCTCTCCGACTACGGCACCGCCACCCCGATCGCCCTGTACGTGATCGCCGCCGCCGTGCTGACCCTGATCGCGGTGGGCGTCTCCCGGGAGACGCGGCACCGGGACCTCGCCCGGGTCGAGGGCGGCGACGGCGAACCCTCTGACGCGCCCGCGACCGCCGAGGCGCGGACGGTCTGAGGGGCGACGCGACGGCCCCAGCGGCGCACCAGGCCCGGCCCGCCCGTCCGGCACGCCCTTTCGGGCCGCCTCCTGGGCCGGGCCGGGCCGGGCCGGCGCCTCGCGGAGACCGGGCATCCGGTGGAGGCCTGGCGGCCCGAAAGCCCGAAAGCCCGGTGGCCCGGCGGCCCGGCGGCCCGGCGGCCCGAAGGAAGTCGAAGGCGCGAAGCGAAACCGTGGCTCAAGGAGACACGGCGGCGCGAACCGAAGCGGTGCCTCGAAGGGAAACGGTGGTACGAGGCGAACCGGTCGCCGGAAAACACCGGTGTCATCCCCTGTCTCTGTCCGGTGCCGCCAACCGGTGCAGGCGCAGGGCCAGTTGGATCTCCAGGGCGCGGGTGGGTACCTGCCAGTCCTCGCCGAGCAGCCGGCCCACGCGCTCCAGCCGTTGGGCGACGGTGTTCACATGCACGTGCAGCGCGTCCTTGGTGCGGGCCGGGCTCATCCCGCAGGCGAAGTACGCGTCCATGGTGCGCAGCAGTTCGGTGCCGCGCCGTTCGTCGTACGAGGCGACCGGGCCGATGGTCCGGTCGACGAAGCCGGTCACGTCCCGTTCGCCCGCCAGGAGCAGGCCGAGGAAGCCGAAGTCCTCGGCGGCGGCGCCGTCTCCGGCCCGGCCCAGCAGATGCAGCGCGTCCAGGCAGCGACGGCCCTCGGCGTAGGCCGCGGCGACCGCCTCCGGATGGGCGGCGAGGTCGGTGACGGGGGCGGAGGCGCCGACCGTGACCGGCTGATGGACGGCTGTGCCCAGATGGCGGGCGGTGCGGCGGGCCGCCTGGGTGGCGGTGTCGCCGCCGAGCGGCAGCAGCAGGACGGTACCGCCGTCGCGGGCGGCGGCCAGTCCGTGCCGGGTGGCGGCGAGGTGGGAGGCGGCCGACCACAGCCGTCGGCGGGCCGCCGCCTCCTCGTCCGCGTCGGCCGCCGGGCCGTCGAGCCGGGCGGCGAGCACGACATGGGTGGCGTCCAGATCGGCACGGAGCCGGGTGGCACGTTCGCGCAGCAGCCGAGGGTCGCGGTCGCGGGCGTCGAGCAGGTCGTCCAGCAACTCGCCGCGCACGCGCCGCTCGGCCTCGGCGGCGGAACGGCGGGCGAGCAGGAGCAGCGAGGTCACCATGGCGGCGCGTTCCAGCGTGCGCTGGTCCACGGGGTCCAGGGCCGGGTGCCCGCGCAGGACGAGGGCGCCGAGGAGTTCGCCGCCCCCGGTGACCGCGGCGATCCAGTCGTCGCCGTGCGGTACGGCATGTCCTTCGGCGCGTGACGACTCCAGCGGCTCGGCCGGCACCGCCTCGGCCTCCGCGAACTCGACGGTGCCGGCGAGCACTTCGGACACGGCGCCGGCCACGTCGTGCACCCCACCGCCGCGCAGGACGAGTTCGGCGAGCCGGTCGTGGACCTCGGAGGCGCGCTCGATGACGGCGCTGCGGTCCCGGATGATCTCGTTGGCCCGCTCCAGCCCGGACAGTGCCTCGCGCGTCTCGGTGAGCAGGTTGGCGGCGTCGATGGCCGCCGCGGCGAGGGCGGCGAAGGAGCCCAGCAGGGCGATCTGTTCGCGCTCGAAGACGCGGGCCCGGCGGTCGGCGGCGAAGAGCACGCCGATGACGTGCGGGCCGAGCATCAGGGGAACCCCGAGGATGGCGACCAGGCCCTCGTCCCGGACACCGGAGTCGATGGTGAGCGTGTGCTGGAACCGGGCGTCCTTGAAGTAGTCGTCGGTGACGTACGGCCGTGTGGTCTGGGCGACCAGTCCGCCGAGCCCCTCCCCCATGCCGAGGCGCAGTTGCTGGAAGCGGGCGGAGACGGAGCCCTCCGTCACCCGCATGTAGGTGTCACCCCTGGCCGGGTCGTTCAGGGTGAGGTAGGCGACGTCCGTGCCGAGCAGGGAGCGGGCCCGCTGCACGATGGCCTGCAGGACGGCGTCCACGTCCCTGAGGCCGGCCAGGTCGTGGGCGGTCTCGAAGAGCGCGGACAGCTCCGCCTCGCGGCGCCGGCGGCCCTCCAGCTCCGCGCGGACGCGCAGGGCCAGCAGCTTGGCCTGTTCCAGCGCCGCTATCCGTTCGGCGGACCGGCCCTCGGCGCGGGCCAGCAGCACGGGCTGCTCATAGGCCTCCACGGAGGCGTCGCGGGCCAGCAGCCCGAGGTACTCGGCCTCGGCGCCGTCACAGGGTGCCGGCTGAACATGATCGCGGGACATGGTCACAGGATTCCGTATCGGCCACCCGGCCCGTCAGGCCTGTGGAAAAGTCCCGGTACCGCCGGGGGACGGCCGGACACGGGCGGGCCGGTCAGTGGGCCGTCCATCCGCCGTCGAGGGCGAGGGAGGCACCGGTGAGGAAGGACGCCTGCGGGCTGCACAGGTAGGCCACGGCCTCGGCGACCTCCTCCGGTTCGATGAGGCGCTTGAGCGCGCTGTCCTTGAGCAGCACCTCGGAGAGCACCCGCTCCTCGGGGATGCCGTGCGCCTGCGCCTGGTCGGCGATCTGCTTCTCGACCAGGGGGGTGCGCACATAGGCCGGGTTCACACAGTTCGAGGTCACACCGTGGGGCGCGCCCTCAAGGGCCGCCGTCTTGGACAGGCCCTCCAGACCGTGTTTGGCCGCCACATAGGCGGACTTGAAGGCAGAGGCCCGCAGCCCATGGACGGAGGACACATTGACGATGCGCCCCCAGCCTTGGGCGTACATGTGCGGGAGGGCACCGCGGATGAGGCGGAACGGTGCCTCCAGCATGACGGTGAGCACGGTGTGGAAGACCTCGGGCGGGAACTCCTCGATGGGGCGTACGAGTTGCAGCCCGGCGTTGTTGACCAGCACGTCGGTTCCGGCGGCGGCGCGCTCGGCGGCGTCGAGATCGGTGAGGTCCACGACGTGCGGTACGACGCGGCCCGGCAGCTCGCCCACCCGCTCCGCCTGCCGGGACAGTTCGGCGAGGCCCGCCGCGTCCCGGTCGACGGCCCGCACCTCGGCGCCCGCGGCGGCCAACCGCAGGGCGCAGGCGCGGCCGATGCCGCCGGCGGCACCGGTGACGAGGGCGGTGCGGCCGCCGAGGTCGAGAGCGAGGGGCTGGGCGTCGCGGCCGGGGCCCGGGCCGGGCTGGGGGGTGGACGAGGTCATGTGCTGACCCTAAGCGGAACCCACCCCTCACCCCATGTGGTGACCACCCATACTTCAGCTGGCAGCCATAGGGTCGAACCATGTGGGTGCCTCGGACATGGCCTGCTTGATCCGAAAGAGACCGAACTCGTTCAGGTCGGGCAGTGCGTCGATCGCGAACCAGCCCACCTCCAGCGACTCGTCGTCGTTGACCCGCGCCTCGCCGCCCACCGCACGGCAGCGGATGGTGATGTCCATGTACTGGCAGGCATCCCCGTTGGGGTAGACCATCGGTCCCAGGGCCTGGACGAGGACGATCCGCTCGGCGACGCAGTGCACCGCCGTCTCCTCGAAGACCTCCCGCACCGCGCAGGCGGCGGGCTGCTCGCCCGGCTCCGGAATCCCGCCGATGACCGACCACTTGCGGGTGTCGGACCGCCGCCCGAGCAGCACCCGGCCCTCGTCGTCGAAGACGATCGCGGTGATCCCGGGGAGCCAGAGCAGCTGGTGGCCGATGGAGGACCGGAGCGTACGGATGAATTCGGGAGTAGCCATGACCCGACCCTAACCGGCGAGCCCGCGGCACCCGGGCGGGTTCGGGGGGTGTACGGCGGTCGTACGGCTACACGTCACCGGCGCGCAGACCGCCCAGCTCCCGCCGGCCGCGCAGACCGGAGCCGATCGCCCAGGCGATGCCGCCGGCGGCGACCAGCACCAGGGCGATCTCCGGCGCGATGCCCAGCTTCGTCGCCGGGGTCTCGGATGCGCGCAGCGGCACCTTCTGGACGAGGTAGGCGGGCACGAACATGCCCGTCTTCTGGGTGATCTTCCCGTCCGGCATGATGAACGC
This sequence comes from Streptomyces sp. NPDC096012, assembly GCF_040426375.1. NCBI lineage: Bacteria > Bacillati > Actinomycetota > Actinomycetes > Kitasatosporales > Streptomycetaceae > Streptomyces > Streptomyces sp. NPDC096012. The sequence continues at coordinate 135,350 of NZ_JBEOTD010000015.1, forward strand.
GCTGACGCCGCTGGTCACCGGCACGGTCACGGTGCGGCTGTGCTCGACGGCGCGCACCCGGGACATGGCGAGCTGCTGGTAGGTCATCTCGCTGCGGTCGAAGGTCGCGTTGTTGCTCGGTACGGAGATCATCTCCGCCCCGTGCGTGACCGTGTCCCGCACGGCCCAGTCGAAGGCCGCCTCGTAGCAGGTGGCGAGGCCGACCTTGACGCCCGCGAAGTCGAACACCCCCGGCTTGCCGCCCCGGCTGAAGTCCTGGCGGACCATGCCGGTCCACTCCTTGTTGATCGCGCCGACGAGGCCGCGCAGCGGAAGGTACTCGCCGAAGGGCTGGATCTGCCGTTTGTCGTACGTCTGCGTGGGCCCCTTGACCGGGTCCCACAGGACCTGCTCGTTGAGCAGCTTGCCGTCCCTCTCGACGACCGCGCCGACCGAGACGGGTACGCCGACCGCCTTGGCGGCACCGCTGATGACGGCGGCCGCGTCGGGGTTGGTGAAGGGGTCGATGTCGGAGGAGTTCTCCGGCCACAGCACGTAGTCGGGCCTCGTGGCCTTCCCCGCCCTGATGTCGGCGGCGAGCCGGAGCGTCTCACGCACGTGGTGGTCGAGGACGGCGCGCCGCTGGGCGCTGAACTCCAGTCCGGCGCGCGGCACGTTGCCCTGGATGACCGCCACCGTCGCGGTGCCGTCCTCGGCCTTGTCGCTGACCAGCACGCGGGCTGCGAGCGCGCCCCCCACCGGTACGGCCACACTCAGCAGCGCGGCAACCGCCGCCCCGCGCCGCACGTCCCGGGTACGGCGCCCCTCGGCGATCAGCCGCCCGGCCTCGTACAGGCCGAAACCGCACAGCACGACCGCGAAGCCGAGCACCGGAGTACCGCCGACCGCGGCCAGCGGCAGGAAGGCACCGCCCGCCTGGCCGAAGGCGATCTTGCCCCAGGGGAAGCCGCTGAAGGGCATGCGTGCGCGTACCGCCTCACCCGCGATCCACACGGCGGCCGCCCACACCGGCCAGGCCGGCAGCCTGGAGACGGCGGCGACGCCCACGCCGACCAGGGCGATGAACACGGCCTCGATGGCGACCAGGGCGAGCCAGGGCCCGGGACCGACCTCCACACCGGTCCACACCAGCAGGGGCAGCAGGAAGCCGAGCCCGAAGAGGTAGCCGAGCCCGAGAGCCGCCTTCCAGCCACGGCCGCGCAGCACCCAGCCGAGGCCGGCGAAGGCGGGCAGGGCCAGCCACCACAGGGTGCGCGGCGGGAAGCTGACGTAGAGCAGCACTCCGCAGAGGGCGGAGGCGGCGGCCGGGACCAGGCGCGGCAGCCGGCCGCCGAGCGCGCCGGGCGCGCGAGACGGACGGAGCCGATCCGGCTGGTCCACGGAAGTTGCGGTGACGGTCACCGGGCGAGTGTACGGCGCCCGGTCCGACCGCCGACAGCTCGGCCGGACCCCGGCGCCGCCCCCGCCGACCACGGTTGCCGCTGGTCGGAGCCCGCTTCGGCCGACCGTCGCCCGTTCGTCGCGGGCCCCGCCCGCAAAGTCTCCACGCCGCACACGGGACCGCTCCCTGTCGCCTCGCGCGGCCGACGGCGGGGGGAGGCCACGGGCAGCAGCACGGGCGGACGGCAGCGCCCGGCAGCTGGGGCCGGGTTTTCCGGCAGAAATGGACGTCATCGGCACGACCACAAACCGACAGCACGGACCGGCCACCAGCACCACCCGGCACGGACCACCACCGATACAGACCGGCCACCAGCACCACCCGACGGCGCAACCCGGCATCAGCAGCCCTCGGCCCCGCACGCCCGGCGGCCGCACCGCCGCGCCAGGCCGGCCTCGGGAAACACGGACGCGGTGGCGACGATTCTCCGCATCTTGTCCACAAACGGGTCATCAGCCGTTACGGTGTGCCCAGCCTCGGCGGTGCGGCCGGACCCGGCGCGCGGCCTTGGCCTGCCACAGGTCGGGGGACTGGGTGCGAGGGGCTGCGGGTGGGGTCGACGGTGACGAGGTCTGCGACCGGTGCGGACGCGGAGAACGCCAGGCGAAACGTTTCTGATGGTGCGGGCATGGTCCTGCTCGGGGCCTGCGCGGGGTGGTCGCTGATCACCGCTGCGGCCCATGACGGGCGGCCCGAGGGCATGCTGCTGGCGGTGCTCGCCGTGGCCGCCGGCTACGCCGTGGGCCGGGTCTCCGGGACGCTGCTGCCGGTGGCCGCGCCCTGCGCCGGTGCGGTGGCCGGGCTGGCGCTCGCGGTGGCGCTGCCCGACGTCTCCCCCGGCGCCCCGTACGCCGCCCCTCTCGGGCGCGCCGGGGCCACCGCCGCCGTGCTGGCGCTGGCCACCGGTGCCGCGTGCTGTGCCGCCTGGGCGACGCCCGTGCCGGCGCTGCGCCTCGGGCTGCGGGCGCTGGCCGCCGTGATCGTGCCGGCCGGAGCGGCGCTGGGGTCGCCGGCCGGGTGCGCGGTCAGCGCGGCCGTCCTGCTGTGCTCGCTCGCCGCCGGTTCGACGCCCGGCCGGGGCGCGGGCCTCGCCGCTCTCGCCGCCGCTGCGGCCCTGGTCGCGGGGACGACCTGGGCGATCGCGGCGGACGGGCTGCCCGACGCCCTGGCCGGGGCGCTCGCGGGCCGGTTCACCCCGCAGCGCCTCCAGCTTTGGCGGGAGGCACTACGGCTGGCCGGCCGGGACGGCGGCCTGGGCGTCGGCCCCGGCCGGTTCGGCGAGGTGAGCGGCATGACGCCGCAGGCCTTGCCGTCCGACGGCAAGCCGCATTCGGCGCTGTTGCAGCAGGCGGCGGAGCAGGGCTTCCTCGGGGTGACCCTGCTGGCGGCGGCGTTCTGCTGGGTGCTGCACGCGCTGTGGCGCTCCGCGCGCCCGACCCCGGTGGCCCTCACCGCCGGCGCGGCCCTGACGGCCGTGGCCGTCCTGGCCATGTCGGGCAACGCGCTGAGCTTCACCGCCGTGACCGTGGGCGCGGGTCTACTGGCCGGGTGGGCGACGGCCCGGCCGTGGGCGGGTGACGGCACGCAACCGGAATGGTGAACCGGCGCCCCGGCCGGGGCGCCGGGACGGTACGGACGCGCCGCTTCGACGGTCGGCTGTCCGTCAGCGCCAGGCACGCACTCCGCGCCACCATGCCTCTGCGTGCCCACACCCCCACGCCGCCACCACCGTGCCCGACGCACACCTCGCGTCACTGTGCCCGGCACACCCTCCGCACCACCACGTCTGGGCCTCCCCACACTCCACGCACCGCCGCCACCGTGCCCGGGCACACTCACGCCCCCCCATCGCCGTGCCCGGCACACACTCCACGCCGCCATGACCGCACACCGCTCGCACCTCGTGCGCTCATGACCGCACCCGGCAGGAAACAGGAAGGGAAAAAGGGAAAGGGGACGGCGGCCGTGCGCCTCGGCGGGCCGAAGCGCTGTGCGGGCGTCAGCGGCCGGAGCCCGGTGTGATCGTCCGCAGCCGGTCCCTGATGACGTGGACGGCGGTCTCCGCGTTGTCCACGGTGATCGTGAAGGTGTGGCCGTCCCACAGGCGCAGCACGACGCCCTCGCCCCGGCGTACGACGACCGCCGTGCCCTTCTCGGGGCGCCAGCGGTAACCCCACCCGCCCCAGTGCCGGGGGGTGACGAGGGCGGTGAAGTCGGCGCCCGCCACGTGGGAGAGCGGGATACGGCGGCGTGGCAGTCCCATGTGGCCGCAGCGCACCTCGAGGCATTCCTTGTCGAGTCTGAGGTCGACGTGCACGAAGGCGAGCGTGCCGAAGATGACCAGCAGGCCGGCCGCGATGCAGCCGACGACCGACATCGCCAGGGCGGCGACACCGTTGGTCCAGGCCGAGTCCACGGCCAGCTCGATGCCGAGCGCCAGGCAGGCCGCTCCGACCAGTGCCAGCAGCCACTGGACCCGGTTGGTGGCGCGTCCGGTCCAGACGTCCGGGTACGGGGTGCCGTCCGCGTGGGGGTGGTCCCTCATGTTCACGAGGTTACTCAGGTTTCGCTGCGCGGGTACCCGCTCGCGGACGGTGACTGCTCCGTGCGGCCCAGACGACCACCGGCTCGTGCGGCCGGCTCGGCGCCCCGCGCGCATGCGCGTCGGGTGGGCTTCCTCATCCTCCTGCGTCAGCGACCGGCCCCGGCGCCCCTCGGCCGGCGGGCGCCCCTGTCACCTGCGGTCGGCGAGTGGGCCGGTGGCGGGCAGCAGCCGTCCTTCGGCGTAGTGCAGGGCGGGTGCGGGCAGGTCGCCCTCGCGGCCGCTCAGCAGCACCGTGAGCGTTCCCTCCGCCGGGGCGTCGGGCGCCGGCAGCTCCCCGATGCGGCGCAGGGCCTGCGCGGCCACCGCTCCGGCCGAGCCGTGCAGGACGAGCGGGGCGGTGCCGGGACGCTGGAGGGCGGCGCGGATACGGTCCGCCACCAGCTCGTAGTGGGTGCAGCCCAGGACCACGGTCGTCACGTCGTCCGGTGTGAGTGCGGCCGCCGCGCCGACGGCCGCGTCGATGGCCGCCTCGTCCGCGTGCTCGACCGCCTCGGCGAGACCCCAGCAGGGCACCTCGGTGACCGGCACACCGTCGGCGAAGTCGTCGATGAGACCGCGCTGGTAGGCGCTGCCGGTGGTGGCCGGGGTCGCCCAGATGGCGATCCGGCCGCCGCCCGCCGCGGCCGGCTTGATCGCCGGGACGGTGCCGATGACGGGGATGCCGGGCTCCAGGCGGGCGCGCAGGGCCGGCAGGGCGTGCACGGTGGCCGTGTTGCAGCCGACGATCAGCGCTTCGGGCCGGCGGGCCGCGGCGGCCTCGGCGACGGCCAGCGCGCGCCGGGTGAGGTCCTCGGGGGTACGCGGTCCCCAGGGCATGCCGTCCGGGTCGAGGGAGAGCACGAGATCCGCGTCGGGCCGCAGGCGCCGTACCGCGGCGGTGGCCGCCAGCAGACCGATTCCGGAGTCCATGAGCGCGATCTTCACCCGGCCACGATAGACGATGCGCTCTTGTGAGCGGCTCGGGTGGGGCAGACTGCGGCCGTGAGCGCCGTCATGTGGATCACCGCCGTGTCTCTTGCCGCCTGGTGCTGGCTGCTGCTGTGCCAGGGCTTCTTCTGGCGCACGGACGTCCGGCTGCCGCCGCGCCGGGAGCCGGGCGAGTGGCCGTCCGTCTGCGTGGTCGTACCGGCGCGCGACGAGGCCGCCGTGCTGCCGGCCGGCCTGCCCTCGCTGCTGGCGCAGGACTATCCGGGGCGGGCGGAGGTCTTCCTCGTGGACGACGGGAGTACGGACGGCACCGGGGAGCTGGCCCGCGAGCTGTCCCGGCGCCACGGCGGGCTGCCGTTGACCGTGGGCTCGCCCGGGGAGCCGCCGGCGGGCTGGACGGGCAAGCTGTGGGCCGTGCGGTACGGCATCGGCCTGGCACGCGCGCGTGAGCCCGAGTACCTGCTGCTGACGGACGCGGACATCGCGCACGCGCCTGACAGCCTGCGCTCGCTGGTGGCGGCGGCCCGCACCGGGGGCTTCGACGTGGTGTCGCAGATGGCGCGGCTGCGCGTGGAGAGCGGGTGGGAGCGGCTCGTGGTGCCGGCGTTCGTGTACTTCTTCGCGCAGCTGTATCCCTTCCGCAGGATCGGCCGGAAGGGATCGCGTACGGCGGCCGCGGCGGGCGGCTGTGTCCTGCTGCGCTCCGAGACGGCCGAGCGGGCCCGCATCCCCGACGCCATCCGGCACGCCGTCATCGACGACGTGGCGCTCGCGCGCGCGGTGAAGGCTTCGGGCGGCCGTGTGTGGCTGGGGCTGGCCGACCGGGTGGACAGCGTGCGGCCGTACCCGCGGCTGCGCGACCTGTGGCGGATGGTCTCGCGCAGCGCCTACGCGCAGTTGCGGCACAACCCGCTGCTGCTTCTCGGTACGGTCGCCGGGCTCGCGTTGGTGTATCTGGTGCCGCCCGCCGCGCTGGCCGTGGGCGCGGCCGGGGGCAGCGTGCCGACGGCCGTCCTCGGTGGGCTGGCGTGGGCGGTGATGGCGGGCACGTATCTGCCGATGCTCCGTTACTACCGCCGGTCGCCGTGGCTCGCCCCGCTGCTGCCGTTCACCGCGTTCCTGTACCTGCTGATGACGGTCGATTCGGCCGTGCAGCACTACCGGGGGCGCGGGGCGGCCTGGAAGGGCCGTACCTACGCCCGTCCCGGTGCCGTGCCCGAGGAGGGCTGAGCCGGGTCACTTGCGGCCGGGCGTCCAGTTCATGCCCCAGCCGTAGGCGCGGTCCATGGTCCGCTGCGGGCTCACTCCGCGCTCCGGCACCAGATACCGCGCCTCGCGCTGGACGACGAGGTCGCCGCCCGTGTTGGTGATGAGGGCGAGCGCGCACACGGTGGAGGGCACGGTGCACTCGTCGAGCGAGAAGTCGACGGGGGCGCCGTACTGCGGCTGGAGGGTGACGGTGGCGTGCAGGTCGGCGAAGGAGCGGGCGCCTTCGTAGACGGTGACGAAGACGAGGATGCGGCGGAAGTCCCGGACGTGGTCGAGGTTGACGGTCAGGTTCTCGCCGGCGGCCACGGCGCCTGTGCGGTCGTCGCCGTCGAGGTGGATGTACGGCGGCCGGTGCAGCGATCCGAAGGCGTTGCCGAGTGCCTGTACGACTCCCTTGCGGCCGTCGGCGAGTTCGTACAGGGCGCACAGGTCGAGGTCGACGTCGCTCTGCCGGGTGCCCCACAGGCCGGTCCGGCCCGTGGACTGTTTGCGCATCTGCCAGTTGAGGTTCACCCGCATGATGCCGGAGGTACCGCCCTGCTTGGCCAGTGAGACGGCGGGGGCCGCCTTGGTGAGGGTGACCTTGGAGAGACGGACCGGCGGGGCGGCGGGGGCGGGAGGGGCCGCGGGTGGGGGCGGCGGCGTCCCGGGCGCCGCACCGGGCGGCGGCACAGGGGCGGTGGCCGGAGCCGGTGGCGCGTTCGGAGGGGCGGCCGGGGTGGGCGGTGGCACGTCCGCCCGGGCGGGCGTCGTGGGCGGCGCGGTGTGCTGCGGTTCGTCCACGGTGATGCCGAAGTCCTCGGCCAGTCCCTCCAGTCCACTGTCGTAGCCCTGGCCGACCGCGCGGAACTTCCAGCCGCCCTGACGGCGGTAGAGCTCGCCGAGCACGAAGGCCGTCTCCACGGTGGCGCCGGGGTCGTCGAAGCGGGCTGCCACCTGGCCGGTCGCGGGGTCGGTCACCTCGATGTAGAGGCCTGGGACCTGTCCGAACGTGCCGCCGTCCGCCGAGGCGGCGAGGACGATCCGTTCGATCGCGCTCTCCACGCGCGCGAGGTCGACGGCAAGGGTGTCCGTGACGCGTCCGCCGGCTGTGCGCTTGCCCTCGTGGCGGACCGCGCCGGAGGCATGGGCGGGCTGGTTGTAGAAGACGAAGTCCCCGTCGGAGCGGACCTTTCCGGCGGTCAGGAGGAGCGCCGAGGCGTCGGCGTCGGGTACGCCGGGCCCGGGGCGCCAGCCCAATTCGACGCGCAGCGTCGTGGTCGGCACCGGCACGTTCGATCCCTTCGGCATTGGCATGTCCGCCCCCATCCTGTGTCGCTTTCCCGGCGTCCCGGCGGCCCGGTCGATCCCTACCCGCACAACCTATTCCCGGCCCGGCGAACTCCCACGAGCGGCACCGGAAGATCACCGGTCAACCGCCGGTAACCCGACAGAAACTCGCCCTTTACACGATCCAAACGTCGATTGGCGTCCTTTTTTGCCGAGTTCGCTCGGATTAGGGATGCCAGGTCACTGCCGACACGGAAAACAACCCTCTTATCGGTCTCCCCAACCAGCACATCGTGGGCTTAACTTATGTGCCATGACCTCCCCCCGCTCCACTTATGGTGGCGGCTACTACTCCGCCTCCTTCCCGGACACCCCGATCTACGACTCCCTCGTGGCCGAGCGAGGCACTCCGCAGATCGCCCCGATCCGGGTCCCCGCCGCCTACGACACGGGCAGCAGCCTGCCCGCCCTGCCGTCGGCACTGCCCGCCCTCCCGGCGGCCCCGTCCCCGCAAGCCCCCGCCTACGGCTATCCGCACATGCAGCAGCCCGCCCCGCTCCAGCACGCGCCCGCGGCGTACATCCCGCAGCAGGCGAGCGCCCCGCGCGGGTACCCCGGTCCGCAGGCCCCGCAGCAGCAGCGCCCCATGGCGGCGGGTTCGGGGTACGAGGCCATGCGCCCGGCCGCCCCGCGGCCCGTGCAGCCCTCCTACCAGGACCCGTACAACAACCAGCAGTACCGGGGATACTGACCGGCGCCGCCCGCGCATCGGTGCCTCCTGGCACGATGGCGTCATGGGAAACGCCGAAGTGCAGTCGATCCACGTCCACCCGGTCAAGGCGTTCCGGCGCCTGTCGCCCCGGGCAGCCGAGGTGGAGCCCTGGGGCCTGGCCGGCGACCGGCGCTGGGCACTGATCGACGACGGGGGAAAGGTCGTCACGCAGCGGGAGCAGCCGCGTCTCGCGCTGGCCGCCGCCGAGCCTCTGCCCGGCGGCGGCCTTCGTCTGTCGGCGCCCGGTCAGGCGCCGCTCACGGTCCCGGTGCCCGAGCCGGCGGCGACCGTGCCGGCGGACGTCTTCGGGACCAAGGTCGATGCGGTCCCTGCGGCGGCGGCCGCGCACGACTGGTGCAGCTCCTATCTGCGGGCCGCGGTCCGCCTGGTGCACATGGACGATCCGGCCGGCCGCCGCCCCGTCGATCCCCGGTACGCGCTGCCCGGCGAAACGGTGAGCTTCGCCGACGGCTTCCCGCTGCTGGCCACCACCGTGGCCTCCCTCGACGCGCTGAACTCCCTGATCGCCGCGGGCGACCACGCACACGAGGGCCCGCTGCCCATGAACCGCTTCCGGCCCAACATCGTGGTGGCGGGCACCGATGCCTGGGCCGAGGACCACTGGTCGCGGATCTCCGTCGGAGACGTGGTGTTCCGGGCCGCGAAGCCCAGCGGGCGGTGCGTGGTGACCACCACCGACCAGGACACCGCCGAACGCGGCCGGGAACCGCTGCGCACCCTGGCACGGCATCACAGGATCGACGGCAAACCGGTCTTCGGCCAGAACCTGGTGCCCCTGTCGCCCGGCACGATCAGGGTCGGGGACCCGGTCCGGCTGCACGACCGGTAGGCGAGCCCCGGCACGCCCCGGTCGTTCGCGGCCGGACCGGTGTCGGCGACGGGGAACCCGGGGGCGGGGCCCGGCCGTTGGGAGGGCGTGAGAATGCGGTGAGAGGCCGCGTCCGTCGCCGGCCGCGGCGGACGCGATGCCGCTCTCCCTTGGCCCCGGACCGGGAGCGAGCGTCCGCGCCCGGGGCTGTGACGGTGCGAAGAGGGGGGTGTGGGGATGCGGGCAGTGAGCGGTTTGTGGCGCTGGCGGCACAATGCGCTGCGCCGTGCGACCGATCTGGCGGAGGCGTGGGTGGCCCTCGTGGCGCTGGTGCTGATCACCCTGGCGGCTCCGGTGACCGGCTGTCTGGTGGGTGCCGCCGCTCAGGACTCGCTGCAGCGGGCCGTGCGGCAGCAGCAGCACACCCGACGCCTCGTCACGGCCACCGTGGTGCGCGACCTGGGCGAAGCCCCGCTGGACACCGACCCCGACATCACCCCCGGTCGCGAGGTCCGCAGCCGGGTCCTGGCCCGCTGGACCGCTCCGGACGGCACCCGCCGGTACGGCATGGCCCTCGCCGGCCTCAAGTCCCCGCATCCGGGGGACCCCTTCCGGATCTGGACCGACCCGCACGGCCGAATAACGACCCGGCCGCTGGACGCCCCCACGGCGACGACCCACGCGGTGCTCGCCGGGACCGGCGCGGCCCTCGTGCTCGTGGCGCTGGTGGAGAGCGCTCGGCGGCTGGCCGTCTGGCGCATGGTCCGGCGCCGGTACGCGCGCTGGGACCAGGCCTGGGAGCGGGCGGGCCCGGACTGGGGCAAGGCGGGCACCGGCTGCTGACGCCCTTTCCGGCTCTGGTCAACCCACCGCGCACGCACACGCTACGGTGGACCGGCCGAAGCGCTTTCGGCGACGACCCGCGGGTGAGCGAGACCCAGGGGCGTGCGGCTTCTCGTGAACGCGAACACGCTCAGGTCACGGGGATTCCGCACGCTCACGGGCACCGGGGCCACGCTCCGACGGCAGCGAGCCATCAGTACGACAAGGTGGGGGCACGGCAACACCATGGCACAGGGCACGGTCCAGGTGACGCACACCGGTACTTCGCGGTGGCGGCGCCGCACGGGTGAGTACGCTTCGCTCGCCGCCGCCCTGGAGGCCGCCGCGGACGGCGACGTCCTCACCATCGCCCCCGGTACCTACCGGGAGAACCTCGTCGTGCAGCGGGCGGTGACGCTTCGCGGGCCCGAGGGCTCCTCGGGATCGGTGCGGATCGCGCCGGTGGACGGGGTGCCGCTGACCGTGCGGGCCTCGGCGGTGGTGCAGGACCTGCATGTGGAGGGCCAGGACGCGGCCGCGCCGGCCCTGCTGGTCGAGCAGGGCGCGCCCGAGCTGATGGACGTGCGGATCGTCACGCGGTCGGCCAGCGGCATCGAGGTGCGCGGTGGCGCCCGTCCGACCGTGCGCCGGTGCACCGTGGACAACCCGGCGGGCATCGGCATCGCCGTACTCGACGGGGCGGGCGGGGTGTTCGAGGAGTGCGAGGTCGTCGCGGCCGGGCAGGCGGGCGTCGCGGTCCGTGGCGGGGCCCATCCGCGTCTGGAGCGGTGCCGGGTGCACCACGCCTCCGGCACCGGCCTCACCGCGACCGGTGAGAACTCCGCGCTGGAGGCCGTGGGGTGCGAGATCTACGAGGTGCGCGGCTCCGGCGTCCAGGTCACCCAGCGGGCGACGGCGCACCTGACGGACTGCGATGTGCACCGCACCACGGCCGACGGCGTCACGCTGGACACCGACGCGGTGCTCACGCTGGCCGACTGCCGCATCCACGACATCCCGGAGAACGCGGTCGACCTGAGGTCCCGGTCGGTGCTGACGCTGACCCGGACGACGGTCCGGCAGTTCGGGCGCAACGGCCTGTCGGTCTGGGACCCGGGCACCCGCGTGGACGCCAACCAGTGCGAGATCTTCGACAGCACCGGCGACTACCCGGCGGTGTGGGTGAGCGACGGGGCGACCGCCGTCCTCGACTCCTGCCGGGTTCACGACGTGCCGGACGCCCTGTTCGTACTGGACCGGGGGTCCCGCGCGGACGTGGTGGACAGCGACCTGTTCCAGGTGCGCAACACGGCCGTGTCGGTGAGCGACGGGGCGACCGCCCAGCTCGACGACTGCCGGATCAGGGAGGCGGCCACCGGCGCGTGGTTCCGCGACCACGGCAGCGGCGGCACGCTCAGCAACTGCACGCTGGACACCACCCAGACCGGTGTGATCGTCACCAAGGGCGCCGACCCGACCATCGAGCGCTGCACGGTCGAGTCCCCCGCGGAGGCCGGTTTCTACGTATCGGCGGGCGGCCGCGGCAGCTTTTCGAACTGCCGGGTCAGCGGCAGCGGCGGCTACGGCTTCCATGTGATCGACGGCTGCCGTACGACGCTGCGCAAGTGCCGTACGGAGCGGTGTGCGCGCGGTGGTTACGAGTTCGCCGACGCGGGGCCGGACGCCGGGACGGCGGCGGGCCCGGTCGTGGAGGACTGCACCAGCGACGAGAGCGGTGGCCCGCGGCAGCCGGCACTGCGCGCGACGGCCGTGGAGACGGTGCCGCACTCGCCCGGCCTGCTCGGTTCGATCCCCGGGCAGCGCACCGCCGAGCAGGAGCCGCCGGCCGCCGACGCGGAGCCGGGGCAGCCGGTGCGGACGTCGAAGGACGTGCTCGGGGAACTCGACGCGCTGGTGGGCCTGGAGAGCGTCAAGCGCGAGGTGCGGGCGCTGACCGACATGATCGAGGTGGGCAGGCGCCGGCAGCGGGCGGGTCTGAAGGCGGCCTCCGTCAAGCGGCATCTGGTCTTCACCGGTTCGCCCGGCACCGGGAAGACGACGGTCGCCCGGCTCTACGGCGAGATCCTCGCCTCGCTCGGCGTGCTGGAGAAGGGCCATCTGGTCGAGGTCTCCCGGGTCGACCTGGTGGGTGAGCACATCGGATCCACCGCGATCCGCACCCAGGAGGCCTTCGAACGGGCGCGCGGCGGTGTGCTGTTCATCGACGAGGCGTACGCGCTGTCGCCGGAGGACGCCGGGCGCGACTTCGGCAAGGAGGCCATCGACACGCTGGTGAAGCTGATGGAGGACCACCGGGACGCGGTGGTGGTGATCGTCGCCGGCTACACGGCGGAGATGGAACGCTTTCTCTCCGTCAACCCGGGTGTCGCCTCCCGCTTCTCCCGCACCATCACCTTCGGCGACTACGGCCCCGAGCAGTTGCTGCGGATCGTGGAGCAGCAGGCCGACGAGCACGAGTACCGGCTGACGCCGGGCGCGTCCGAGGGACTGCTCAAGTACTTCGCCGAGATCCCCAAGGGAGCGGCCTTCGGCAACGGCCGTACCGCCCGGCAGACGTTCGAGGCGATGGTGGAGCGGCACGCGAGCCGTGTCGCCCAGGTCGCCGACCCGACCACCGACGAACTGACCCTGCTGTACGCGGAGGACCTGCCGGAACTGCCGTGAGCTGCCCGGCGGCGGTGTCCGCCCCGGTGGGTCACGCACCGGCGCGTGGGTGCGCGTTCCTCCCGCAGGAGCTGAAGGGCCTGGCCGGCTCCCGCTCCGCGGCGCGAGCGCAGGGGTCCCGGAGCGCGCCGGGCACAGGGCCCGGCGGTGTTCTCATCCCGGGCCGCCCGAATCCGGCCGTCCCGGCGGTTCCTGGTCGGGGCGCTGCACCGGCAGGGTCTGGTCGGAGCCCTGTAACGGCGGGTCCGGGTCCGGGCGCTGTCCCGGCACGTCCGGGTCCGGGCACAGGCGGGCCAGCAGCAGGGCTCGTTCGCGGGTGAAGACCGGGTCGGCCTGGTAGTCGGAGTGGCCGAGGATCGGCGCCGGCAGTGGGTGGTCGGCGGTGCGGCCGTAGGCGAGGGGATCCCGCAGGGGTTCGTGGTCCACGGGCGGGGTGTCGTCGTCGGGGGCGCGTACGGGGCCGCCGATCGGGTCGGTCAGGCGGTGCAGGTTGCGCCAGCAGGCCACGTCGCGGTGCAGCGCGGCGAGCGCGGGCGGGCCGAAGTGCGCGGGGAACCAGCGGCCGTACAGGCGCTCCAGCGGGGAGCCGTAGGTCAGCAGGGCGACCCGCCCGCGCACCGGCGGCGCCAGCTGCCAGGCCGCGGCGGCGGCCAGGACGCTGCCCTGGGAGTGCCCGGAGAGGACCAGGCGGCCTCCGGTGCGCTGGGTCCACGTCGCCATCCGCCAGGTCAGGTCCGGCACCGCGCGCTCGGCGTAGCAGGGCGGGGCGAAGGGGTGGGCGGCGCGCGGCCAGAAGGTGCCGACGTCCCAGAGGATGCCGATGGTGCGGCGGGCCGAGGCGTCCTTGTAGGCGCGTCGGCCCCAGGTGACGAACAACAGGAAACCGAGGCCGATCAGCCAGGACCCGACCGCCTGCGAGGTCTCGGCCACGGCCTGTACGGCCGGGTAGGTGTGCCGGGCCGCGCCGTCGGGTGTCCTTTCGGTGCCGAGGGCGCCGGCCAGCGCGGCGGCTCCCAGCACCAGGGTGGTGGCGGTGAGCACGGCGAGGACGAGCGGGGCCCGGTCGGTGAGGGTGGCCGTGGCGCGGGCGTGGGCGATGGCCCGGGTACGGGTCGGGTCCTCGGGCTCGCCGGGGTGCTCGTGGCGGACCCGTTCGCGTTCGGCGCGGGCGAGCCGGGAGGTGCTCAGGGCGAGCCGGGCGGCCAGGAGCAGCAGGACGGCGAGAAGGGGAGGGATGGCGGACGCCTGCCAGGTGAGCAGGACGGGCGGGCCCGGCAGGAGTGCGCGGGTGCCGTCCAGCCAGTCGGCGACGCGTTGCGCGACCCCGCCGGAGATCACCCCGCCCAGCGCGCAGGCGAGCAGTGCGACGGCCGGACCGCCGAGGCCGCGCATTCCCGCGCGCGGGTCGGGTCGACGGCGGTACAGGTCCGCCGCCACGGCGGCGAGGGCGAGCACGAGCAGCCCCTGGCCCAGCATCAGGGCGCCGAAGGCCGGGTCCCCGGGCAGCCGGCCGGTGGACCGCCAGCCGGGCCGGGCCCAGCCGGTGTACACCAGGGTGAGGATCAGCAGGGCGAGCGCGCCGAGCGACAGGTGCCGTACCAGGAGCCGTTCGAGCCGCAGGTCGAGGCGGTTCTCGCTGCGGCCTCGGCGGCAGACCACGCCTGCCACCGCCCCCGCGCAGGCCGTCAGGGCCGCGGTCAGCAGCCAGCCCGCGGCGTCCAGGGCGGCGGGGCCGCCGGGGCGGTGGTCGAAGCGGACCGCGGGGGTGGCGACGGCGGCGGCCACGGTCAGCAGGCCGGCCGCCGTGTGCGCGGCGCGCAGCCGGGCCACCAGGCGGCGCCCGTACCAGAACCCGGGCCGGGCCAGGGCGCTGTCGTCGGTGGCCGGTGCGGGCTCGGGGGTCATCGGCAGGTGTGACTCGTACGCGCTCCAGGTGCGGTGGGAGAGGTACCACAGCAGGCCGGTGAGCGCGGCCGGGACCAGGGCGGCGAGGGCGAGCCGGCGGCCGGGCGCGGTCCACCAGCCGTGCGCGGCCGGGCCGGGTGCCAGGAACCCGAGCCAGGAGTGGCGGCGGGCGCAGGCACGCACACCGGCGCACTGCCAGGCCACCAGGTCCAGGGCCACCTCGCAGGCGGCGGCCACCAGCAGGACGGTCAGGGTGAGGGCGGCCAGGCGCACGAGGAGGCCGTAGAGCCGGACGGTGCGCTGCCGGCCCGGAGCGGCGGGGCGCATCCAGTGGGCGAGGTTGACCACCATGAACGGCAGCAGCAACAGCCACAGGGCACGGCTGCCGTCGCCGGAGGTCAGGTTGCACCAGACGTACGCCTCCCGGACGGGCCCCTGGCGGTGGCGGCTCCCGGCCTCGGCGTCCTCGGCGCGCCGGAACACGGCGGCGATGTCGTCGCCGGTGATCCGGACCGTGCGCGGGTCGCCGAGCATCTTCCCGGGTGTGCTGCCGCCGACCCCGTGCACGAGAAGTTCCAGGTCGGTCTCGGGCTCGTTCCCCGGCCGGACCGGTTCCCGGCCGGCCGGGCGTTGCTGTGCACGTTCCACTGTTCCCGCACTCCCCCGTGACGCTCCGAAGGCCTTGGACGGCGCGCGCTCCAGGGTCGCCGGTTCCGCGCCGGGGCGCATCCGTCGTCACGGAATCTCCCCGATCCGGGGGACGGCGGACGGCCCGCGCCGACAGGGGCGGATGCGCCTCGTGTCAGGCGGTGGCGCAACCGGTGGCGACCCGTGAAAAGATGGGCGCCCGCGCATCTGGTGAGGCAGGAACATCCTGGTCGGAGCAGGTGCGCCGAGCGTGTCGGACGGCGGCGAAAGGACCGGAGCGTACGTGAGCGAGAATCAGAACCTCCTCGCGGAGCAGCGCCGCGCCCTGATCCTGGACGAGGTCCGGCGCCGCGGTGGTGTGCGGGTCAACGAGCTGACCCGCAAGCTCGGTGTGTCGGACATGACCGTGCGCCGCGACCTGGACGCGCTCGCCCGCCAGGGGGTGCTGGAGAAGGTCCACGGCGGTGCGGTGCCGGTGGTCGAGCCCAGCACCCACGAGCCCGGGTTCGAGGCGAAGTCGGGTCTGGAGCCGACCGCCAAGGAGGACATCGCACGCGCCGCCGCGCGGCTGGTCACCCCGGGTACGGCGATCGCCCTGTCGGGCGGTACGACGACGTACGCGCTCGCGCAGCATCTGCTGGAGGTGCCCGACCTGACCGTGGTGACGAACTCGGTGCGGGTCGCGGACGTCTTCCACGCGGCGCAGCGGAGCTCGGGGCAGCGGCAGGGCGCGGCCACGGTCGTGCTGACCGGTGGGGTGCGCACGCCGTCGGACTCGCTGGTGGGCCCGGTGGCCGACCAGGCGATCGCCGCACTCCACTTCGATCTGCTCTTCCTCGGGGTGCACGGCATATCGGCGGAGGCCGGACTGTCCACGCCGAACCTCGCGGAGGCGGAGACCAACCGGCGGCTGGTGCACTCCGCGCGCCGGGTCGTGGTGGTCGCCGACCACACCAAGTGGGGCACGGTGGGCCTGAGTTCCTTCGCCACGCTGGAGCAGGTGGACACGCTCGTCACCGACGCGGGACTGCCCGCCGACGCCCGCTCGGAGATCTCCGAGCACCTGCCGCGGCTGATCGTGGCGGGTGAGCCGGAACCGGAGCCGGAGCCGCTTGCCGACGAGGACATCTGACGGGGCGTCAATTAGGCTGGCGGGCAACGCCCTGCTCCCGCAGGTGACTTCACGAGGAGTTCGCCGCCATGGCTCAGCGTCTGCGTCCGGTCGGTCCGGAATTCGTCGGGACCGCACCCGTACGGCTGGTGTTCGCACAGCACATGGCCGCCGCGCCGGAGTCGGTCTTCCACGCCCTGGCCGAGGACGTGGCGGGCTGGCCGGAGTGGTTCACGGCGGTGACCTCGGCCCGGCCGACGGAAGGCGGGCGCGACATACGGCTGCGGGGTGGCACCCGCTTCCAGGAGACGGTACTGGCGGGCAGGGCTCCCGAGCTGTACGCCTACCGGGTCGACGTGACCAACATGCCGGGGGCGCGCGCCTGGGTCGAGGAGTGGCGGCTGGCGCCGGCCGGCACCGGGACCCGGGTGCGGATGACCTTCGCGCTCGACGGTACGGCCGCGTTCCTGCTGGTGTGCCGCCTGATCCGGCCGGGCGTCGGCCGCGCCTTCCGGGACGCGGTCACGGCACTGGACCGGCGGCTGCGGTAGCCGGCTCCTTCGCGGCGGCCGGGGTGCGATGCCGCCGGCGCCGAGGTGACCGGCTTTCCGTGCTGTTGGGCCTTCCGTCCCGGCCGGCTTTCCGTGCTGTTGGGCCCTCCGTCCCGGCCGGCTTTCCGTGCTGTTGGGCCCTCCGTACGGGCCGACTTTCCGTGCCGCTCGGCTTTCGGTGCCGGCCGGGGCTCCGGCTTCAGTCGGGCCAGGCGCCCGTCGTCAGCAGGGTCTCGATCGCCGTCGTGTACGGCGCGATGTCCAGGCCCTGTTCCGCGAGCCACGTGTCCGAGTAGTACTTGTCGAGGTACCGGTCGCCGGGGTCGCACAGCAGGGTGACCACACTGCCCTGGCGCCCCTCGGCCACCATCTCCGACACGATCTTGAGCGCGCTCCACAGCCCGGTGCCCGTCGAGCCGCCCGCCTTGCGGCCGATGGCCCGCTCCAGGGCGCGTACGCCGGCCACGCTGGCGGCGTCCGGCACCTTCATCATCCGGTCGATCGCGCCGGGCACGAAGCTCGGCTCCATGCGCGGCCGGCCGATGCCTTCGATCCGGGAACCGCAGTCGCAGGTGACGTCCGGGTCGCCGGTGGTCCAGCCCTCGTAGAAGCAGGAGTTCTCCGGGTCGGCCACACAGATGCGGGTGTCGTACTGCATGTAGTGCACATAGCGCGCGAGCGTCGCCGAGGTGCCGCCGGTGCCGGCCGTGGCGACGATCCACGTCGGCTCCGGGAACCGCTCCAACTCCAGCTGGCGGAAGATCGATTCGGCGATGTTGTTGTTGCCGCGCCAGTCGGTCGCCCGCTCGGCGTAGGTGAACTGGTCCATGTAGTGGCCGCCGGTCTCCACCGCGAGGCGGGCGGACTCCTCGTACATCTTCCGGGAGTCGTCCACGAAGTGACACCGGCCGCCGTGGAACTCGATGAGGCGGCACTTCTCGGCGCTCGTCGTGCGCGGCATGACCGCGATGAAAGGCACGCCGATCAGCTTCGCGAAGTACGCCTCGGAGACGGCCGTCGAACCGCTGGACGCCTCGATCACGGGCCGGCCCGGGCGGATCCAGCCATTGCAGAGGCCGTAGAGGAACAGGGAACGCGCGAGCCGGTGCTTGAGGCTGCCGGTGGGGTGGGTCGACTCGTCCTTCAGATAGAGGTCGATGCCCCACCGCTCGGGCAGCGGAAAGCGCAAGAGGTGGGTGTCCGCCGAGCGGTTGGCATCGGCCTGCACCTTGCGGACGGCGTCTTTCAGCCAGTTGCGGTACTGGGCGTCGCTGCGGTCGACATCGAGGGTGGCGCCGGTCCGGGCCTGGGGGATGGTGCTCACGGCGGTGCTCCTTACGCTGGACGCCGACGGCGCTGCGCGCGCTCGACATCTTGAGCATAGGCATCTTTCAGACCGCTTCCCACCTGCATAAACGCATCTTTGAGCCACCCAAAGGCGCCCTGGGGAACGGGCGTACGAGGCAAGTGGGGGGCGCATTGGCGGGAGTGCTCCGGGCGCCTGTCGCAGGAGTCCCTCGCGTACTGGTGCTCCACGCGGCATGGAGGCAGACTGCACGAGTCGGGACGGTCGTCCCGGACGGGGGCGCACACGGACCACGAACCACAGGACCACGGGGCCTCGGGAACACGGGACCCTGGGAACACGGAACCTCGGGAAGACCCGCAAGGGGGCGGCGAAGGATGGCGGAGCCGGAGTTCACGGCCACGGGCGTGCGGATCGGCAAGCGGCTGCGTTCACTCACCCGCGCCGGGCAGGTCCGGATCAGCGACGGCAGGGTGGAGTTGCTCACCAGCTACGGGAGCGAGATCGACAGCGCGCCGGTGCAGGCGGTACGGGCCTCCAAGCCGTGGTTCGCGCCTGAGGACCGGGCGCTGGCCGACCTCAACGGCGAGCGGTACCTGCTGACCCTGGGCGAGCAGGACCCCGCGCCGGGCGAGCCGGGGCCGCCCGCGGCGCGGCGGTTCATCGAGGCGGTGCGCCGGGCGGCCGGACGCGGCGGCTGACGGTCGTGCCGGACGCGGCCGCCGCCGTATCCACGGTCGGTGACTGTGGGCAGCGGCCCGTCGCGGCGAGTTGCGGGAGCGCATCCGCTGCGGCACGCTGGTCTCACGTCACTCTGGGTTTACCGGCGATAACGCTGCGAACCAGCCCGCCGGCCACACAGCAGGCGGCCGTTTGGACGCAAGCACCCTGCTGGATCCGTTGTTCTCCGTGTTCTTCCGGTTCCTCCGGACCTCACATCGGGGAGTCGCAGCCGTGATCAGTCACCCAAGCAGGCACTGCACGGTGGAGCTCCAAGCCCTGCCGTCGCGGATCGGCCAGGTCCGCAGAATCGTATCTGCGCAGTTGCGCTACTGGCATATGGACCCCTTGATCGACCGGGCCGCGCTCGGTGTGACGGAGCTGCTCAGCAACGTCCACCGGCACGCCAGGCCCGACAAGTCGTGCACCGTCGAGATCGAGTTGCTGCCCGACCGGCTCACGGTGTCGGTGCGTGATCACGACCCGCGTCTTCCGGTACCGGCCGATGCCGAGGACTCGACGGACGCCGGCCCGTTGGCCACCTGCGGCCGGGGGCTCGCGATGGTCGCCGCGGTCAGCGAGAGCTGGGGCGCGCGGCCGGACGGCGAGAACGGCAAGGTCGTCTGGTTCACGCTGCCCGCCCCGGCGGTGGTACGCGGCTCCGCGGCCGGCACACCGCGCCGAGCGGCGCGACGACAGCCGGCGGCGGCCCGCCCGGCCGAAGCCCGCCCGACACCGGCACCGGCACCCGCGCCGGTCGGGGTGGGGACTCGGGTCGGGGTCGGTGCAGGAGCTCCGGTCAGGGTCGGGGCGGAGACTCCGGTCGGGACGGGAGCGCCGGCTCCGGTCGGGACGGGAGCGCCGGCTCCGGTCGGGGCTTGGGCTCCGGGAGGCGCGGGAACGCCCACTCCGGTCGGGGCGGGAACCCCCACTCCGGTCGGGGCGGGAACCCCCACTCCGGTCGGGGCCGGCGCTCCGGCCGGTACCGGGAGTTCGGCCGACGCCGGTGCTCCGCCTCCGGTCGCCGCCGGGGCTCCGGCCTCGCCCTCTGCCCCGGCTCCGGTCGGCGCCGTAAGGGCGGTCGGCGCACGGACTCCAGGCGGTCTGGCGGCGCCCGCTCCGACCGGGGCTTCGTTGCCTTCCGTGCCTTCCGTGCCTTCCGTGTCACAGTCAGGGGCAGGGCCTTCGACGCCTGTGGTGGCGGTGGCAGCGGCAGCCGCTTCGGCCGCCGCACGGGTCCAGATTCCGGCCCGGCCGGCAGTTCGCCGCTGACCGGGCCCAGCCCGCGGCCCGCCCACGCCGCGCCGCCCCAGCCGGTGGCGCGGTCCAGCGTGTGCCGGTGATCCTCATCCCGTCGCCCCGGTGATCGTCGCTCCGTCTGCGAAGCGGGCCGCAATACGTGCTGCGGGCGGCGCGGTCATGCGGCACCGCCCTTGCCGATGCGGCCGAACCGCTCCTCCAGGACGGACAGGCGGCGCCAGTACTCGTCCTCGTCGATCTCACCGGAGGCGAAGCGGCGGCCGAGGACCGCGAGTGGGGAGTCGCCCGCCGGGTGGCCACCGTCCGAGTGCCGCCACGGGCCGCCGGGGCCGCGCCGCCCGGTGCGGCGCAGGAGGGTGACGGCGCCGGCCACGGCGGCCGCCCAGATCAGCGGGAGGAACAGGATCCAGGGGCCGGGTCCGCCGTCCCAGTCGGCAAGGGTCTGCATCTCGGATCATCTCCGTCATCGGTTCCGGTCTTCGGGTGATGTCCCGAGACTGCCGTCGGCAGGGGGTCCGGGTCGTCGTGCGGCCGGCGGCAGTGTGCGTACGTCCCCCGGAGTACGCGGGGCACATCGGCCTGCTTCCCGGGGCGCGGCGGGTGCTTGGAAGCGAGCCGAGAGCTGGGAGTCGAAGGCCGCGGGCTGCGGGGCGGGGAGTCGCGGGCAAGTCGGCGGGGAGTTGCGGGCCGAAGGCCGCGGGCCGCTGACAGCTGGTGGCTGCTGGCGTGGCTGTGGCTGGTCGCTGGTGGCTGAGGTGGGCGGCTGGCAGTTGGCGGCTGGCGGTTGCCAGTTGGCAATTGGCGGCTGGCAGTTGGCAGCCGACGGCTGACGGCTGATGGCCTGATGGCTGATGGCTGATGGCTGATGGCTGGCAGACTGTAACTACTCGTATGTACAGTAGGTGGATGAGCACCTCGGAACGACTGATCGAGTCCACCCGCGAGCTGCTGTGGGAGCGCGGATACGTCGGCACCAGCCCCAAGGCGATCCTCGAGCGCTCGGGCGCCGGGCAGGGCAGCATGTACCACCACTTCAGGGGTAAGCAGGACCTGGCCCTGGCGGCGATCCGGCGGACGGCCGAGGAACTGCGGACCACCGCCGAGCACGTCCTGAGCGGGCCGGGCACGCCGTACGAGCGGATCGAGGCCTATCTCCTGCGCGAGCGTGACGTGCTCCGCGGCTGCCCTGTCGGCCGGCTGACCATGGACCCGGACGTGACCGCGAGCGACGAGCTGCGGGCACCGGTGGACGAGACGATCGCGCGGATCCGGCAGCTGATCGCCGGCATCGTCGAAGAGGGCAAGCGGGAGGGGCAGTTCACCGAGAGCCTGGACGGGGAGGAGATCGGCGCGGCCGTACTCGCGACCCTGCAGGGTGGCTATGTCCTCGCCAGGGCGTCCGGTTCGCCCGCCGACTTCGACGCCGGTGTCCGCGGTCTGCTCTCCCTGCTCGCGCCTCCGACTCCGACTCCGACTCCGACTCCGACTCCGACGAAGGAGAACTGAGTCAGCCGCACTGGCGCCACCACCGGCACGGCGCCGGGCCAGTCACCTTCGTGCCCCCTCTCGCGGTCATGGAGGCCGGGGAAGGCGGCACGGCCACCGACTGGGACGCCCACGGGCGGCCGCCGAGCGCCCGGCCAGATCCGACCGGTCGCGGCTCACCGCTCACCGCCCACCGCTCACCGCTCACCGCTCACCGCTCACCGAGGATGGACTGCCTCATGCAAGCCATGCAGTACGAGATGACCCTGCCCGCCGACTACGACATGGGCATCATCCGTGAGCGGGTGGCCCGCGTCGGGCATCTGCTCGACGACTGGGACGGCCTCGGCCTGAAGTCGTACCTGGTGCGCGAACGCGGCCGGTACGGGTCCCCGGTCAACCAGTACGCGCCGTTCTACCTGTGGAACTCGTTGGCGGGCATGAACCGTTTCCTGTGGGGAGGTGGCTTCCAGCGGCCGGTGGACGACTTCGGCAGGCCCGCGGTACGGCAGTGGACCGGGCTCGCCTACGCCGAGGGCACGGCGTCGCGCGCCGCGTTCGCCGTCCGGCAGCGGGAGCCGCTGCCGGACGGGATCGAGCTGTCCGCGCTGATGGAGGACGCGGCCGGTGACACGGAGCGGCTGGCCGGTGCGGACGGGGCCGTGCTCGCCGCGGCGGCCGTGGACACGCACTGCTGGGAGCTGGTCCGGTTCTCACTGTGGGAGGACGACGCCCCCGAGGCCGCGGGAGATGTCTTCGAGGTGCTGCACCTGTCCGCGCCGGGCCGAGAGCGGATTCCCCGGGGCCGGCAGTGGTGAACCGGCCCCTCGGTCGGACGCCTCGGAAGCCGAGGAGCCACTGGAAGCCGGGGCCCTGAGAAGCCGGGCGGCCTTGGGAAGCCCGGAGCCCTGAGAAGCCGGAGGGCCCTTGGGAAGCCGGCGGACCCTGAGGGGTCATCTCATCTGGCAAGTCGGCGGTGGCAGACGAGGGTGCGGGCGATGCTGGTGAAGGCGAGAAAATGGTCGGCGAGGACCAGGCGGTGCAGCTCGGCCCAGACGCGGGCCTTCGAAGACGCCGGGCGCTCCTGAGGGACCGTCAACGCAGCGCGCCCAGAGGGTCGTCCAGTACCGGCTGCCAGGCCAGCTCCGCCGCGCCGACCAGGCTGTTGTGGTCCAGGGTGCACGGCAGGATCGGAACGCCGCCGCTCTGCCCCCACAGACTGCGGTCGGCGACGACGGCCCGCAGTCGGGCGGGGTCGGCGTCCAGGAGCGTGCGGTGCAGGCCGCCGAGGATGATGCGGTCGGGGTTCAGGATGTTGACCAGCCCCGCGAGGCCGAGGCCGAGGCGGTCGATCAGGGCTTCGGCGGCGATCCGGACGGCCGGGTCGGCGTACTGCGTGCGCAGCAGGTCGTTGGCCTGCTGGAGCAGGGACACCTCGGGACCCGGCGCCCGGCCCGCCTCCACCAGCAGGGCGAGCGGATCGGCCTCGACGTCCAGGCAGCCCCGGCTTCCACAGTGGCAGGGACGGCCCTCGGGATTCACCGTGAGATGGCCGACCTCCAGGGCGAGGCCCGAACTGCCGGTGTGCAGGCGGCCGTCCAGCACCAGGGCGCCGCCGACGCCGCGGTGCCCGGTGGCCACGCACAGCAGGTCCCGGGCTCCCCGGCCGGCGCCGTGCCGGTGTTCGGCGAGAGCCGCGAGGTTGACGTCGTTGGCCGCGAAGGCCGGGCCGGTGATGCCCGCCGCGCGCACGCACTCCGCGAAGATCCGCCGGACCGGGGCGCCGACGGGCCAGGCCAGGTGCAGGGGGTTGAGGGCGAGGCCGTCGGGTTCGGCGACGGCGGACGGCACGGCGAGTCCGGCGCCGACACACCTGCGGCCGGTCGTGCGCAGCAGGTCGGCGCCCGCCTCGACGACCGAGCCGAGCACCTTCGCCGGGTCGGCGTCGACGGTCTCGCAGCCGGGCGCCGTCGCGACGATCCGCCCGCCGAGGCCGACCAGTGCGGCCCGGAAACCGTCGGCGTGCACCTGGGCCGCCAGGGCAACCGGTCCGTCCTCGGCGATCTCCAGCCGGTGCGAGGGGCGGCCCTGGGAACCGGCCGCGGCTCCCGGCCGGGCGTCCACCCGGATCAGGCCCAGCGCCTCCAGCTCGGCGGCCACCGCGCCGGCCGTGGCACGGGTGACTCCGAGTTCGGCGGTGAGGACGGCCCGGGTCGGCGCCCGCCCGGTGTGCACCAGCTCCAGCGCGGGCCCGAGTGCACCACGCCCCCGGTCCAGCCGGGGTCTCGAAGTGGTCCTCTCCCCCGCCGTCCGGGGATCCGCGTCGCCGCTCATGAGAGCGAGTCTCCCATGATCCGCACCAGTAGTGGCCGGCACCGCCGGCTACCAGCCGCTGACCCGCAAGGTGATGTTCGACCGGCCGGCGAGACCCAGCCAGGGCGGGGCCGTGGCCGGGTGCACGCGCGGCACGCCCCGACCGCCGACGCCACCCGCTACAGGCCGCTCACCCGCAACGCGACGTTCGACCGGCCGGCCAGAAGCCAGGGCCCGACCATCCCCGGACACACGCGCGGCACGCCCCGACCGCCGACGCCACCCGCTACAGGCCACTCACCCGCGACGCGGCGTTCGACCGGCCGGCCAGAAGCCAGGGCCGGACCATCCCCAGACGCACGCGCGGCACGCCCTGACAGCCGACGCCACCCGCTACAGGCCGCTCACCCGCAACGTGATGTTCAACCGGCCGGCGAGACCCAGCCAGGGCGGGGCCGTGGCCGGGTGCACGCGCGGTACGCCGTGGTAGGCGAGCCGGGAAGGTCCGCCGAAGACGAAGAGGTCCCCGCTGCGCAGCTCCACGTCGGTGTACGGCTTCGTGCGCGTCTCGGTGTTGCCGAAGCGGAACACACAACGGTCCCCGAGGCTCAGCGAGACGACCGGGGCGTCCGCCTGCTCGTCGGCGTCGCGGTGCATGCCCATGCGGGCGTCGCCGTCGTAGAAGTTGATCAGCCCGATGTCGTAGGCGTCGGCGGGAACGAACCGCGGGCCGAGCGCGTCGGCCACCGCGGCCCGGCCCAGCTCGTCGAGCCAGGCCGGGAACGGCTTCACGGGCGCTCCGTCGCCGTCGACGGCCGAGGGGGCATAGCCGTACGGGTACCAGTGCCGGCCCAGGCAGACCTGGCGCGCGGTCATCGTGCCGCCGCCCGGGGTGCGGACCGTGCGCAGGCCGGCCGGTGGCAGGGCCCATTCCCGGCAGGCGGCCAGCAGCTCGCGCTGCCGGTCGGGGGTCAGCCAGTCCGGGACGTGCACGGCGCCCGGCACGACCTCCGCGCGCTCCCTGGGAAACAGCTCCGCGTCCACACCCCCATCCTCCCTCACCGCCCCTGATCTGCGGCTCCGCTAGCCTGGACGCACGATGAGCGACCCTATGACGACACCGTGGGGCGAGGTCGAGCTGACCCGCTTCCCCGAGGATCCGCGCGACCGGCTGCGTGCCTGGGACGCCTCCGACGCGTATCTGCTGCGCCACCTGGCCGAGGAGCAGGTGCCGCTCGAGGGGACGGTCGTGGTGGTCGGGGACCGGTGGGGCGCCCTGGTCACGGCGCTCGCGGAGCACGGGCCGACGCAGATCACCGACTCCTTCCTGACGCAGGAGGCGACGCGGGCCAACCTGGCGCGGGCCGGCGTCGAGCCCGGTGCCGTACGGCTCCTCACCACGCAGGATCCGCCTCCTGAGCGCATGGACGTGCTGCTCGTGCGGGTGCCCAAGAGCCTGGCGCTGCTGGAGGACCAGCTGCTGCGGCTGGCGCCCGCCGTGCACGCGGGCACGGTCGTCGTCGGCACCGGAATGGTGAAGGAGATCCACACCTCCACGCTCCGGCTGTTCGAGCGGATCCTCGGTCCGACCCGGACCTCGCTGGCGCGGCAGAAGGCCCGGCTGATCTTCTGCACCCCCGATCCGGCGCTGAAGCGGCCCGCCAATCCGTGGCCGTACGGATACGCCCTCCCGGAGGACGTCGGGGCGGTGTCGGGGAGCACGGTCGTCAATCACGCGGGGGTCTTCTGCGCGGACCGGCTCGACATCGGCACCCGCTTCTTCCTGCGGCACCTGCCCGGGCCGGGCGCGGCCCGCGTGGTGGACCTCGGGTGCGGCAACGGCGTGGTCGGTACGGCGGTGGCGCTGGCCGATCCGGCGGCCGAGGTGCTGTTCGTGGACGAGTCGTTCCAGGCGGTGGCCTCGGCGGAGGCGACGTACAAGGCGAACGGGGTGCCCGGGCACGCCGAGTTCCGCGTCGGGGACGGGCTGGCCGGAGTGGCGCCGGGCAGTGTGGACCTGGTCCTGAACAACCCGCCGTTCCACTCCCACCAGGCGACGACCGACGCGACGTCCTGGCGGATGTTCACCGGGGCGAAGCGGGCGCTGCGGCCGGGCGGCGAGCTGTGGGTGGTCGGCAACCGGCACCTCGGCTACCACATCAGGCTCAAGCGGCTGTTCGGGAACTGCGAACTGGTCGCCGGCGACCCGAAGTTCGTCGTGCTGAGGGCCGTCCGGAAGGACTAGCGCACCGGCAAGGCCCGGTGCAGGTACCCGAGTTCCCGCACGGCGCCGCCCGCGCCGCGGACCCGCCGCAGCGCCGTCCGCGTCACGAGCACCGCTGCCGCAGCGCCACCCGCGTCACGAACACCGCCCGTCCTCGGCGGCGCGGGGCCGCCCGGGCGCCGCGCGCGACACCGGCCGCGGCTCGGCCGCCTGAAGACGGCCGAGCGGCGACGAGCCGGAAGACGACCGCCGGCCTGGCGACGCCGTGCGCACGGCACCGGCACCGGGGCCACCGGCGGTGCCGGTGACGGTGCCGGGGCGGCGCCGGGGCGGCGCCGGGGCGGTGAGGGTGCGCAGCACCAGATAGAGTCCGGCCCTCGGTACGGAGGCCGTCAGCTCGTACGCCGGGTCCAGGCCCTGCGACCACGACGCCGCGACG